>PLUT01000177.1 GCA_003162875.1 Granulicella sp.
TTCGAGGACTTCATCGGAACTGCGCAACCCCCATCACCGCTGCGCTGGCTCGCCGACATCTTCTTGCCGTTTGTGGGAGGACGCAAGGTAATCGCGAAAGATGCGCGAGAATTTCTGCGGCACCTTTTAGAAGTGAACAGCTCGCGCGTGCAAAACGATGTTCTCAATCGCATTCAGGAAAGTCGGGACCGCTTGGAGGTCGAGATCCGCAAGCTGCTGCATGAAATCAGCCGCATTGCAGAACAGGCACTTGACCGGGCGCGGAAACTCAAAGAAGAAGGAACTCCCGCCGTACAGTCGGCAGTTGAACGGCTCAACCGGCTGGAACGGGATGTTTCGGCACTTGTCTAATCTGGTTCAGCCGCGGAACAGGAATGGCGAAGGAAACCGCCTGAGGCTCAGCAATGCCACTATCTTCAGTCCAAAGTGAGCCGACCGATGAATATCTGAGTTGCGTCGAACGCCAGGCAGAGCTGGGTCGGCTCCGGAGCCACGCCACTATGCGCAAGTCCCTGCTGGTGTATGGGCCGGAGGGAGTCGGCAAATCAAGACTATTGCAGACCTTCGTTGCCTCTCAGCCGCTTGCGCTTTACGTCAGTCAGACCCGTTCACCACGGGACCTTGTACTCACATTGCTTCATGCACTGCATTCAGCGGACGAGCGAATAGTGATCCCGGGAAACGTCGCAACATTGTCCACATCCTCGTTGAAGGGCATCGTGAACCGTGCCCTTGATACCCAGCCGTTTCTGGTGGTTCTCGATCGACTCGACGCCCCGTCTCGTGTCGTAACTGGCATGATCAAGGATCTGCACTACTACGGGCGAACGCCTGTGATCTTTGCGTCGCGATCTCCGCATATGGAGGATATCGGTGCCCTGCGCCCGCTCTGCACGAGCAAGTCGGAACGCATGGAACTGAAAAACCTGCCGCATTCCGTTGCAATGGAGTTTGCCCGGCGCAATGCCGAGAGCAGCCAACTTTGCGCTTCCAATCTTGAAGCGGTTCTGCCCTCGGTTATCGAGTGGACCGATGGCAACCCCGGGTCCATCCTCACCATGCTGAAGATGGCGCATCTCCCACAGTACAGAACGGGCGACCAGATCAAAGCTCACATCCTCTACGTCGACTATCGGATGGGCCGTCGTTAGGCAAAATCCGCTGCCGGAACTGGATCGCGTGGTCGTCCGCCGCGGTCATAGCAGGCGAGTACCGCTCCAAATGGGCGCAGTTCGGTGTGTACACTGCCGCCGCCGGCATCAGCGCAAGCCGCGTGATGGCGCAGCAGCACTTCCCCTCGGATGTCCTGCTCGGTGCGTCAGGAGGCTGGCTCATCGGCCATTACGTCTTCCGCGCGCATCATCACTGGTCGCAGTTGCTGCCCCAGCGTATCCATTAGATCTTGGTCCTTCACGGCGACGTCCCCGCCTTCGCCGCTATAGCCGCCGTTGTTGCTCGCTGCACTGCGGCCACTGGCCAGCCGTTCCGCCACACCAGGGTTGAAATCTGCAGCGCGGGCCTTCCGGTCACCGCGTCGTACGCGTGGTACACAATAATGTCCGGGTCGTTCCCCTTGCCCAGCAGCACTGACTCGCCGCCCGGCCCGACCCACGTGTCGTTCCCCACCAGNNTTCTTCGCCCGTCCCACCATGGTGCGATAGGTGCTCTGCGCTCCCTTGCAGCACAGGTCCCACGACACGAACAGGTAATAGTAGCCCGCGTGCGGGAGGATAAACGGCGCCTCTACCGCCTCCCAATCCGCCGGCAGGTTCGGCCTGGCCGGCGCGGCGTTCGGCGGCTTGGTGCGTGTCGCCAGCGCGTAGCGCGTCGGATCGTCGGCCGCCGGCTTCCCGGTCTTCCGATCGATCTTCACCAGCTTGATGCCGGACCAGAAACTCCCCAGCGCCAGCCATGTCTGCCCGCTCTTGTCGATCGCCAGATTCGGGTCGATCGCGTTGAAGTCATCCGTCGCCACCGACCGCAGCACAAACCCCTCGTCGACCCACTTGTAGTCCGGCCGGCCCGCATCCAGCGTCACGTTCGTCGCCAGGCCAATCCCCGACGTATTCTTCCCAAACGCCGAGTACGCATAGTACAGATGGAACTTGCCGTCGAAGTAGGAAATATCCGGCGCCCAGAGTCCTCGGGCGCGCGGCACGCCCGCATCGTTCGCAATCCAGTCCGGAAGCTGGTCAAACACGCTGCCGCATTGCTTCCACGCGATCAGGTCCTTGGAGCAGCGTATGGGAATGTGACCTCCGTTGTTCGGCGCTCTTCCCGTCGCGAACACATACCACGTGTCTCCCTCCTTGATGATCGAAGGGTCGTGCGTGCCCGGGAAATCTCCGGTCAGGTTGTAGGCGTGCGGCCCCGCCTTCTCCACTGCCTGCTTCGCTGCCTGTGCACCGGCCGGGTTACTGGCGGCCGCTCCCCCCAGCAACATCGAAAACACCGTCGCAGTCAGCGCCGGAACACGAAATGAAAATGGCCTTTGTCTCATGGATTCACACCCAGTCCGCTTTGGTTCCAATCGCGGACAAACCGCCAGTCTGCCGCCGGAAAGTAAGCATATAGCAAAGGGCGTGGCAAAGCCCAAGCGCACCTCCGTCACGAACGAATTTCCCCAAAACCATCGGCTTCTTTGCGTGCCTTTGCTTCCTGTGGAATGATGGTCGGGGACATCCTGTCCCGATTGAGGTCGACGTCATGGCAGCGAACACAAAACTTCGGTTTCTCGAGGACAAGTGGGACGAAGCGGTCGCCGCAAAGCTTGGCCCTCCCGAGTTGCTGCACTACCGCTCGAATCTGCTGGGGTCGGACCTGCGCATCACCAACTTCGGTGGCGGCAACACCAGTTCCAAGCTGGACCAGGTCGATCCGCTCGACGGCGCAACCCGCAGAATCCTCTGGGTCAAGGGCAGCGGCGGCGACCTTGGCAGCATCAAGCTCTCCGGCTTCGCCACTCTCTATCTGGAAAAACTGCTGGAGCTCGAGAAGGTCTACCGCGGCGTCGAGTACGAAGATGAGATGGTCGACCTCTACCCCCAATGCACCTTTGGCAACAATCCGGTTGCCCCCTCCATCGACACGCCCCTGCACGGCTACCTGCCCTTTGCCCACGTGGACCATCTGCACCCCGACTGGGGAATCGCGCTCGCAGCCTCGGCCAACGGCAAGACCAGGATGGAGGAGTTCAATAAGGAATTCGGCCACAAGCTGGCGTGGCTCCCCTGGCAGCGGCCCGGATTCGAGTTGGGCATGATGCTGCACCGGATCGTCAAGGAAACTCCCGGCTGCGACGGCGTCGTGCTCGGCGGCCATGGCCTGTTCACCTGGGGCAACACCCAGCGCGAGAGCTACCTCAGCACCATCGCCATCATCGACCAGTTCGGCCAGTTCATCGACCGCCATGCCCAAACGCCCGGCTACAAGCTCTTCGGAGGTGCCCGCGTCAAGCCTCGCGACCCCGGCGTCCGCGCCTCGATTGCCCTCGGCATCATGCCTCACCTGCGCGGGGCCGTTTCCCGCCGGCAGCGGGTCATCGGCAGCTTTACCGACGCTCCGCACGTGCTCGACTTCGTCGACTCCCAGCAGGCGCAGGCGCTCGCGCACCTAGGCACAAGCTGCCCCGACCACTTCATCCGCACCAAGATCCGCCCCATGTTCGTCAACTGGGATCCCGCCGGCGACGCCGCCCAACTGGATGAGCTGATCGACAGCGCGCTCGAAACCTATCGCGCCGAGTACGCCGTCTACTACAAGGCTCATGCGCTGCCGGATTCCCCGGCCATCCGCGATGCCAGTCCCACCGTGGTCCTGGTTCCCGGGGTCGGAATGTTCAGTTTCGGCAAGAACAAGACCGAGTCTCGCATCACCGGCGAGTTCTATACCAACGCCATCGGCGTCATGCGCGGCGCGGGCGCCCTGGGCGCGGGTAGCGCCGGCGGCAGTGAACAATCAGACTGCACCGGCATTCCCCAGGCCGGACCCGCGGCGGCCGCCCGCGAGTTCCAGACCCACGCCAACTACGTTGCCCTGCCCGCCAGCGAAGCCTTCCGCATCGAGTACTGGAAGCTGGAGGAGGCCAAGATTCGCCGTCAGCCCCCGGAGAAGGAACTTGGCCGGCGCATCATGATGGTGGTCGGCGGAGGCAGCGGCATCGGCCGCGAAGTTGCCCTGCTCGCGGCCCGCCGCGGCGCTCACATCATGGTCGCGGACCGTGACCTCAAGGGCGCCGAACGAGTCTGCGACGAGGCCAGGGCCTTTGCCGGCAAGGAGGCCGTGGGCTTTACCCCCATCGATATTCGCGACCGCAAGACCATCCACGCCGCCCTGGACGCAACCGTCCGTCAGTTCGGCGGGTTGGACATCCTCATCAACACCGCCGCCATCTTCCCCTCGTCTGCCGACGGCGTCATCTCCGATTCCATGTGGGGCCTCACCCTCGAGATCAACGTCACTGCCAACTTTGTTCTCGCCGACGAGGCGCACCCCGTCTTCGATGCGCAGGGTATCGACGCCAGCATTGTGCTCACCAGTTCGGCCAACGCGGTGGTGGCCAAACGAGGCACCGAGGCATACGATGTCTCCAAGGCCGCCCTCAGCCATCTCGTCCGCGAACTTGCCGTCACCTGCTCCCCCAGAATCCGCGTCAACGCCATCAGTCCGGCGACCGTAGTGAAAGGTTCAACCATGTTTCCCCGCGACCGCGTGATCGCCAGCCTGAAAAAATACAACCTCGTCTTCGACGAAAATGCCACCGACGACGAGTTGCGCAACGAACTGGCAAAGTTTTACGCCCGGCGGACCTTGACCCGCCAGGCCATCGACCCCAGCGACTGCGCCCAGGCGATTCTCTTCCTCGCCGGGCCGCATACCCCCTGCACCACCGGCCACATCTTCCCCGTCGACGGCGGTTTGACCGAGGCATTCCTACGATGAAAGACCCCACCAAGAGTTCACTTGGCAGACTGCTGAAACCCAACGACCAGAGAGCCTCCATAGCCATCGATCTGGGAGCGGAAAGCTGTCGCGTCTCCCTGCTTCGCTGGAAGTCCGGCCGCCCCGCCATCGAACTCGTCCACCGCTTCCCCAACAGTCCGCGCGAGATCGACGGTGGCCTCCGCTGGGATCTCAACGCCATCGTCTCCGGCGTCGAGCAAGGCCTGCGCAAGTGCGCCAAGCTCGCCCCCGAAGGCATTCGCTCCCTCGCGGTCGACGGCTGGGCCGTGGACTACGTCCGCGTGGATGCCGCCGGCAATCCGCTCGCCGATCCCTTCTGCTATCGCGATCCGCGCACCGTCAAGGCCGAGCGCTCCGCCCACCGCAAGTGCAGCCAGGAGCGCATGCGCGAGCTTACCGGCATCCAGATCCTTCCCCTCAACACCGTCTACCAGCTCCACGCCGACCAGCTCGCCGGCCTTCCGGAAGGCCAGCAATGGCTCAACCTCCCCGAGTATCTGCTCGCCCACTGGGGCGGCGCGCGCGTCGCCGAGTATACCAACGCCACCCACACCCAGCTCGTCGAGCTTTACAAAAAACAGTGGTGCCGCGAAATCTTCAACGCCCTCCGCCTCGATCTCGCCAGCGCGCCCAAGCTCGTTCCTCCCGGCACCGACATTGGCAAACTCTCCGGCCCGCTTAGTGAACTGCCCGCCTTCGCCGACACCACGCTGATCGCCCCCGCCTGCCACGACACCGCAGCCGCCGTCGCCGGCATCCCCGCCATCGGCAACGACTGGGCCTATATCAGCTCAGGCACCTGGTCGCTCGTCGGCACGCTCATTGAGCAGCCCCGCAACAGCGCCGCCGCCCAGGCCGACAACTTCACCAACCTCGGCGCCGTCGGCGACAGAATCTGCTTCCACAAAAATGTCAATGGCATGTGGCTCATCAGCCAGTGCATGGACGAATGGGCCAGCCAGGGAAAGCAGTGGGAGATTGCAGCCCTCTGCGCCGCGGCCGAAAAGGTTCCCTGCCCCGATGGCCTGCTCGACGTCGACGACCCCGACCTGCTGCTGCCCGAGCGCATGCCCCAGCGCATCAACGCCCAGCGCGTCAAGCGCAACCTCGCCCCGCTCGACGAATCTCCCGCCAACGCGCCTGCCTTCGCCAGCCTCATCTTCCACTCGCTGGCCGCGCGCTATGCCAGGGTGCTCGACCGCGTCGCTCTCATCACCGGCAAGCGCCTCAAGCGCCTCTTCATCGTCGGCGGCGCCAATCAGAACGCCTTCCTCAACCGCCTCACCCAGGAAGCCACTCGCCTCGAGGTCCATCGCGGCTCGCCCGAAAGCTCCACCGTCGGCAACTTCGCCGTGCAACTCGCCACCCTCGAAGGTAGCCGCGACCCGGTCACCGGCGCCCACGCCGAACCCGTCGCCCGTTGGGCCGGCCTCTTTATCGACGCCCTCCACGCCGCCCCCGAACCCGCCACCAACTAACCCCGCGCACCCACAAAAATTGTCATCCTGAGCGTAGCGCAGCGTAGTCGAAGGACCTGCGGGTAAAGGCTCACGCCCAGGCCCGGGTGCCCACATCATCGCTCGTCATTCTTCCCAGTCCCAAACGGTCGTCATTCTGAGCGACGCTCGGAATATCCGTAGTTGTCCTTGTTCTGCCACATCGCCGGGTGACCCACATCCCGAATCTGAGATGTGGGATCACCCCGCCAACTCCCAACTCACAACTCACAACTGCCTTACTGCAATCCCCGGTCCTTCAACATTGGCGCCGTGCTCGGCTCCGCGCCCAGCCACGCCGAATATGCTTTCGCCAGGTCTTCCGTGTTGCCCTTCGACAGCATCATCGCGCGGAACCGGTCGCCGTTCGCCCGCGTCATCCCGCCGTGGTCTTCGAACCACTGGTACGCGTCGTCGTCCAGCATCTCGCTCCACAGGTACGCGTAATATCCCGCCGCGTAGCCGGTGCTCCAGATGTGCGCAAAGTAGCTCGACCGGTAGCGTGGCGGCACGGTCGTCAGCCACAGGTGTTTCCTTTCCAGCGCCGCCTTCTCGAACACGTCCGGATCCTCCACCGGGGCCGTCGCCGGCAGCGTGTGCCACTGCATGTCCAGCTCCGCCGCCGCCAGTATCTCCGTCAGCGCATACCCGCCGTTGAATTTCTCCGCCGCGCGCACCTTCGCAGCCAGCGCCGCCGGCATCGGCTCACCCGTCTTGTAGTGCTTCGCATAATGGTCGAACACCGCCGGATTGCTCGCCCAGTGCTCGTTGAACTGCGAGGGAAACTCAACGAAATCCCGCGGCACGTTGGTGCCCTCAAGGTACGGGTATTCGGCGTTCGAGAACATCCCATGCAGCGCGTGGCCGAACTCGTGGAACATCGTCGTCACATCNNAAGCTGATCAGCGCCGGCTCGCCCGCCGCCGGCTTCTGGAAGTTCGCCACGTTGAAAACCACCGGCCGCGTGCCCAGCAGCTTCGACTGCGGCACAAAGCTGTCCATCCACGCGCCGCCCGCTTTGTTGTCACGCTTGAAGTAGTCGCAATACCACAGTGCCAGCGGCTTGCCGTTCGCCTCGAACACCTCGAACACGCGCACGTCCGGGTTGTACACCGGGATGTCCTTGCGCTCCTTGAAGGTGATCCCGTACAACTGGTTCGCCGCATAGAAGACGCCGTTTTGCAGCACGTTCCATATCTCGAAGTACGGCTTCACCTGGTCTTCGTCCAGATCGTACTTCGCCTTGCGCACCTGCTCGGCGTACACGTCCCAGTCCCATGGCTGCAGTTGGAACCCGCCCTTCTGCGCGGCGCCCGCGGCCTGAGAGGCGCCTGCGGCCTGAGCATCGATCGCCGCCTGGATGTCCTTGCCTTCCGCAATCGCCTTCGCCGTCGACGCCGGCACCAGCGCATCCATGAACTTTTCCGCTGCCTCCGGTGTCTTCGCCATCTGGTCTTCCAGGTTCCACGCTGCAAAGTTCGCGTGCCCCAGCAGCACCCCTTTCTCCGCGCGCAGCTTCGCCAGTCGCGCTATGGTCGCCCGCGTATCGTTCGCCCC
>PLUT01000272.1:0-5699 GCA_003162875.1 Granulicella sp.
TTCGTCAGACACTACCTAAAGCTCTGTCAATTCACGGCACTCATCGGCGCGGCTGAAGCCGCGCCCTTTCAAAGCAAATGCAAACTGTACCTCTACCGGTTCTCCTTGCGGGTTGACCGGATGTTTCGCCGGTCGGTAGACTTGTCTGTCGGAGCAAGAACCGGATGGCGTGGGGTTGGGACTTCCGACGAACGCCAGAACAAATGAGAAGGCCGGACGAGCGCCGCATCAAGAGGAGTAAGGGACCCCATGCTCGATCGAAACCGGCTTTTTCCTGCTGAACCTGCCACACGCGCGATGGCTGCGAAGTTGTACGAAACCGTGCGCGACCTGCCCATCCTTTCGCCTCACGGCCACACCGATCCGCGCTGGTTTGCCGAGAACAAGCCGTTTCCCAATCCGGCTGCGCTCTTCATCCAGCCCGACCACTACATCTTCCGCATGCTGTACTCGCAGGGGATCTCGCTCGAGTCGCTGGGCATCCCGCAGGTGGATGGCAAGGAGAACGCCGACCCGCGTGAAGTGTGGCGGATCTTCGCCCGGAACTACTACTTGTTTCGCGGCACGCCCACGCGGCTGTGGCTGGATTATGCATTCAGCCAGCTCTTCGGCCTGAACGACCGGCTGTCGCCCGCGAACGCTGATGAATTTTACGAGGTGATTGCGAAGAAGCTGCAAACGCCCGAATTCCTGCCGCGCGCGCTGTTCGACCGCTTCAACATCGAAGTGCTTTCTACAACCGACGCGGCGTTCGATTCGCTGGAATATCACCAGGCGATCAGGGCCTCGGGATGGAAAGGCCGCGTGCTGCCGACGTTCCGGCCGGACGCGGTGGTCGATGCGGAATACATGGGCTTCCAGGGCAACCTGAAGAAGCTGGGCGAAGTCTCCGGGATCGACGTCTCCGACTGGAAGGGTTACCTGGCGGCGCTGCGTTCGCGCCGGGCGTTCTTCAAGAAGAACGGAGCTACCGCGACGGACCACGGCCACCTGACCGCGCAGACGGCCGACCTTTCGCTGCAGGAGGCGGAACGCCTGTACCAGCGCATCTTTACCGGACGAACGCAGCCGGGCGACGTGGAACTTTTCCAGGCGCAGATGCTGACGGAGATGGCCGGTATGAGCGTCGAGGACGGGCTGACAATGCAACTGCATCCGGGCGCGGTCCGCAACTACAACAAGCTGGTGTACGAGAAGTTCGGCCGCGACAAGGGCGCCGACATTCCCGCGGCGACCGAGTATGTGCGCGCGCTGCGGCCGCTGCTCGGGAAGTATGGCAACGAGCCGAACTTTACGCTGATCCTGTTCATGCTGGACGAGAGTACGATTTCGCGGGAACTCGCACCGCTGGCCGGCCACTTCCCGGCGGTGAAATTGGGGCCGCCGTGGTGGTTCCACGATTCGCCGGAGGGCATGATGCGCTTCCGCGAGACCGCGACGGAGACGGCAGGCTTCTACAACACGGTCGGCTTCAACGACGACACGCGGGCGTTCCTGTCGATTCCGGCGCGGCACGATGTTGCGCGGCGCGTGGACAGCGCCTTCCTGGCGCGACTGGTGACAGAAGGCCGCCTGGACGAGGCCGAGGCGTTCGAGGTGGTGAAGGACCTGGCCGTCAACCTGGTGCGCAAGGCGTACCGGCTGTAGAAGGCACTTCGTGCGGTTCTGGACGCGCTCACGCGCGTGAAGGCGACTAAGCTTGCCAGCGAGTGGGTTGGGGAATGGCGGAGCGAGGCGGATGCTCTAGCATAGACCTGTGAGTCGATTTTCTGCGCGGACTTCGTGGGATGTGGGCGAGAGCAGCTATGCGGCGGCGGTGCGCGAGGCGCGGGCGTCCGGCGGGCGCATCTACGACCTGACGATTTCGAATCCGACACGGTGCGGGTTTGCGTATGACGCCGAGGCGCTGCTGCGGCCGCTGGCCGATCCGCGGGCGCTGGTCTACGATCCCGATCCGCGTGGGATGAGGAGCGCGCGCGAGGCGGTTGCGGGGTACTACGCGGGGCATGGAGCCGATATTTCGGTCGATAACCTGGTGCTGACGACCAGCACCAGCGAGAGCTACAGCTTCCTGTTCCGCCTGCTGTGCGATGCGGGCGACGAGGTGCTGGTGGCGCAGCCAAGCTACCCGCTGTTCGATTTTCTCGGGGACCTGGACGATGTGCGGCTGCGCGCGTATCCACTGTTCTACGACCACGGCTGGTCGATCGACGTTGCCGAACTGGAGCGTGCGATCACGCCGCGGAGCCGCGCGGTGCTGGTAGTCCATCCCAATAACCCGACGGGGCACTGGACCGGCGCGGCGGAGAGGGAAATGCTGGCGGAGTTGTGTGCGCGCCGGGGACTGGCGCTGATCGTGGACGAGGTGTTCCTGGATTATCCGCTGCGCGAGGATTATCCGCTGCGCGATTCGGTGTGGGCCGGAAGCGGCAGAGAGCATGTCCCGGGGGCTAAAGCCCGTGTTGACGCTATGGCGGTTGTGCCGGGAAGACCCAAGGCTGAAGCCTTGGGCTACCAGTCCCGGCCTATCTCAGAACCGGGTATTTCTGCCGCGACGCGGAGTTTTGCATGTGGGGAGCATCCGGCGCTGACCTTTGTGCTGAGCGGGCTGAGCAAGATTGCCGGGCTGCCGCAGATGAAGGCGGCGTGGATCGCCACGCTGGGGCCGGCGGGATTGCGGGCCGAGGCGCTGGCGCGGCTGGAGATTGTGGCCGATACGTTCCTCTCGATGAACGCGCCGGTGCAGTTGGCGTTGCCGGGCTGGCTGGCGGGGTGCGGGGTGCTCCAGGCGCAGATACTGGAACGCGCGCGGGGAAACCTGGCCACCCTGCGGCGGATTGCGGAGGAGTCGCCCGAACTGCTGCAACTGCTGGAGGCGGATGCGGGGTGGAGCACGGTGATGGCCCTGCCGCGGTGTGCCGGCGAGCGAGACTGCGCGGAAGGGCTGGTGCGGGAGCGCGGGGTCCTGACGCATCCCGGATGGTTCTACGGGATGGCTGAACGGAACCGGATTGTGGTCAGCCTGATTGGTCCTGCGGACGAGTTTGAGGAGGGCATTCGGCGGGCCACAATCGACTTATCCGCGGTGGAAAACGTTGAAGCTTTGGATGAATATAAGTAATAAACATCCGGGCTGGATAGTTCATTCTATAGATTTATTATTGTCTAGATGTTTTTGAATTAATTGATAGTTGAGGCACATGAATTGTCATGGAAAAACCCGAGCCTGGTCAGGCCTTCGGTTGCGGTGCCGCTGGCTCTAGGCAGCAGCAATTAGCGGTCGAACCAGCGAAACGCGTACCTCAGGGGCTAAAGCCCCACGATTTCTACTGGCTTTTACGGCACGGCTGAAGCCGTGCCCTTAACGAAACGGGCTCAATTCGACGGACCAAACACTACTGGAGGAAGGGGTTGGAGTCGCGCTCTTCGCCGATGGTGGTGTTTGGCCCGTGGCCGGGAATCACCATGGTCGCGTCCGGCAGGGGCAGCAGCCTGTCGTGGATGGACTTGAGCAGCGCGCGGGTGTCGCCGCCGGGAAGGTCGGTGCGGCCCACCGATCCCGCGAACAGCGTGTCGCCGGCGAGCAGCAGATTCTTCTCCGGCAGGTAGAGGCAGACGCTGCCCTGGGTGTGACCGGGCGTCGCCAGAATGATGCCGGTGATGGGGCTTGCCGGGGCTAAAGCCAGGTCCCTTTGGTGGTCCTTTACCGCGGGAGACCCGAGGCTAAAGCCTCGGGCTACCAGCCCGCTGCCCAGGGTAATGATGCGGCCCTCTTCGAGGGTGTCGTCGGGCTGGGGGACCTCTGGCGTTGGCATGCCCAGCCATCCGGCCTGCATGTCCATCATCTTGACTAGCGGAAGATCGCGCGGGTTATAGAGGATGGGCGCGCCGGTAAGTTTCTTCAGGCGCGCTGCTCCGGCGATGTGGTCGATATGGGCGTGCGTGATGAGGATCTGCTTGACGGTGAGGTGATGTTTTTCGAGCAGTTGGACGATGCGCGGGATGTCGTCGCCCGGGTCGATGACGATGGCCTCGCCGGAGGTCTCGTCACCGAGGATGGAGCAGTTGCACTGGAGCATGCCGACGGGAAGGATCTCGTGGATCATGGTTGTCCTGCCGGCGTCCGCGGACCGGCCTCGGGATGAGCTGTTGCCACAGAGCTTGGCGAGAGCGCGTTCAGGCGTTGGTAACCGGCCCAAGTGGTCGGCGCCAGCGGATACCGTTATTTCTTTGGTGTCGTCTGCTGGGTTGGAGTTCCGGCGAGGACGGAGCGGTCGCCGCTGGAGCGCGCCAGCAGGATTGTCAGCGAGATGGAGACCAACATGAAGAGGACCGCGCTATAGGTGGTGAGCTTGGTCAGCAGGTTGGCTGCACCGCGCGGGCCGAACGCCGTCTGCGAACCTTGACCACCGAAGGCGCCGGCCAGGTCGGCCGACTTGCCCTGCTGCAGCAGGACCACGCCGATAAGGAAGAGACAGACGATGACGTGAATGGTAACCAGGAAATAGATCATTGGAATGCTTTGCGACCTCAGAAGAACTGGGATGCGGCGGTCTGACGCGCCGGAGCCGGAACCATCTTCTTGCGCTGTTCCAACAGCTCCTTGGCGGTCTTCATATCTTCGCCGTCTACGATATTGTACCTGCGTTCCATCGAATCTGTCTTGTGGCCGGAGATGGACATACGGACCTCCTGGGGCACTCCGGCGCGGCGCATGTTGCGCACGCCCGTTCGCGCGCTCTAGCCGCGTCTAGCCGTCTTTGATCGAACACGCGGGGTGGGTGAACCAGGGGGTCTCTCGGGGTTACGCTCGGTGAATTGATCGTGCAGCACTACGTTGAGCAGCGACCTATTGACCTGAATGCGGCCGTTGTACTCGATAAGGCCAAGCTTGCGAAAGCGATTCATGAAGAAGCTGACGCGGGACCGGGTGGTGCCGACCATCTCTGCTAGAGTTTCCTGCGTGATGGGAGGAATCAGGCGTTCCCGTTTTCCCGGCTCACCAAATTCGGCCAAGATGAGGAGAATTCTCGCCAGACGCTTTTCGCTGGAGTCGAAAAGCTGAGCAACAAGGTCGGCTTGGGATCGCATGCTCCGGGTCAGCAGGAATTTCAAGTACATTTCAGAGAAGCCGTGCTCCTCGTGCATCAGGCGGACCATTTCCTCCCTCTCTATCCTGAGCGCTGTACAAAGGTCAATGGCGCTGGCAGTGGCCATGTGCAGCCCACCGATGCTCGCCAGCGACTCTTCTCCAATGAATTCCCCGGCAGAGAGGAGCGCGACGGTGGCTTCCTTCCCGTCTTGCGAAACGACGGTGAGTCTTGCGCGGCCCGACCGAAGGTAAAAGATGGAGTCAGCCGAACTTCCCTGCGAAAAGAAGACCTGCCTGGGCTTCAATTGGACGATTCTTCGCCCCGCTCCCGCTTCTTGCAAAAAGGTGGCCAGGTCAAAGGTCATGCTTCTCACCTCAGAAATCTGAATGACTCGTCCCGATGCGGTCTGAGTTCACCAGAGGACCCATTACCGGCAAGCAGTCGATTCAATGCGTATCACTCCTGAAATCATCTGGATCATGGAAATGACCCACCCCTGGGTTCAGATTGGCGAGCACATAGTACGCGCATCCGAACTGACCAGGGTGGCTTCGTCGGGAGACCCGCGATGAAAGAAGGAAAAGATTGACGGATCTGCCAAAATGA
>PLUT01000272.1:5710-11008 GCA_003162875.1 Granulicella sp.
GACGGGGACATCGTTGAGCGCCTTCGATTGCTGCCGGTCAAATTCGAGCTGAAACATGAAATCGAATACCCCGGTGACCCGATCGATCGCCTTTGTTTTCTCGAAGAGGGGATGGCATCCATTACGACGACGTTCAAGGACGGGTCTCAGGTCGAGGTAGGGATGTTCGGGTATGAGTCCGTCATCGGGGTCTCGGCTCTTATGGGAACAAGAAAGAGTCTGAATCGCGTCTATACCCAGATTGCCGGCCATGGCTACACCTGCCGCGTTGAGGACGCGAGAAGAGAGTTCGACCTTGGCGGCGACTTTCATTCTCTGGCTCTGCGCTATGTTCAGGCACAACTCCTACTGGCAATGCAATCCGCTGGATGCAATGTGAAACACAACTTCGAACAGCGACTCGCCCGCTGGTTGCTCATCTGTGGGGAGCGCACCAACGCCGACAGGTTCAAGATTTCGCATCAGTTTCTCGCAGACATGCTTGGGGGTGGCCGTCCCACTATTTCTACGACCGCCGGGATTCTCAAGCGAAAAGGACTTATCGAATACACCCGCGGAGAAATTCGCATCCTCGACGTTGCTGGGCTCACCAAGACCTCTTGCGAGTGCTATCTGATCGTCAAAGATTACCTCGACAATTACACAAAGTTCGACACCGCAATCGCTACGTAGCCGTTTTACCCGCTGCAGGATCATCGGTTGGAACGCCGGTTGCAACAACGCTCCTGTGCCGTTCGCCTGCTCGGTTGATGAAGAATCGCCATTGCGTGGGCCATCATCTCCTCGGTGGCGTAACTCCGCAGCAGGTCCACGGGAAGGCTAAGGCTCCCGAAAGTAGACGTTGAACACGCAGGAATGACCCCGCATGACCTGGCTCCTCGCGGCGTCTGCCTGCTTCGCGAAGAACATGTATCTCTCTTCTATTTCGGTCACAACATCGGGGTGTCGTTGGACCTCCCGATGATGAACGCTTTCGCCGTCGATCGTCTCACTCACCTGGACGAAGTCAGGTGAAGAGCACTGGAAGCTGATTACCGCATCCCGTGGCGTCATGTCACGTTGAAGCTTATTGAACTCGATGCTACCTTGCATGATTAAAGCCTACGACTCCGGAGGCTGCTGTGTCCGTGTCCTAGCGCACATGCGTCGCAAATAGAGGCGGAGCGCCGCCCTCGCGACGCTCCGTGGCGAAATCATTTAAGGGAGAAGATTCATACGATGCGGCGCCGCTTGCGGAAGAAGAGGGCCGAGGCACCAACCAGGCCGGTTCCGAGAAGGATGAGGCTGCTGAGTTCGGGGAGGGGTGAGGCAACGACATCCGCGGTGAAGGTTGAGCCGTTCTCCACGGAGGTGAGGTCGAGAACTTCATAGGTGGTGGTGTATCCGGTCTCGGACAACATTCCGCCGATGAGTTCGCTGCTGCCGGACACGTTGATATTGGAGGAGATGAAGGTGGTTGGGTCGAATGTGGCCATTACCCCGTTGTAGGTTGTGGTGAAGAGGGTTGCGGGAAGGGTGGGCGAGGTGAACGCGTATATGGTGACTGGCTGGAGAAAGCCCGGAGTCGTGGGGAACGCATTGAAGCTGCCCGAGGCGACGGCGAGGTCCGCGGTGTTGGATGACACACTGCTGGGGGGAACCGCGCCGTTGGTGAGGGTCAGGGTCAAGAGATAGCCTGCGGTACCGGAGAGTCCGCCATCGCCGCTAAAGTTGATCTCGCCATAGGGTGAGATTGTCGCCGCCGAGGCGAACGACGCGGACAGGACCAGTACTGCACCAAGGAGAGCAAGGTTTCTTAAGTTTTTCATGGATGGCCTTTACGAATTGACCGCTTGGGAGCGGGTTCAACTTGTGAACTGCGAACAGAGACACGTATAGCGTCTGAGGTCATGATCCCCAGTGCTCAGAATCTTCGTTGTTGTCGGTTAGATAGCCGGCAATTTGCTATCTAATCGGGTGAGATGCCGCTATTGACCCGATCAGTGGCCTAGCCTGCATAAGCTTGTTATCCAGAGATGGGCCGACACTCGTTTACGTTGAAGGTAGTTTCACGTTGAAGGTAGTCTCGCCAAGGAGGGAGTCGGGCGTCTGTTCAATACTGCTCAATTCGCAAATATTGACATTCCGGTGCGCCCGCGGTTTCTCTGGCGGGCTCGCCCAGAATCAAAGGCTGCTCGGCTCGCGATTCCTGCAGGCGGGAGCCCTCTCCGACCCCATCTCCCTCGCTCACTGCGGGCTGAAGGAAAGACGGGAACTCCACTGGGTGCCAGGGCGATACGTTGCGTCAACTGACGCGACTGACACGACGGACATGGGGGTGAGCCACCGCGTCCCCCTCTAGAATTCTTGATGGTTCCGTCAAAAGAACTGTCGAGCAACCAAGAAGGACGGAGCCGTCGGCGCACGTTGGCTGTGGCGGGTGTATCCTCGAAATTGTAGGCTCTGTTCTCCTGCTCGCCTCCTGCCTCGGCTGCACACCACCTGATCGAGATCTCACGCAGTTTGAACCACGACCGAGTGGAAGCTACGGTTGGCCCGGCAGAACGCCGGAGAGGCGCAGAAAATGGATTGCCCAAACTGCAGGGACCTGAAACGAGCGTATGAGGCTGGGCTCAGCGAGTACATCGAGGCTCGTTCCTCAGCATGCTTTACGGCCTGCACAAGACTTGCGGCCAGGAAGAACGTCGAGATGGAACGCGCCAGGTACGAGCTGGAAGAGCACCGGTTTGTGTGCGTTTCCGCCGTCAGGGTGTTTGCACGTTTGCCGGGACGGGACGTGTCTTCGAGTTTGAGACCACTGGCTGCATAGTCTTCTGCAGGTTCTCTTCCGCCGCCGGTCCAGGTCCAGCAGGGATGGGTGGCAGAATCATTTCCGGGATGACGGGCGCCAGATGGGTCCTGCGGAGTCCTACAGCACGGCCACCTGCTCCTCCCAGCGTTCACCTCGGCACCGATGATCTCGTCTCCGCTTACATCTCCGCGAACGGCCTCTCCCCGGCCCCGCCATCTGCGAAATTGTCGTCGCCGCTCTGCGCTCCGTGACCCCGCTCCTCGGGGAACATTCCCTTATCGCTCAGCATCTCTTCGCACCGGTTTTGCCCGCACTCCACATGCCACTGGCACATTCGCCATCTGCTTGACGAAGACCCGATAGCTCACCGTCCCCGGCCGCAGCGTAGACCAGTATCCCGTCCGAGACAGCAGCGGCTTATGCTGCCCAATTATCTGCTGGTCCAGAATCTTCACCCCGCACTCCAGATTATTCTTCGGCTGCAGAATAGTCTTTGCTGGATCGTTCGCTTTCAGCGTGCGGTCCGTCTCCCAGTTGAAGTCGCACCCATATCGCTTTGCGTCGTCGTAGGTCAGTTGCAGCAATCCAGCACTCCGCACCGCGACCCCCGTCACCTGATCCTTCACCGCCACCGCCGGTTCCGTGTGCCGAACCTGCGACGTCGGCTTCAGCCCAGCCTCCGCGCCCGCAAGCGCCTGGAAGAAGTAAGCCCAGAAGGCCCGCTTGTCCGCCTCTCCGATCGCATTGAACCGCGGACAGAACGGCCGCACATCCCGGGCAACCTGCGCCGACAGCATCTCCGGCGGCAGCGCCTCCTCCACAATTTGTCCCACGCCGGGTCCCACATCGCCCCACCAACCTCCGCCCGCTTGGTATCGATCGGCGTCTCCGGAGCCGGCTTCATCGTCGGCGCAGCTGCACGCTCCTCGTGCTTCCCGCAACCCACCGCCAGCGCCACCATCGCCAGCCCAGCCGCGCCAGCTATTCGCCATCTCTCTCCAGCCATAGCCGACCTGCTCTCTCCAGCCACGCCCGCCGGCGTACCAACAGAGCCCCTAATCTGCATCATTCATCAGGGCGGGGCAAGAGCGTCACGCAGTAGCCTCCCAAGGCTTCTGTGTGGACGTCGGCAATGCTGAACCACTCCGCTCCCATGCCAGATGAGGCTTGCGAATTCGATGGCGCGGCCAGGTGCTCTATTCTCCGACAGCCTTTTCAACCTTGCCGACAAAGCTTTGAACTTTGCCAGCATTTTTCTCAGCTCTGCCATCGGCCTCCAGGTTGGGGCTGCTGGTAAGTTCGCCGGCCTTCTGCTTNNTGATTGCGCCTTTGACTTCGTGAAGCTTGCCTGTTGTCTTATCGTCCGTGCTCGGTTTCATAATGATTCTCTCCTCTGTTCGGTGGTTGTTTTCGATTCGTTGAGGTCGGTGGACGGCTCCTCCGCCTTGACTGTCTGCGACCAGGTGGCCCGCTTTGGGAAGTTTCCTTGCCCGATATAGAGCCTTGTATCGATCAGTATCGAATGATGCGGTTCCGGATGCTGGTCGAAATTGCTCACCCGGACGCGCGCAGGCGTGTAGCCGGGTCCAGGGTGGGCCGGGGTAACATTTGTCTGAAACGCACCGGCCTATGGCATAGAGACGCGGCTGACCCGATCGAAGCTCGGATACCGGTGACCAATGTGATGTCTCAATCACCAAGCCAATTGCGAGCTCTGGCACCGAGGGTCTTCCATCTTAATCGCCACGCAACTGCATCGAGCGTCTTCGATCTCAAGTACCACTCGATTCAGCAGGCTCTTGCAGCGCAGGTCTTCGATCTCGATCACCACACCATCGAACGGACTCCTGCACCGAAGGTCGTCCATCTCAATCGCCACGATCTTGCACCGAGGATCTTCCATCTCAATCACCACGTCCCATTGGGCAGTCTCTTGCACCTGAACGATTTTTCAGCGAACTGAGATAAGAATGAGGCGGTCTGAGGAACGCGGGCTGCCCAATATTGCACACTTCGTTTGAATTCGGGTGTCCCTCAGGTTCACCCAATACGTTCCGATCGCTCTGCGCGGTTGGTAACCGCCGGCCGGGGTCGTCCCGCCAGGGCTAATCCGGCAGGAAACTTACGACAGCCAGGAGAGGTCGAAGCAGCGAAGATTCAAGCCCGGCAATAGAGGGATCAAGCGCTAAGCGGACTCCCCGAGCCTGCGCAACGCGACCATCGATCCGCAAGCGGTTCCGGCTTGTTTACCGAGAGCCGATGCCGATATCAGGCTGCGACGACGGAGCAAACTTACCGCATAGGGCGGGCCGTCTTTGAGGCACTTCGTCGCCTGGCCGAGCCTATAGGTCTGTCAGGATTACGCTCGGACATATGATCAAGCAGGACCGTATTCAACAGCGACTTGTGAACCTTGACGCGCCCGTTGTATTCGATAAAGCCTAGCTTGCGAAAGCGGTTCATAAAGAAACTGACGCGGGAGCGAGTAGTGCCGATCATCTCCGCCA
>PLUT01000370.1 GCA_003162875.1 Granulicella sp.
TTTTTTACGCCGTGCTGTTGAAATTGTACTGTAATCTTCGCGTCGTCCCCATCGCCCTCGCGGCGAAAGACGGTGCCGACGCCGTATTTGGGATGACGGACGCGCGCGCCCTGGCGCAGGCCGACCTTGCCGGTGGGGGCGGGAGGGTCGAGCTTGGGCTTGGTAAACTGCTGGGCGATGGGGACCTTCTGGCCGCGCGCGGCGAAGAAGCTGGCGATGTTGTCGATGGAGCTGCCGTTGGCGGCGGGGCGCGCGATGGGGCGCGAGCCGGGTGCGATGCGCGTGGTGGAGAACTTGCCGGCTGCGGCGCGGGAGGTTGCACGGCCTGAGGCTGTCTGATCTTCGTCCTCGTAGCTGTAGTGGGGCTCGACNNCTGCCGAGGTCTTCGATGAGGCGCGCGGGAACCTCATCGAGGAAGCGCGAGGGGATGCTGGCGTCGGGCATCTCGGAGCCGTAGCGGCGGCGGTAGCGGGCGCGCGTGAGGACGAGCGTGTCCATGGCGCGGGTCNNGTCATGCCGACGTAGCAGAGGCGGCGTTCCTCTTCGAGGCCGGTGGGATCGAGCAGCGAGCGCGAGTTGGGGAAGAGGCCTTCTTCCAACCCAGCGAGAAACACGAGGGGAAACTCAAGGCCCTTGGCGGCGTGCAGCGTCATCAGGGTGACGCGCGCCTCGGAGCTGTAGGAGTCGGTGTCGGAGACGAGGGCCGCGTGGTCGAGAAAGTCGGAGAGCGTTTCGCCGCGCTCCTCGGCGTCCTGCGCGGCGTTGGCCAGTTCGCGGAGGTTCTCGATGCGGGAGAAGGACTCGGGCGTGGCCTCGTCTTCGAGGGCGCGGATGTATCCGCTGCGGTCGTTGAGGAACTTGATGAGTTCAGGGAGCGTGGCTGCTTCGCCGGGCTTGCGGAAGCCTTCAGTGCCGGCTTCGCTGTCGATAGGGACTTCGGCGGCACGGCCGGGCGTGGAGTTGGCGGAGCTCTTGAGGGCGACGGGCGCGAAGGGGTTGAATTCGGAGGAGGTGATGGCGGCTGCGGTGGCTGCGTTCTCGGGGGCGATGGTGGAAAGTTCCTCGGTAGGGGCGAAGTCGAAGCCGAAGTTGAAGCTGGTGTCGAACGGTACTTCGGGTTCGGCCTCAGCCTCCCTGGTAACGGCTTCCGTTGCAAACTCCTCTGGATTGAACTCGGCGCCGGCTGCAAGGGCGGCCGTTGAGGAATCGTCCGGCGTTACAGATTCGGAGCCCGGGCCGCGCTCGGCGGCCAGATCGGCGGAGAGCTTGTCGGCGAAGTCGGGCCCGAGCATGGCGCGGGCGTCCTCGATGAGCCGGCGGAACTTCGCCAGTGCCTGCAACGCGCGCGCGGGCAGCAGTCGGTCTGCGGTGGCGTGGGCGATTGCGTCCCAGGTACTGATGCCGGTGGTCAGAGCGATTCGCTCCAGCGTCTCCATGGTGGTCTTGCCGATGCCGCGCGCGGGCGAGTTGACCACGCGGGCCAGCGCGATGGAGTCGTGCGGGTTGAGCACCAGCTTCATGTAGCTGAGGATGTCCTTGACCTCGGCGCGGTCGTAAAACGAGAAGCCGCCGACCATGTGGTATTGGATCTGGTAGCGGCGCAGCGCCTCTTCCACCAGCCGCGACTGTGAGTTGGTGCGGTACAGGACGGCGCAGCGCGGCGGTGCGTCGGAATCGCAGTCGCCGGCTTTCGCGGCGCGGATGTACTGCTGGATGCGGTCGGCGATAAAAAGCGCCTCGTTTTCGCCGTCGGGTGCCTCGTAATAGCCGATCAGGCTGCCGCCCTCGCGCGTGGTGAACAGCGTCTTGCCCTTGCGCTGGACGTTGTTGGCGACCACGGCCGACGCGCCTTCGAGGATGATCTGCGTAGAACGGTAGTTCTGCTCCAGGCGAATGGTGCGGACCTCGGGGAAGTCTTTTTCGAACTCGAGTATGTTGCGAATGTCCGCGCCGCGCCAGCTGTAGATCGACTGATCTTCGTCGCCCACGACGCAGACATTGTGCGCGGGGCCGGCGAGCAGCTTCATCAGTTCGTACTGCGGGCGGTTGGTGTCCTGGTATTCGTCGATCAGGAGGTATCGGAAACGCCGGTTATAGCGTTCGCGGACTTCGGGGGCGACCTTGAGCAGGCGCACGGCTTCCAGCAGCAGATCGTCGAAGTCCAGCGCATTGGCCTTGAACAGCTCCTTGCGATAGATCTCGAAGATGTGCGCGATCTTCTCTTCCATGGGATTGGTCGAGGCGAGGAAGTACTCCTGCGGATCGATCATGTGATTCTTCGCCCACGAGATCCGGCCCAGCGCCACGCGCGGCTTCAGTTGCTTGTCGTCCACGGCCAGCCGCTTGAGCGCGGCCTTGACCACGGCCTCCTGGTCGGTCTCGTCGTAAATGGCGAAGTTGCGGGTGAGGCCCTTGCCATTTACCCGCAGAGCTTCGATGTCGCGCCGCAGCACGCGCACGCAGAAGCTGTGGAAAGTGGAGAGCAACGGCTTGGCGAGCGAGCTGTGGCCAAGGATGCGGTCGACGCGCTCCGCCATCTCGGTGGCCGCTTTATTGGTGAACGTCACGGCTAGGATGGAGTCGGCGGGCACGCCGCGCTCTTCGATGAGGTAGGCGATGCGGTGGGTGATGACGCGGGTCTTGCCGGAGCCCGCGCCCGCCAGCAGCAGCACCGGGCCATCCGTGGCCTGAATGCCTTCGCGCTGCTGCGGGTTCATGTTGTCGAGAAGGCGGGACAAGGGATTGACACTCCATTAACCATGTTAATCGGCGACGCGGTGGATAGCGAATTGATGAAATCGAAACAAAATTCTTATCTATGCTGGAACCGCGGCAGGGTAGTTTGCGTTAAGCCAAGTGCGGAGGGAACCGCGCGCGACCCTGGTCCCGCCGCCAACTTCCAACTACGAGGGCACATCCATGCTGCGCATCACGCAAACGTTCGCAAGCTCACTCGCTCTTCTTGTCGTCACTGGAGCCATCGCTCCACCTGCCGCTCATGCATGGTCAACCAGCGGTGCGTACCGCGAGGTTGCCTACAAGGCGGAGAAAAAGGGCGCGCAAGTAACCTTTCAGATCTACAACAAGGACGAGGCTGTTCAGCAGGTAAAAGTGGCGGGGCAAGTCTACAAACTGGAGCCGCATAGCGGGACGAAGATTACCGCCCCGGAGGGAGCCCAGGTGTTTGCCGCAACCGACGGCAAGGGCCACCGCAACGGCGACTTGCTGTTCGAGGTCTCGGCGGCGCTGAAAGGCAATACCGTTTCAATTGACTGATTCGAGCGGAAAAGGTGGAGGATAATCGAAGAGATGCCTCCACCGACCGCGCCGTCCCGTCATTCTTCACCCATTGCTTCGTCTTCCATCCGGAATGTCGCGGTATTCTGCGCGAGCGCCAATGGTTCCGATCCGGCGTACCGCGCCGCCGCGGCCGAGCTGGGGCGTGCGCTGGCGGCGCGCAACATCGGCCTGGTGTATGGCGGATCCAACGTTGGCCTGATGCGGGAGGTGGCCGAGGCCGCGCTGGCTGAGGGCGGGCGTGTGATTGGCGTGATTCCCACCGTGCTGGTGGACCTTGAAGTGGCGCATGACGGGCTGACCGAACTGCACGTCACCGACACCATGCACACGCGCAAGGCGCTGATCGGCGAGCGCTCGGATGCGTACATCGCGCTGCCCGGCGGGTTTGGGACGTTCGAGGAGATGTTCGAGGCGCTGGCGTGGCAGACGCTGAAGCTGCACGCCAAACCGATTGTGTTGCTCAACACCAACGGCTTTTACGATCGGCTGCTGGCATTCCTGGATCATTGCGTGGAGCAGGGAATGCTGAAGGCGAAGAACCGCGAGATCATCCTGGTGGCCAGGACGGTGGATGAAGCGCTTCGGCTCCTGGGTATCTAAAGCCGGTCTCACATTCCAGGCTAGCTTCGGGGCGGGTGGCACTCAGCGCACTGGCAGACGCGGCGCAGGTAGTCCCATGAGTAGATTCCGGCCTCGTGGCCGTCGTTCCATTTGAATTTGACGGCATACTTGCCCACTGGCGTTACTTCCACCGGGCGCGGCGGCGCTTCGTACATCGCCAGCAGGGTTTGGGCCTTTGCTTTGGGATCGCCGGGGGCGCGGTCGCTCTTCTCGCGCTCTTCGTGGCAGGTGGCGCAGGGGCAGGCGTCCCGCAGCCAGCGGAAGCTCCAGGAACTTTTGTGGCCGTCGCGCCAGTCAACCTCCATGCCGGTGCCCTCGCTCTGCTTCACGCGGACCTTCAGCGGCGTGACCGCGTCCGGCGGGAGCCGTTCCTGTTCGCGCGCGTCGGCCTGGACCTCTTGGTTGCTGACGATGCGGATGCCTTCGTGGCTCATGGCTGGCTCCAGGAAAAACTCATGGCTGGCTGCGGAAGAGGCTCATGGCTGCCTCCAGAAGAAGTATGCGGCCATGGTGCAGCCGGTGACGACCACAATGGTGCGCAGTACCTCGGCGTTCATCCTTCGAGCATACTGCGCGCCCACGTATCCGCCTATGGCGGCAAAGGCCATGGAGACAATGCAATAGTGCCACACGATGGCGCCGCCGAAGATAAAGGTGACCACCGCACAGAAGTTGGACGTGCAGGCGGCGAGCACTTTCAGTGAGTTGAGCTGGTGCATCTCCTCGATGCCGAAGAGCGCCAGCGCACTCATCAGCAGGAAGCCGGCGCCGGCGCCGAAGTAGCCGATGTAGAAGGTGACCGGGATGATCGCGAAAAAGAGCACGGGCATCGAGGGCTTATGCGGAACGTGCGGCGTTTCCGTGCGGCGGCGCAGCCAGCGCGAGATCGGCCCGCTGACCCAGAACAGCAGCGACGCCACCAGTAGCAGCCAGGGGACCATGCGCATGAAGGTGATCTGCGGCGTGATCAGCAGCACCACCGCGCCGCCGATGCCGCCGACGATCGATGCGGAGAGGACCACGGCGACCAGATCGCGGCGCAGGTCGGTGCGCAGGGCCCAGATCGAGGTGACCTGGCCCGGCCACAGCGCCACCGTGTTGGTGGCGTTGGCCTGGATCGGTGGGACGCCGATCGCGAGCATCGCAGGGAAGGAGATGAAGGATCCACCGCCTGCCATCGCGTTGATCCATCCCGCGATGAAGGAGGTCGCGACCAGCCAAAGATAAGGATAGTGTGGACTTAGTCCGGAAAGCATTCGCTTCCTATTGTAGCGAGTCTGTAGCGAGTCGAAGAGCAGCGGGTCGGCGAGCGAGTGAATCAGAGGGCCGATGCGTCGGCCAAGGGCATTTCAGGCGTCGCCGCGACCAGTTGGCGGGTGTAGGGGCTGCGCGGGGCCTCGCACACTTGCATGACGTCGCCGATCTCGACCAGCCGTCCCCGCTGCATGACGGCGACGCGGTCGCACAGGTAGCGCACCAGCGGCATGGAGTGCGAGATAAAGAGGTAGGTCAGGCCGAGCGTGCGTTGCAGGTCGCGCAGCAAGTTGACGACCTGTGCGCCCACCGAGACGTCGAGGGCGCTGACCGGTTCGTCGAGAACCAGGAAATGCGGGCGCAGCGCCAGGGCGCGGGCGATGTTGATGCGCTGGCGCT
>PLUT01000365.1 GCA_003162875.1 Granulicella sp.
GTGCCGGCCACCGCGCCCGCGCTGAACAGTTGCGTCAGGAACCAGAAGCCGATCAGCAGCGCCGCCGGCACAAACGCAATGCGGAAGAAGAAAAACAGGAACAGCAGCGTGCGGATGCGGTCGCGCGGATAGGTCACCAGAAATGCGCCCATCACTGCCGCGATGGCGCCGCTTGCGCCCAGGTTCGGCACCCGCGACATAGGCGCCGCCATCACCTGCGCCGTCATCGCCACCACGCCGCCGACCAGGTAGAACGCCAGGAAGCGAAACCGTCCCATCGCTTCCTCCATCGCCGGCCCGAACGCCCAGAAGAAGATCATGTTGCCGATGATGTGCGACCAACTGGCGTGCATGAACATCGCCGTCAGGATGGTCCCCCACCCATGCCCCGCCGCAATCCGTGCCGGAATCACCGAGTGCCCGTACACAAACTGCTCGCCGTTGGTCAGCTCCAGAAAGAAAACGTAGGCGTTGGCCGCGATCAGCAGCACCGTGACCGCCGGCCAACGCGCCGATCGCCGCGATGCATCTCCCAGCGGAATCATGCCACCCATCGCTGTCTCCTCCCCACAACTTTACAAGATATGGTAATATGGCAGTATGGCAATGCGGAAGATGACTTTCACAATTCCGGACGAAGTAGCCACCCCGTTCCTGCGGGTCGTCCCCTCTGCGCGCCGTTCCAGGTTTGTAACCGAAGCACTCCGTAAGACGTTGCGAGAACGGGAAGAGGCTCTGATCGCGGCTTGCGATGCGGTAAATGCCGATGCCGGCTTGAATGCCTTCGTGGATGAGTGGCAGGCAGCAAGCGATCCGGTAGAGGAGCCCTGGGATGAATCTGCTTCGAGGTGAAATCTGGTGGGTCGATCTGAACCCGACCAGAGGCAGTGAAATAAACAAAAAGAGACCCTGCGTTATCCTCTCGGTCGACCCCATCAATCAGCGCCGGCGAACTGTAGTTGTCGTGCCTCTCTCCACGTCGCCCACAGTTCGCCCTCCACTTACTGTTGCTGTGATGTGTGCCGGTCGCGCTGCTGTGGCCGTGATGGATCAGGTCCGCTCCACTGCGAAGGAACGATTCGCAAACAGAATCGGCACGGTCACCGCCTCCGAACTGGAAGCGCTCGAGGAGAGCCTCCGCGAGATCCTTGGACTATCCTGATCGCAACCCACCCCCCCACACAAAAAAGAGTGCCCCATCGCGGAGCGCTCTTTCTCTCTCTCTATGTCGAAGTTCAGCGCAATCCGATCACGTCCCTACAAGAACACGCCGCTGGAGTTCGGATCCGAGACGCGAGTCACCCCATCGGCGCAGAACGAAATCGCCACCACGCACGATTTCCCGCCCGCCTGCTGGCAGCGAAGCGTTGCAATCGAGCTGGCGAAGGTCATGATGCCCGACAGCCCGATCGACGCTGCCTTATCCGGCACGCTCAACGCCAGCGCCGCGCACAGATTGTTGGCGAACGCCTGGAAGAGCGAACAGTCCTTCGCACCCTTCTTGGCGCAATCCTTCACCGCAAAATCGTTCGCCGCCTGCTGGGTCGAAAACTTCTCCGCGGTCCCGTACGCCATGGTGCTGCGCGAAATCGCGATCGCCCCATACACCGAAGGCGTGCTCGGCGCCGGATTGTTTTGACCCTGACACGGCCCCCAATCCTGCGTCGTTCCATCCGGAGTCACAATGATGCCGCACGTGGCACCAGGTTGCGCCGCCGCCGGCAACGCCGCCAGTGCGACCGCCGCCAGCACCCACTTACCAATCCTTATCCCCGCACAATTCTTCATAGCGAACCCAATCGATCGATGCATCGTTTCCTCCCTTTTTCTCGCCGTCCTGCCGGCGTTGCCACCCCAGGGGAATTGAAACTCGAAGCGTCGCAGCCCACCGCTTTCATGCCTGTTCTATCACGCCCGCCCGCGCCTTGTCGCTCCACGCCGCATTTGCTTTCGTTCTTTCTGACCACTTACCACTGATCATTTACCACTGACCACTGACCACTCGCTTCTCCTCACTGCCGCAACTCCACCTCGGTGGCTCCCTGGCCGCCCTGGTTGTGTGGCGGCTCGGTGACGTTGGCGACGTTGGGATGATTGCGCAGAAACTCCCGCAGCGTGCGCCGCAGAATCCCCATTCCAGTCCCGTGCACGATGCGGACCCTCGGAAGCCCGGCCATGAACGCGTGGTCGAGGAAGCGCGAGACCTCGTCGTGCGCCTCGTCGGCGGTGCGGCCAATCACGTTGATCTCCGACGACATGGCGCCGGGATCGTTCGCGGTCTGGACGGTCACGCCGCCGCGTCGCCGCGCAGCTTCGAGCGGTGTGACCGCGACCACGGGCGTGACCTCGGCGATGTCGCTCAGCGCGACGCGCATCTTCATGGTGCCGGCGGAGACCTCGAAGTTCTGGCTGTCGATCACGCGCTCCACCCGCGCCTCGCGCCCCAGGCTCTTCAACTTCACCAGGTCGCCGGCCTTGATGTTCGCAATTCCGCGTCCGCTCAGATGCGGCTGCGCGTTTGGGTCGCGCTTGTCTGCGCCGGTGGTATGCGCCACCACGGTGGAGTTGAACTGCTCGGAGAATTCGCGCCGCGCGCGGGCGATGCGGGTAGCTGAGTCGCGCTGGATCTTCTGCGCCAGCGTCTTGTCGCCGATGCCCTTCACGATTTCGCGGAGCTGGTACTCCACATCGTCAATCAGCGACTTNNTCGCGCTCGGCGGCAATCGCGCCGAGCTGCGCGTGGAGCTGGTCCAGCAACTGGCCGATATCGGCGGCCTGCGTTGTTAGATTTGCTCTTGCCGAAGTTACAATCTCCGCCAGCAGGCCCAGCCGCTCGGCGATGTTCAAGCCCGCCGATGCGCCCGGAACGCCAAGCCGCAACTCGTACGTGGGCGACAGGGTGGCCTGGTCAAACCCCACCGCCGCATTCAACACGCCGGGCCGGTTCGCCGCATAAACCTTCAGCGAGGTGAGGTGCGTGGTGATGCAGGTCCACGCGCGCAGCCCGAGGAAATGCGCGGCCACCGCAACCGCCAGCGCCGAGCCTTCCTCCGGGTCAGTGGCGGAGCCGAGTTCGTCCAGCAGCACCAGCGAGTCTGCCGTGGCCAGTCGCGCTATTCGATCCACATTCACCACGTGCGCGGAGAAGCTGGACAGGTTCGACTCGATCGACTGCGCGTCGCCNNCCCGGCGGTCTTCAGCGCCACCGTTTTGCCGCCGGTGTTGGGCCCGCTGATAATCAGCTCGCGCGCGTCCGGCTCCAGCGCCAGCGTGATGGGCACGGCCGCGGCTCCGGAGCGGCGCAGACGCAACTCCAGCAGCGGATGGCGCGCATGCGTGAGCCGCAATCCACCACTCACACTGTCATCCTGACCACTCGTTACCCTGTCATCCTGAGCGGAGGCGCGCAGCGGCGGAGTCGAAGGACCTGCGGTTGAAAACACCGGCTGCACGCAGTCCAGCGAATTCGCGAAGCGCGCGCGGGCGAAGTGCGCTTCCATCTCCGCAAGCACCGCCGTACCCAGCAGGATCGCATCCGCTTCCAGGCCGATGGCCCGCGTCATCGCGACCAGAATCCGGTGGACCTCGCGCTGCTCTTCGTCGAGCAGGCGCTGCAGCTCATTGTTCTGCTCGATGGCTTCAAGCGGCTCGATGAAGACGGTCTGCCCGGACGAGGAAGACCCGTGAATGACGCCGGGAACCTTGCGGCGAAACTCCGCCTTCACCGGANNTTGAACCTTCACTGGCAAGTGCCCGCAGCGATTTGCGCAGGCTCTCCTCAATGGTGCGATGCTGGCGCTCCAGCGCGCGCCGGATGCGGCGCAGCTCGTGCGAGGCGTCGTCGGCGAGCGAGCCATCGGGCTCGATTTTTCCGCGCAGGGATTCCAGCAGCGGCGCGAAATCGTGCGCAGCCAGCGGCGCGGAAAGCGTGGCGATGCCGGGCCAGTTGCGGTTGCGTCCCGCGTCGGACTTCAGCAGCGCGCGCCAGGCCGCTACGTGCTCAATCACGGCCAGCAGCGCAAGGATCTGCGTGCCTTCGAGTGCCGAACCATCGACTCGCGCCTCGTCGAGCAAACTGCCCGGAT
>PLUT01000124.1:0-6693 GCA_003162875.1 Granulicella sp.
TTCAACAAGTTCCTAGAGCGGATGCCCGGCTGATCGTAGAGAAATATGCTTTGTGGTGCATCGACACAACAGCGGCTGAAGTACAAATGGCCTTTCGCATCGAGGATGAAGCGAGAATCAATTTCTGGGACGCGTTGATCTGCGCGTCGGCGCTCAAGTCCGGAGCGAAGGTGATCCTCTCCGAGGATATGAACGCCGGCCAGAGCATCGCCGGGATTCAAATTGAAAATCCCTTCCTATAGATAGAGCAATCGGATTCGCGAAAGTTCCCGCTGCTATTTGCTTTGCGGCGCGGTATCGTGGATGCGGCCTGTTTTCGCGTGCGTAACGGGCCGTGAGGTTCCAATGAAACTCTGCCGTGCGGGTCTTCTTCTGATGCCCTTCCTAGCCGTTCCAACCATGCACTCGCAAACGCCGCCGGCCGCGCAGCCGCCAACTGCCGTCGTTGCCGCCACTCCGCCCATGGGCTGGAACAGTTGGGACTCCTACGGCCTCACCATCACCGAGGACCAGTTCCGCGCCAACGTCAAGGTCCTGCACAACGGCCTGATGGCCTCCGGCTATAACTACGCCGTCATCGACGAGGGCTGGTTCTTCTTCAATCCCGAAGCGCGCCCCAAACCCGACACCCTGGTCTACGCCATCGACGCCAACGGCCGCTACGTCCCCGTGCCGTCGCGATTCCCCTCGGCCGGCGCTGGCCTTCCGAAGATGGTCGACCCGCCGAATGCTGCGCATCACATGAACCTCGAGGACACCAGCTTCAAGCCGCTCGCCGATTGGGTCCACGCGCAGGGCCTCAAGTTCGGCATCCACATCGTGCGCGGCATCCCGCGGGTCTCTGTCGACAACAACCTGCCCATCGCCGCCACCGCGTTTCACGCCGCCGACGCCGTCGACACCGCCGACGCCTGCCCCTGGGACCCCACCAACTGGGGCGTCAAGGACAACGCCGCCGGCCAGGCCTGGTACGACTCGCTCATCAGCCAGTACGCAGGCTGGGGCGTCGACCTGCTCAAGGTCGACTGCATCGCCGCGCACCCGTACAAGGTGGATGAGATTCAGATGATTCGCCGCGCCATCGACAAGACCGGCCGCCCGATGGTGCTCTCGCTCTCGCCCGGGCCCACCTCGCTGGACAACGCAGCCGAGGTCGGCCGGCTGGCGCAGATGTGGCGCATCTCCGACGACTTCTGGGATGTCTGGGCAAGCGATCCGAACAAGGCCTTCCCGCAATCCCTCTCCGGCCAGTTTGCCAAGGCCGCCGCCTGGGCGCCCTTCGCCAAACCCGGCAACTGGCCCGACGCCGACATGCTGCCGCTGGGCCAGATCGGCCCCGCTCCCGGCTATGGTGCAGCCCGCCGCACCCGCTTCACTCCCGACGAGCAGCAGACCCTGATCACGTTGTGGGCGATGGCTCGCTCGCCGCTGATCCTGGGCGCCAACCTCACCCAGCTCGACGACCCCACCTTCAAGCTGCTCACCAATCGCGACGTCATCGCCATCGACCAGATGGCGACCCGCAGCGGCCAGGTGCTGCACTCCGGCGACATCATCGCCTGGACCGCCGACCTGCCCGCCAACTTCCCCGACGGCTATACCTCCGCGCTCGCGCTCTTCAACGTTGGCGAAAGCCTGGTCACCATCTCCGCCAGCTTTGAGGTCTATGGCCTGGAGGAGGACATCGATTACCATGTCCAGGACGTGTGGACCGGCAAGAGCCTGGGCAAGCTCAAATCCATCGACAACCTGTCGCTGGAACCCCACACCTCCACCCTGCTGCTGCTCAAGAAGTAGGTCCGGTTGCCTCGCACCGGCCAAATCTTCTAGAGCGGCCCCCCCTCCCCCCGGGGGGGTACCCCCCACCCCCCTATGATCTTGCCGGGAAGTCGTGTGATTTCTGCTATTTAGCAGCCCCTGGAATAGGCCAAATATAAGATATCACGCGACTTACGGCTAAAATCGTCCAAACTAACGGGTTAGCGCCGCATCTTTTGATCTCAAGAATAGGAGCGCATCCCCGAGGCACAGCTTTCCCAACGCAAATTCACACGATTTCCCCACCCTTTAAGCATACGCTTCGGAGTGCGTTTGGGTGCATGGACAAGCCATTGCATTAGTTGGGGTTACAAATATTTTGCTTGACAAGTTGCTAAAGCTCCCCGGACGTGGGAGCCCGGCTTGAACTTACCGAAGACGCGACTTCTCAGGCCAGCTCGAAGCTTGACTGCGCTTGGCGTCATCAGACATGCTTACCCATGCTTACCGGGACTCAAAGCAGCAGCATCGCCCGGCGTGGAAGTGGTCAGGCGTTACCATTTCTCCATGATAAGGATGTGCGGCCACGGGGTCGTCTCTGCGTACGCGGTGGCTTGTTGTTGAACATGTGCGATGCGGGGCTTGTATGGGGCTGGTGCTTGCATGAGCGATGTGACGAATGATGCAGCGCAGGTTTCAGTGTTCGTGCGAATAAGGCGCGCCTTTTTGCCAGAGGAGCGGACGGTGCCGAGTTTGCTGGCGGTCTCCGGTGGGATCATTGCGATTGCCACAGCGTATCTCTACTTCACCGGCTTCATTTATTCCTATTTCTTCTTTGACCGATTTGGAGTGAGCCTGGAGTCGCTGGATCTTTCATCGCAGTACTACCTGGTTCATTCGTACTCGGTGCTTGGGACAGCTTGGGGCACTGTTGTCGGCGGACTTCTGGTGGTCATTATCTATCTCTGCGCGCTGGGTAAGTTGAAGCAGTGGGTGCTGATAGCGACGCTGTTGGGCACATTTCCAATTTTGTTCCAGTTGAGCTATCGGACGGCCGTTTCAGCTTCAGAGGATCTGCGAAGGCGTCCGGTTATCGAAATTCAGCTTAGGTTCAAGAGCGGGGAAACGGCGGAGACGCAACCTGCACTTTCTAACAAAGACCTGGCGGTGACTCCGATCGGAAAGCAGGATCACCTGTGGCTGCTGTTTGAATCAAAAGATCGCCTGCTGGTCTTTGCCCAGCCGGTCGATGCCAAAATGCCCGGAGCGTTACTTCGCGCTGAGGTGTACACCGTATCGCGGTCGGATATTCAGTGGTCGGTGGTTGTAGTGCAATGAAGCCAGAATTGAGGAGATAGGGATGATGCGAACCGGAATCGCTGTTGTTTGGTTGGCGCTGGTTATGTTTTCAAGTTGCTCACACAATACTCAAGTACTAACCATTACTGGGGATTCCACAGCAAGCGGGATCGAGGGGACTGTCTCGGCGGATGGGTCGCGGTTCACGACGTGTGACGGAGATGAGGTTGATTTGGGGAAGGTCGGGAATCACACGGTTTCGAACACGAGCCAACCGTGCCCCGCTCCGGAATTCAGACATCAGCTACCTCCGGACCTTAAGCGAAAAGCGGCCGTTCGGAAGTAGCGGCGTCTTAGCCGCGTGATACCTGAGGCTTAGGTGCGACCTTCCCTGGAAACGGGGTTGCGGCGGCTTCGTTCGAGCGGGGCTGCGGACTTGGACGCTGGCTGAATCCGGGTGGTGGTGCAGTTTGACAAGCGAGCCTTCCGCTCGGGGGCTAAACAGCAAAAGACCGGCGTTCCGCCGGTCGAGCAGGGAGAGCCCAGAACAAAGACAACTACGGAGATTCTGGACTCGATGAAACTGAGTCCAGAATGACGACCTTCGGAGGGGCGTGGGCCTTGGGAGGCTGCGGAAACAGGCGAGTCTTGGCTCGGCGAGCCAACGGCCCGGGGCTAAAGCCCCTTGATTTTGTTGACCCTTTACCGCGGCCTGAAGGCCGCTGCTACTCCGAAAAGCTCAAAGCATGAGTTTTTCACCATCCTCTAAAGGTAAAGGCCGCTGCGTTTCCGAAAAGGCGGCTACGCTTCGGCGCCCAGCAGGTCGATCTCGTGCAGCAGGTCCTTTGGGTGCAGCGGCTTTTGCAGCAGGCGAAGATCGTGGCCGTCGGCCCGCGCCTGGTGCAGCACCTCTTCCGGGGCGGCTGAAACCAGCAGGATCCTGCAGTCCGGCGCTAGCGCGCCCGCGCCGGCATGGCCAGCACCTTGCCCGGCATCCGCGCATTGGCCAGCTTTTCCGCAACCTCGGCTGCCGTGATGGGCCGGCTGAAGTAGTAGCCCTGGATCTCGTCGCAGCCGTGTTCCTGCAGAAACGCGATTTGCGCCTCGTTCTCCACCCCTTCGGCAATCACTCTCAGCTTCAGGCTTTTTGCCATGCCGATGATCGCGACAATGATCACGGCGTCTTCGGGATTCGCATCCAGCTCGCGCACAAACGACGAGTCGATCTTCAGCTTGCTCACCGGAAACTGCCTCAGGTAGCTCAGGCTGGAATAGCCGGTCCCGAAGTCGTCGATGGCCAGCTTCAGCCCCATCTCCTTCAGTTCCCGCAGCACCGGGGAGGTCACGTCCGCATTGGACAGCAGCACGCCTTCGGTCAGCTCCAGTTCCAGTTGTTCCGGCGGCAGCCCGGTCTCCCGCAGCACCTTCCGGATCAGCGCGACAAAGCCCGACTGGCGAAACTGCACGGCCGACACATTCACTGCAATGGGCCCGGCCAGCAGGCCTTCCTGCTGCCATCTCCGGGCCTGCGCGCACGCGGTCCACAGCACCCATTCGCCGATCGGCACTATCAGCCCGCTGTTCTCCGCAATGGAAATAAAGTTGACCGGCCCCACCAGGCCCAGCTCCGGATGCTGCCAGCGAATCAGCGCTTCCACCCCGGTAATCTTTCCGCTCTCGATCTCCATCTGCGGCTGGTACACCAGGAAGAACTCCTTGCGCTCCAGCGCTCGCCGCAGGTTGCTCTCGATGGTCGATCGCTCCAGCGCCTGGGTGTGCATGTCTTCGGTGAAAATGCGGAAGTTGTTGCGGCCGCCTTCCTTGGCGCAATACATGGCAGCGTCGGCCTTCTTGAGCAGCGTGGCGCCGTCCCCGCCATCTTCCGGGAACATGCTGATGCCCATACTGCAGCCGACATTGACTGAGCGGCCCTCGATGGTGAACTCCCGCGCCAGGGTGTTCATAATGCGATTCGCCGCGCCGCCCGCGGCGTCCATGTCCTTTATGCCGCTCAGTACGATGATGAACTCATCGCCGCCAATACGCGCCACCGTGTCCTGGTCCCGCGCGCAACTCTTCAGCCGTTCGGCCGCGCTCTTCAGCAGCAGGTCGCCGAACTCGTGGCCCAGCGAATCGTTATGGATCTTGAATCGGTCCAGATCCAGAAACAGCACCGCAACCCGCTCCTTCCGCCGCCGCGCGGCGGCCAGGGCATCGTCCAGCCGGTCCTGCAGCAGCGCCAGGCGCGGCAGCCCGGTCAGCGCATCGTAATAGGCCAGAAACCGGACCCGCTCTTCGGCGGTTTTGCGCTCGGTGATGTCGCGAAAGTACCAGATCCGGCCCCGATAACTGCCCGTTGAATCGACCAGCGGTCCGGAGTATCGGTCCAGCGTCTTTCCGTCCTTCAGCCGGATCTCGTCCCTGCTTCTTTCCTCCCGATGGCCAATGAGATAGGCAATCTTCTCCAGAAACGCATCCCGGTCCTCCGCCAGCTCCGCCAGGTAGTTCCGCACCGGTAGAATGTTCCCCGCATCCAGCAGTTCCTGCGGTACCCCGTACAGGACCCTGAACTGCCGGTTGGTTAGGATGATGCGGCCCGAGTCGTCGACCACCAGGATTCCATCGATGGTCGTCTCCGTCTGCGCCTCCAGCAGCGCAGTCTTGAACAGCAGCGATTCCTCGGCCCGCTTGCGTTCCGTGATGTCGCGCACCGTGCCCAGCATCAGCCGCCTGCCGCTTAGCGTCAGCGCCGTCAGGCTCACCTCCGCCGGAAAGGTCTCGCCGCTCCGGCGCTGGTGCACCCACTCGAACCTCGCGCTGCCATTCCGGAACGCGGCGGCAACCTGCTCCAGGGCTGCCGCTCTGGACGAGCCGTCGGGCTGGAGCGGGGGCGACAACTCCGCCGGGTGCGGCATCGTCTCTCCGGGCGCGAATCCGAACATCTGCAGCGCGGCCGGGTTGCATTCCAGGATGCTTTGCTCGTCCGCCAGCCAGTACGCGTCGGCCGAGCACTCGAACAGCACGCGATACTTCATCTCGCTGTTGCGCAGCAGCTCCGCCGTCCGCGTCCGCTCGGTCACGTCGTTGGCGGCAACCATCATCGCCTCGACTCCCTGGAACCTCAGCCGGTAACCGACAGTTTCGGCATCGAAGATCTCCCCATTCTTCCTGCGATGCAACCAGACCTCCGGCTTCTGAGGTCCGTAGACGCGCTTTTTGACGTCTTCCAGCAAACGGGGAAGTTCTTCCTCGGGACGGATGGCCGCGATCGTCATCCCCAGAAACTCCTGCTCGGTAAAACCGTACTGTTGGATGGCGGCCTGGTTTACCGCCAGAAAGCGAAGCGTATTCGAGTCATAGACCCACATCGGCAGGGGATGACCTTCGAACAGCGTTCGGCACCCCTCTTCGGATTCGGGCAGTGCGGCCTCCGGCCCCTGCGCCGTCGGCATCTCCCAGGCTTTGCACGCCGGCTCGCACACGGCAAGCGCATCCGCGGGCTGCTGCTTTGTCTCCGCCGGCACGCCGGTCGCGACCGCGTTGTCGTTAGGACCCATCCTTCAACCCCTATCGGCCAAAAAACGGCTTGCCTGAGCGATAAATCTCCTGTCCCCCTGTCTTGGGTACTGCATCCGC
>PLUT01000124.1:6730-18099 GCA_003162875.1 Granulicella sp.
CTTGCATCTGCCTTGAAAGGGCGCGGATTTATCCGCGCCGATAAATGCCCTGAATTGATGGGGCTTTAGCCCCCGAGGGAAGGCTCGCTTGTCAAACTGCCCAACGTGACCCGCCACACCCTATAGCCCTGCAAAGTGCAGTACCATGCAGATGGCGTCCACGCGCAAGGAGACGAGTTGCGAACCTTCTTCACCATCGGCCACTCGTCCCACACCGCCGAGCACCTCATCGAATTGCTGCGGCAGCATCGCATCGAAGTGCTGGTTGACACCCGCTCCGCTCCCTATTCCCGCTACTCTCCGCACTTCGATCGCGAAGCGCTGCGCGACGCCGCCACCACCGCCGGGATGAAGTACCTCTACCTCGGCGACGTGGTTGGCGGACGCCCGAAAGACGAAGCCCATTACGACGAGCACGGTCGCGCCCGCTACGCAGCGATGGGCAGGGATGAAGAGTTTCTCGGCGGAATTGCACGCCTCGAGCACGGCGCCGACGAGTTTCGCGTGGCCCTGATGTGCAGCGAAGAGGACCCCGCCCATTGCCACCGCCGCCTGCTCATCGGCCGCGTGCTCATCGAGCGCGGCGCCGAAGTCATCCACATTCGGGGCAATGGCGAGATCCAGGCAGAGTCCCTGGTGGCGGCGGCCTCCGGCAAAGCATTGGTTGAGGCACAGCCCGCACTATTCGCAGAGATGGACGAAGACAAATGGAGATCTACAGCATCGGTTTTACCCAAAGATCAGCAGCGGACTTCTTCACCACGCTGAAATCCGCCGGCATCCAGCGCCTGCTCGACATCCGGCTGAACAACACCTCGCAACTCGCGGCGTTTGCCAAGAAGGACGACCTCGCCTACTTCCTCAAAGCCATCTGCAACGCGGAATATCACCACGAACCCCTGCTGGCGCCCACCCAGGAAATCCTGGACGCCTACAAGAAGCGCAAAGGCGACTGGACCGCCTACGAGCGCGAATTCCTTCGCCTGATGCGCGAACGCGAGGTTGAGACCAACATCGACCGCGCCCAATTCGCCCAACCCACCGTCCTGCTCTGCAGCGAGCTTACCGCCGAACACTGTCACCGACGCCTCGTCCTCGAATACCTCGCAGAAAAATGGGGCGGCATCACCATCCACCACCTGTAAAGCACGGGCAACCTCCAGCAGAGGAGCACGGAGTTGCGAAAAACCATCGTCTGTCTCGCCAATAGCTACAAGCATGGCGGCCGCTGCATCGCCGGCGTCTCAATCGACGACGGCGCCTGGATTCGCCTGCGCGGAAAAGCCCTCGACGGCGCGCTCTGCGCCTGCGAATACGCGCTCGACGACGGCAGCGAGCCACGCCTGCTCGACGTCATCGAAGTCGAACTGCACTACGCCGTCCCCTCCGACGCCCACCCCGAAGACTGGCAGATCGCGCCCACACAATGGCACCTCGTCGAACGCCCCGCGAGCCCGGCGCGTATGCAAATGATCACCGCTGCCGCGGACAAGGTCCCGACGGTCCTGCGCGGCTACCGCGACCGTATGGCCGTCGGTGAAGTCGACGCCAAGCCCCTCCTATCTTCCCTCGTCCTTGTCTGCCCCGACCAGTTGCACTGGTGGATTCGCGAAGACGGCGGCAAGCGGAGACACCGGGCTCTTTTTCAACGCCACCACGTCACCTACGACTTCGCCCTCACCGACCCACTCTGGATCGAGCAGTTCAAGCCGCTTCCCGCTGGAATCTACCCGCACTCCGACATCGTGGATTCCAGCGACGAAACCTGGCTCACCATCAGCCTCAGCGAACCCTATTTCGGCTTCCACTACAAACTCGTCGCCGGAGTCATCGTTCGCATTAAGGCCGAACCGCCGTCCTCTCGGTCAAAGCCGTGCGAACCCAAACCGCCGGTCAATCCAAGTAAGTCGTCGTCGAGCTTCCGGTACATCAAAAACAAGTTCGGTTTCAGATGAATTGGAACCTCCGCGCCCACATTTGATTTGCACGTCTCTTCGCCGTACCATCGCCCTGAGTGGAATCCGCAAAAATCAAGTCGAAAGTAATCCCCACCGCCGATGCCGACCGGCTCGTCTCCGCCGCGCGCGTCGACGACGACCAGGCCTTCGAGCTGAAGCTCCGCCCCACGCGCCTCAGCGAATTCATTGGCCAGACCAAAGCCAAGGAGCAGCTCGCCATCGCCCTCGAAGCCGCCAAATCCCGCGGCGAAGCGCTCGACCACGTCCTCCTCTTCGGCCCGCCCGGCCTGGGCAAAACCACGCTGGCCACCATCATCGCCAACGAGCTCGACGTCGGCTTCCAGCAGACGTCCGGCCCCGCCTTGCAAATCCAAGGTGATTTGACAGCCATCCTCACCAACCTGCGCGAGCGCCAGGTTCTCTTCCTCGACGAGGTCCACCGCCTGCAGCCCGTCCTCGAAGAAAAGCTCTACACCGCGCTCGAGGACTACAAGCTGGACATCATCATCGGCCAGGGCCCCGCCGCGCGCACCCATGTCATGGAGATCAAGCCCTTCACCTTCGTCGGTGCCACCACGCGCCCCGGCCTGCTGTCTTCGCCGCTGCGCGGACGCTTCGGCATCCTGCTGCGCCTGGAGTTCTACACCGACGACGAGCTCCGCTTCGTCGTCCAGCGCTCCGCCGAAGTCCTGCACGTCCCCATCGACACCGACGGCGCCGCCGAAATCGCCATGCGCTCCCGCGGCACGCCGCGCATCGCCAACCGCCTGCTCCGCCGCGTCCGCGACTACGCCCAGGTCCGCGCCCACGGAAACATCGACCGCGCCACCGCGCAGGCTGCGCTGGCCATGCTCGAAGTCGACGCCCACGGCTTCGACGAGCTTGACCGCCGCCTGCTGCGCACCATCATCGAAAAATACGACGGCGGCCCGGTCGGGTTAAACACGCTCGCCGCCGCCCTGGCCGAAGAGCAGGACGCCCTCGAAGAGGTCTACGAACCCTTCCTCATCCAGATCGGCTTCCTCGACCNNCGTCGCCACCCGCCTCGCCTACCAACACTTCGGCATCGAAATGCCCCGCAAACTCAGCCTCTTCTAGGGGCGTATCGACATCTGCTCCGAAGCCGTCGTTCTCCACTCACAGTCGTCATTCCACTCACAGTCGTCATTCTGGACGAAGTCCAGAATCTCCGTAGTTGTCTTTTGTCGCGCCACCAATCCCGGGTGCCCCATTCATCGCGCTCTCACCGTCGCTAAGGTGGGCAATCGCGGCAGAAGCTGCCGCCGCCCATGGTGCGACCAGGCGCATCGGAGTGGCCGCGCGGAACCGGCCCGGGCCATGCGCTCTCCCCCGGTACTATAGAGGGAGCGATGGCCCATCCGTTGACCCCAGTCAAGCATCCTCTCGCCCTTAGCGAGCTGGCCCCGCGCGCGGTGCAGTCTGAGATTCGCGCCATGACCGCCGAGTGCGACCGCATCGGCGGCATCAACCTGGCGCAGGGCGTGTGCGATACCGGCGTGCCCCAGGTGGTGGCCGAGGGCGCCATCGCCGCCATCCGCGCCGGCCACAACATCTACACCCGCATGGACGGAATCGCGCGTCTGCGCCGCGCCATCGCCGCCCAGGTCGAGCGGCTGCACGGCATCGCCTTGGACCCCGAGCGCGAGGTGGTGGTCACCAGCGGCGCCAGCGGCGCCTACCACGCCACCGCCATGGCGCTGCTCAATCCCGGCGACGAGGTGCTGCTGTTTGAGCCGATGTATGGCTACCACGCGGGCACGCTGACATCGCTGCGGGTGAAGCCGGTGCCGGTGGCGCTGGACCTGCCCGATTGGACGCTCGATCTGGCGAAGGCGCGCGCAGCCATCACGCCGCGCACCCGCGCCATGCTCATCAACACGCCCGCCAACCCCACCGGCAAGGTCTTCAGCCGCGCCGAGATTGAAGGCCTGGCCGCGCTGGCCTGCGAGCACGATCTGTTCGTGCTGACCGACGAGATCTACGAGCACTTCCTCTACGACGGCGCCGAGCACGTGAGCCCGCTCACCCTGCCCGGAATGCGCGAGCGCACCATTGTGATGTCGGGCTACTCGAAGACCTTCGCCGTCACCGGCTGGCGCATCGGCTACCTCATCGCCGACGCCAAGTGGACGCCCGCCATCGGCTACTTCCACGACCTGACCTACGTGTGCGCGCCCGCGCCGCTGCAGCACGGCGTGGCCGACGGCGTCGAGCAGCTCCCCGCCGACTACTACCACGGCCTCGCGCGCGACCATGACCGGAAGCGCCGCATGCTGCTGGCTGCGCTCGATGACGCCGGCCTGACGCCGCACACGCCCGCGGGCGCGTACTACATCCTCGCCGACGCCGGCCCCATCCCCGGCCGCACCGCCGCGGAGAAGGCGCGCACGCTGCTCGCCGAGACCGGAGTGGCCGCCGTCGCCGGTTCGGCCTTCTACCGCGCCGGCTCTCCCGCGGGCGAAAACCTGCTCCGCTTCTGCTTCTCGAAGAAAGACGCCGACCTCGCCGAAGCCTGCCGCCGCCTGCGCGCGTATCCGAAACCATGACCGCCGCGCAGCCATCGCCCTGCGGTTACTTCTGATTTGCCACGAAATACACAAAGAAGGCAAACGAATCTGCGTTCTGCATCGGCGACTGGGGAGTGGCCGGAGGAAGATCGGGGTAAGCGAAGTGGACGATTAGTTTCCCGACAATATCGGCGGTAGAGCTCATGGCCAGATGCTCGCATTGCGTCTGGCCATACACCACGTCGGTCTTTAGGCCGCCCTCAAGTTCATGGGACAGCTCGTGCACGATGGTAAAAGCCTGCGCCCACGGCGCCTCATTCCAGAACGGCGGCAAGATGTAGATCAGGGCCTGCCCCATCGGCGTCTGAATGGGCACAGCATAGGCCACCCAGGCCTGCCCTTTTGCAGGGGGCCCCAAGAGGCTGGCATTACCCGGGAACATATTGTCGCCTACGTTCTTGATCCTCTGCGCCAGTTGAAGGGCACCGTTGACGTCGTCCCGAGTCCGGCTTTGCGTCGCCGCCGAAGCATTGCCTAAATAGGTGGCGCTGAGGTCCTGGGTCGGACCGTCCCATGTAGGTTTGTCGGTGTACGCCTTGGCCTTCTGCAGCATTGCGATCGCGCCGTTGAGTGCCGTCTTCAGGATGGCCGCCTGCGCGGGCGTCCACTTGGGAAGGGCCTTGAGAGACTTTCCGGTGCAACCTGCGTTGGCCGGCGGATAGTTGACCGGCAAAACCGTGCCGGACCCACTGATGTAGCCCGGAGGCAGAGCGGCGCTTTGGCCGCAGATGCACTGCGCCATCTGCGCGTCGGAGTTCGAGGCAGTCTCGGTTGCCGGAACGCTGGCCTGCAGGTTTACGTTCTTGCAGACCGTCAACTCCGGGTTATGCTGGCAGCGCGAGGCATTGCACGCGGCCGCGACGCGCGGGGCATCTGCCTGCATCGCCGCGATGCCCGCGGCAGTGCTCAAGTCGTAATACGGATGGCACGGGTCGCCGGTGTCCTGGCCATTTTGAAGCGCCGGAACCACCGGCTGCGCCACCGGAGGAACGTAGGTGGTGGTGGTCGGGAACTCCTTCGAGCACGCCGCCATGCACCCCGGATCCACCGAAGACTCGCCGCACAAAAAGCCCTGCAAGGAAGCGTTCTGCACCTGGTCCATCGGAATATAGAGGACCACCGGCGGATCGTTGGGCGTGCAGTAATAGCACTCCGTCCCCTGATGTGCGATCACCGTCGTGCCCTTCACGTTCATGCACTGTCCCTGCGAGTCTTGCAGCCCCGCCCCTGCATGGCAGGTCAGCGGGTTCACTCCCAGTTGTTTGAAGATATTTGGCTTCTGCGCCTGAATGCAGCTCGACGAAAACGAATCGCTGACGGTTTGCCCTTGCGGCGACGCGCCCGCGGCGAACACATCCTGCGCCCGCGCCACACCCGGCAACAGCAACAGCATTGCCAGCATCAACCGCAGCTTCCAAAGAGCCATTAGGGTGCCATCCTCTCTCGTTCGGGGCCCGGCGAATGTCCGCCACTCTACCACATTGCCGGGTGCCCCATCATGACGGCCTCATCGTGGATGGGGTTGGGCGCCATCGCCTCTCCACAAAGCGGGCGTATCCCAAGCCATGACCCGCGAAGACGGCGCATCCCAGGTCATGACTTCTCACCAATTGAACCGCAGGTCAGTGCATCATCGACGGAGCCATCGTTCCGTCGGACCATTTGTCTGCCAAGACAAAAAGAATAGTTACCCGCTCTTTGGGATCATTCGCCGTCATCACCGGCGAGTCCGGTAGATCGGCCCCCCAGCTCTTCGCCGCGTCACCCGCAAAATAGAACATCGTATGTGGATGCCACCTCGAATCTCCGTCGCCCAGGTACTGCTGTTTCGACATCATGTAGGCCATCGCTCCCGGCTCCAGCGCGGGCAGCTCTTTCCGATCCAGGGCGGAGGCGGTTGCCGCGGCGATTTCCTTCTGCGATTTGCCGGCCAGCACCAGCTTGGTCTTCATCAGATAAATAGGCGCAAAGGTTCTGGCTGCTGCGGCATTAAAGCAATGGGGAGCGCGCATCTTGGGATTCCAGAACTCGGGGTCGTCGGTGGCCTTGCCCCAGGAGCGCTCGACGAGGCAGACGAAGCCGTTTTTGCCTTTCACCGCGGTCGCATAGCCATCGTGTCGCAGCACCATCACTTCGGCGTCGTCCGCAATGGATGCGGGCGCAGCACTGCGAGCCAGCGCGATTTCAGCGCTCTCGCTCGGCATCAAATACTGGTCCAGAGCAGCCATCGCCGGATACCGAGCCGTCTCCGCCCGCGCTTGCGTCCGGCCCTGTGAAAAGGGGAAAACGACCTGCAGAAGGAATGCTGAAGCGATGAGCTTGATCCTCGTCCGCATGGGATTCTCCGGTAAGCCAGGGTGTCAGATTTAAAACAATGGTCGGCGCTGGCTAGAGCGCATCGTGCAGAAAAGTACGTCAAACTGCCATCGCGACAAGCGAAGATGGAAACGATTCGGTGTTAGTTCAGCGCTGACTGCGTGGCCTTGACCAGAGCGGCCCCGCTCTTGGTCGCGTAGTAAATACTCGAGGCCTGGCTAAGCGCGCTGTCGTTGTCTACGACGATCCCGGTAGTCCCTCCCGGGGCGGCGAGTGCAGTACTGCCGGCATTGACGGTTGGAAACCCACTGGTGATGTCCAGACTCAGGACACACCCGGCGGATCCTCCCGCAGTCGCCAGGCAATTGTTGGTAACTCCCACGAAGAGGTAGTCCTTGTGCAGCGACGCATTGTAGAACTCGGTCATGGAGGAGGAGTCAGCCATGCCGGTAGCCAGGGGTGTGCTGGCAACGCTGCTGGGATTCAGCAGGCCGGCTCCTGTGAATCCGATCCCATACAGTGTTGGCAGGGTTCCGGTGCCGGTTCCAGCGACATACATCACTGGCGTGCCGCTTCCTGCGTAGAAGGCGTTGTTGAAGTCGGGGCTGTACGGGCCGGTAAAGGTCGTGGTCGCGGCGCCGACGGGCACTGTAACGGTGCTGGCCATGCTTGTCGGGGCCTGGACGACGATGGCGTTGGTCCCGTTGGAGTTGAAAGACGCGTAGATCATCTGGTTGGTGCTGTCGATGACGACAGCATTCTGGGAGGTCGCGCCGCTGGCCACGACCGTTCCATAGACGACCGACGGTGATGAGCCACTGTCCGTTACATTGTCGATGCGCCCGTCGCTGTCGGTGAAGAAAATTTTGTTGGAAACAGTGTCGTAAATGGGCGCTGAGGGAATTGCATCGATGGCAACCTTCCAGACGATGGTGGGTGCGCCGTTGAAGACATTGCCGAGCTTGTAGAGATAGCCAGAGCCGCCGTCGAGCCCGCTGTAGGTAGTGGCGTAGGCGACATCGGCCGCGTCGTTCCCGGTGTACATGACGAATGGACTATTGGTCGAACTCTGGTTTGTGGCGCCTCCGTCGGGCGAGAGCAGGATGCTTGCGTCGACCGCATTGTTGCCGGCTCCCGGTACCACCGCCGCCGTCGCGCTGGTCCCGTTGCTGCCCGTGGTGCCGATGGTCAGACTGTGAAAATAGGATCTCCCGGTTTGCAGATTCTCGATGTAGGCGATCCGCGTCCCATCCTGCGATAGGGACACGGCGGCCGGAATCTGCCCGGTACCTGAGGCGTAGGCGAACTTCACCGCCGGTCCTGTGCCCGCACAGTAACCACTGCCTCCCGGCTCGCTGTAAAGGTTATTCACGCCAACCAGGTTGGCTTGACCGCCCGAAGCTGGATCCGCGGGTATTCCCACTACTACATAGTCGTTGGTGCAGCTGGGAGCTGCCGTCACGTCAAACAGAAACTTTGCCGGGTAGGTCTGGCCGCCGCCGGGATCGATGCTCACATTGAATGGCGATCCCGTAACGTCATGCGAATACCCCAAATCGTCGTATTCATACGCGCTGGGACCGTTGCCCCAGATGTTGACCTCAAATCCGCTGCTGTTGCGGAAGAGAAGTCCATCAAAGTCAATCGACGGATTCGTTGAAGGGTAAGCGGGGAACAGGAGATTGTCATAGATAAATTGCCCGCTTGGGCTGGTAAAAACGCTCGGCCCGCCTGGATAGAGCGGGTAGGTACCGATATCGTAGGTGCCGCCGACCGTCAGGCTGCCGGCGGTGGCGAGGTACTGGCCGTTGAGCTGGTCCGACACGTTCAGGCTTCCGTTACCCGTCTGAGGTCCGATAGAAAAGGAAAAGTCGAACAGCGGCTCAAAGGTAGTCGTTCCCAGCGAGTAGCTCCAGTCTCTCTGACTTCCTTTCGCCGGCTTGCGGGTATCGCGAGGGCGATCTGGCCACCAGGTCTCCGGATGCCGGAGATACCAGTCATGAACCCAGCGCGGATCCTTCTGGATCCTGGCCATCACGGCATAGTTATTTGAACTCGGATATAGCACATGACGATGTGTCCAATCCGAAGCGACTCCCAACGCTACATGTTTCCCAACCGCCTGGCCGTGAAGGGCCGCGGAGGAAGCCGAGAGGACGCAGAAAGCCGCCAAGGTAATAGTCCAGCTAGAGAAACGCGACATAGCGTACATCATCGCCTCCATCAACCGCAGGGTCTATCAGGCCGTGCCACCGCTCAATCCTAACGAATGCTCAGATGGCTACCGTCTCATCATATTCCCGATTCCGAGGATTCGTTGGATGCAATTCTCATTGCGAAGGGACGCAGGACGCGGGCTATTAAACTGACATCTGGACAGTTCCCCTGCGCATCAAGCTGACCCGCCGCCCGCCTGGCTTTTGGCGACGAACGTTCCCAGCTCCCGATCTTTCACCGCCCGATCGGCGGGAAACACCTGCCCGTGGATGACGATGTAAACCCCCGGCGCCAGCAGCCGAGCCGCCAGCAAACTCTCCGTCAGGTTCTGCAGCCCGTCGCCGCCTTCGAAGCCCAGCGGCCGCATTGCTCCCGTCAGGATCACCGGCACCGCCAGCTCCGGAAACGCCCGCTGAATCGTCCGCCCCGTCTCCGCCATGGTGTCGGTGCCATGCGTAATCACGATCGGGCTCGCGGCCGGCAGCAGCTCCGCCAGCCGCGCCACCAGCTCGGCGCGGTCCTCCGCCGTCATCTCCAGCGAGTCCTTGTTGCTCACCGGGACCACCTGCACATCGCTGTCCGGCAGCCGCAGCCGTTCGAGATACTGCCCGATCTTGCTGCCCTCGTTCAGCACCGCGCCCGCTGACTCCGAATAGCGCTTCTCGATCGTCCCGCCGGTCGTCACCACATATATAGTCCGCATAAGGCAGTTGTTAGTTGTTAGTTGCTAGTTGTCAGATGCGTCTCGAAGTCTTTGGCGGCGTCTGGTTGTTTCGCGAGAGCTGTTCTCAAGCCCCATCCGGCGCGGGATGAACCGCCTGGGCGACCAGGCGCACGCCCAGCGCCGCGCATACGCGATTGACGGTGTCGAAGCGTGGAGCGCTATCGGGGCGCAAGGCCTTGTACAACGCTTCACGGGTGATGCCGGCACTTTTGGCAATCTCTGTCATCCCGCGAGCGCGCGCGATCGTGCCCAGCGCCGATGCCAGCAGTGCTGCGTCGTTGGCCTCCAGAATGTCAGTCAGGTAAGCGGCGATAGTGGTCTCGTTATCCAGGTAACGCGCTGCATCAAATTTCGGCAAGTCAGCGACTTTGATTCGTCTGCTCATGATGTTTCCTCCGTCAAGTCCAGCAATTCGGCCAGTGCTTTCGCCCGCTTGATGTCTCTCTTCTGCGTTCGTTTAGAACCGCCTGCAAGAAGTAGAATCAGCTGCGTCCCACGTTGGGTGAAATAGATGCGCCATCCCGCGCCGAGATGAATCCGCATCTCCGAGACGCCGTCGCCAACAGGCTGGACGTCTCCCTTCAGTCCCAATTCCAATCTGTCGATCCGGGCCAGGACGGCGCCACGCACGGTCGTGTCCGTCAGGTCATCGAGCCATGTGGTGAACTCGGGCAGCGGACGAACATCGAACATCAAGCAAGTGTAATTGATCGATTACGCCCTGTCAACCCGGGGAGATGCCGCCACACCGCTACCGCACCGCCGCCATGGCCGCGCGGAACAGCGCCTCGAAGTCCTGCGCGGCGCCGGGGTTCTTGGCCAGCGCGGTCTCGACCGCCTTCTGCGCCGCGGGCCGCGGGTAGCCGAGGTTGACCATCGCGGACAGCGCATCGTCGCCCGCCGGGCCGTAGTGCGAGATAGGCGCCGCGACCGCGGCCGCCGCGAATCCCTCCAGCTTGTCCTTCAGCTCCAGCACCACGCGCTCGGCGGTCTTCTTCCCGATGCCGGGAATCCGCGTCAGGGTCGCGTGGTCGCCTCCGCGGATCGCGGTCACCAGCCGGTCGGTATCGATCCCGCTGAGCACCGTAATCGCCAGCTTCGGCCCGATGCCGGAGATGGTCAGCAGCTTCTCAAACAGCCGCTTCTCGTCCGGCTCGGCGAAACCGAACAGCGCGATCTGGTCCTCGCGCACATGGGTGTAGATATGCAGGCGCGCCTCGGCGCCCTCCGGCGGCAGCGCGGTAAAGGTCGCCACGCTGATGGTGGCGTCGTAGCCAACGCCGCCACACTCGATGATGGCGCGGTTCGGCGACTTCACCAGCAACCGTCCGCGCAGGAAAGCAATCATTGGGAATGATTGTAGCGGTTGATGAGGCTCAAGGTTGGTAGTTGCTAGTTGTTAGTTGGTAGTTGCTAGAACCGGTTGCATAAATCGGGTTTGAAAGGGCACGACTTCAGTCGTGCCGAAAACGGCCAGCAAAATCAAGGGCTTTAGCCCCTGAGGGAAATTTCGAGGCGGCTTGACCGCATTTATGCAACCAGCACTAAAGCTCTCGCCATCGCGGC
>PLUT01000218.1:0-4753 GCA_003162875.1 Granulicella sp.
TCAACCTGCCGGTGGCGGCGACGCCGACGTTCTCCGAGGGCGGCGGGACGTATACCGGCGTGCAGAGCATCACGCTCTACGACGCAACGCCAGGCGCGACCATCTACTACACGACGAACGGAACTACGCCAAGCGCCTCTTCAACGGTCTATAGCGCGGGGACCTCGATATCGGTGAGCACGAGCGAGACCATCAAGGCAATGGCGGTGGCCCCCGCGTATGCCGGCAGCGCAGTGACCAGTGCGGCATACCAGATTACGGTTGCGGCATCGCTGATTCCTAACGGCACCTACTCCATCGTGAACCGGAACAGCGGGCAGGCGATAGAGGTGCCGGGCTGGTCCGGCGCACAAGGCACGGCCTTGGATCAGTGGTCGGTGAATGGCGGCGCCAACCAGAAGTGGCAGCTGACCAACCTGGGAAATAATCTGGTCGAGCTGGTGAATGTGAACAGCGGTCTCGCGGCCGAGGTGAGCGGCTCCTCCACAGCGGATGGAGCCCAAATCGACCAGCGTCAGTACGTGGACACGGCGAATCAGATATGGAGCGTGGTCAGCGTCGGCGGCGGCTACTACGAGCTGGTCAATCAGAACAGCGGTCTGGCGCTGGAGGTCCCAGGCTGGTCGGGCACCCAGGGCACCCTGCTCGACCAGTGGAACGCCAATGGAGGCGCCAATCAGGTATGGTCTATCCAATAAGAACGGACCGCGCGCGAGACGCGATGGTAGCCGCATTCAAGCGGCAGCCTGCGACGCTCAAGAGCCGGTCCCGGCCAGGACCACCCTGATAGTGCGCAGGATGATGACCAGATCGAGCAGGATGCTCCAGTTCTCGATATAGGTAACGTCCAGCGAGATGTAGCTGTCGAAGGACGGGTCCTGGCGTCCGATCACCTGCCAAAGGCCTGTAATGCCAGGGGTGACGTCGAGCCGGCGGAGATGACTGAGCTTGTACTCGCGGACTTCGCTGGCGATGGGCGGGCGCGGGCCGACGATGCTCATATCGCCACGCAGGACGTTGAAGAACTGGGGCAGCTCGTCCAGCGAGTATTTGCGCAGCAGGCGCCCCAATGGGGTGATGCGGGGATCGTTGCTCACCTTGAACAACACGCCATCCCGCTCGTTCAAGTGCATGACGTCGGCGCGCATCTTGTCCGCATCACAAACCATGGTGCGAAATTTGACGCAGGGAAAGACGCGGCCCCTTTTCCCGATGCGCTCGGAGAGATAGAAGATGGGGCCCGGCGAATCCAACTTGATCGCGATGGCGATGGCCAGCATCACAGGCGAGAGCACGATCAGCGCCATGCCGGAGAGAACCACGTCCAGCAGCCGCTTCAGCAGGAGGCGGATCTCCGGGACGTGACCGCAATGCAGCGGAATAGTGGGAAACTGGCCGACGTACTCGATCGGATTGTTCCACGCGAGCCCATCGTACATGTCGGGCACGACGCGAAGGTCGATCCCATGATCGCGGGCCTGGTCGAGTATGTCCTTGACGATTCCTCGTTGACCGGGAGCGGTGAAGAATATCTCATCCACGAAATGCCTGCGGGCGTGCTGGAACATGGTGTCGACGGTGCCCACCACGTCGTCGCACGCCGAGGAGCGGGACCCGTCCTCGTTGCACTCGATGAAGCCCTTGAAGGTATAGCCCAGCTGCCGGATGCTCTCCAACTGGCGGCGGAGCGCCTGCGCCTCGGGTCCGGTGCCGACGATAAGCACATCGCGGGTCCCGACGCCGCTCTCGAAGCTGCGGTAGAGCATGAGGCGATAGATAAGGCGGCGCAGGCTGAGAGCTACGGTGACCAGCCCCACCGTGATGAGGACGATGCTGCGCGGAATGTCCTGAGCGTGGATCAGGTAGAGGGTCCCGGTGAACAGAAGACCGGATGCAAGGCAGGCCTGAACGCTGACGCTTTGCTCATGCAGGATGTTGGGGAGGCGCCTGGGCGTGTACAAGTGCAGGCGCCGGCTGATGAACAAAAGCGAGGCGGTGAACCAGCTTAGCAAGGCGAAGAGCACACCCAGCGAACGACCGTGAATAAGCGTGCCGTGAAAGAAGTCCCGGACGCCGGCTACCGCTCCGTGATGCCGCTCGTAGACCAGAGCGAGCATGGCGGAGAGAAGGATGGTGCCCGCATCCGCAGCCATCCACAACTTGACGGTACCGCGCCAACGTCTCGAGGGATCCGCGGCGGAGGGTTCCGCCCAATCCTGGGTTGTTCCGATGGGGGCAGCAGAGATGCTTTTCCAGAATTCCGATATCGCCATATAGCCCTCTACAGACCTTGGGGTTGGCTACGACGCCAAGCAGTAGGTGAAGTGACTTTGTGCGAGTTGCCAGGGTTGACGCCTGACGTATCTGGAGCAGGGCTTTCTCAACAGTTAAGGGAGCGACCTTCAAAACGGGAACCATCGAAAAATACTTGCTGCCAAATTATATTTGGCGCACTATACGCTTGTCAACCACAATGCTGTGGTTGCGTTAGAACACTACATGGTTGCCTCACGCCAAAGTGCGCTCGTCGGACAGGGTTGCGACCAAGAGTTCCGGACGTGACCCTCTCAAGATGGTCCACATGGCGACGATGGTGAGCAGCATTCCCGGATAGATCTCGAAGAACACCCGCCACTCCATCGGCCAGCCCCACAAGATGTGCATCGCAATCCAGAGAGGCACAAACCACTGCACGGCCTTGAGAGTGGGAGGCAGGAGCTTCCAACAGCGAACAACAGCACCCAGGTATACGGCAGACGAGAGGATCGCGGCCAACGCATACTTCGCATTCTTGTGCAGGTAGGTGTGGATGAGATAAGTGCGATTGTCCTCCGCCACCGATCCCAGGTTATGGCGGTAGTGAAAGACGAGCCCGCCAGCAATGGCGAGGTACAGGATGCTGAGCAACGCCGCTTGCCGGACCGCAATCGCAACCTGCCCGCGATGGACCCAGGCAAAGAAGGCGAGGCCCGGCACGATGAAGGCAGTCTCTCGATTGAGCGAAAACAAGGCGGTCAAGAGAACCAGTTGCATGAAGCGCTTGCGGCGGACCGCCCTCAAGGTCAGCGCCGCGATGCACAGGGTGGGCGGGTCGTAGATGTAATTGTTGTGCAGCAACGCGACGAGCATCAGGCACGCGAACACAGTGAACAGAAAGGGGAATCCGGACAAGACGAGACCAGGGGCAGATGGCTCGGCCGCATAATACGCCGTCTCCGACTCGAACACTGCCGCGAAAACGGTGAAGCAGACAAACCACACGATCAGGCACAGGAAGCTATCGAATGACTCGTCCTCATCGGCGCCGAAGAGAAATGGTCGGACAAGCCGGTTGGCCTCCAATCGCCTGGTTGCGGCCTCTCTCCAACTCGCCGGAATGATAACGTCCGCCGCGCGCAGCATGGAGGGGACCAACTGCCGGCGGACGAACGGCTGCCGTGCCGTGCCTAGCTTCATATCAAGCAGAGTTGCAGGCGGATGCAGAGCGATCCCGCCCGGGCCTAGGATTGGGGCGGGCCGCGCAAGAAAGCCCATCGCTAATGTGAGAAGCAGTCCTAGCCCGGCGGCGCGCAGGAGTCGTCCCATTGACTGGCCTCATTCTGTGCGAAGGGTTCTTCAACTCTATAGAACCGTCGTTGTCGCAGTGCACGCTTCTCGTCGGCAATGAGGGCAGGAGCCGATCGAACCCTCAGGCCCTGCGCCTCTTCCCGCCCAGAAGACAACTAGGCGCAAAATGCCACTGAACTATCTGGCCCTCAGCCGGCGCCGAACCAAGCTTGCCGCAGCCAGGATTCCCGTCCCCACAAGCGCGATACTGCCTGGCTCGGGAGCTTGACCGGCGGAGATGACGTCGGGAACTGGACCGGCAGAGAATGCCACGTCAGTCAGCACAATCGTCTCGTCGTTGTAGTCGTAATCGGTGGTCAATGCCGCATCGAGGTCCTCCATCCCGACATACACCCCCGATGGAACGCCGGAACTACCCAAAGGCCCATCTGTGGAACTCGAGTAGGAAGTAATGTATCCGTGGTTCACACCATCCGTGCTCAGGCTTGGGTCCGTCGAAAAGATTATGTCGGATTGGGTTGTGTTCTCTAAATCCACCGCGAGAACGTCCCCCGCGTTGACAGCCAGAGGCGTGCCTTCCTCCCCGGTCGCGGAGGTCTGGTTGTCAAGCATGAATCCGGTATTGGTCCCTCGTGTCAGATCGAGGATCTCTACGTAGTCGACATCAACCGCGGAGAAACCGTAAAAGTACGTATCAACCGAGCCGGCGGCGGTCGCGATCAACGTCTCCGTTGGCGCCACACTCCCTACGTCCGGGTAGGGAATGGGGTCCGCAAACACGGCAGCTGAGCCAGCCAGCATAGAAAAGACAGCGAGGGAGACAGTAAAGGCACGCATATGGATCTCTCCAAAGAGTGGATTTTTCGATCTCGTTGTGCTTGACGGAACAGGAGTGCTTTCTAAATATATCGCACATCAATGACAAAATGAAACAGAAGAAGTGACATTTTATTGTGCTCCCGTCCGCCGATCGTGCGCGTCAATCTCGTCACAGGTCGCTCTCTCCGGTGAAGCCGTATAGGTCCTTCGGATTGCTTGTCGGCCAAATAACTAAAGTCTCGCTATCAGTAACTTCGTTTTTCCATTTGGCGACAACAGGACTTAGCGTGAAGCGAGGAACGAAGCGGCGCTCTCGGAAACTTCATTTGAAAACCGGTCTTCCGCTTGACACCCCACTTATAATTAA
>PLUT01000218.1:4759-8204 GCA_003162875.1 Granulicella sp.
GATCCTGCAAATTCAATAGCTGGTAAGCGGTTTGTTTGGAAGATTATGCACTAATCGATACCGGGGGGTGGGGATCAAAAGGCGAACTCGGTGGGTTACCTCCGAACCCGCGCGTCGGCCGTCAGGTAATCTTTTCTGCAGATGTAACCGCAGGGTGAAAGGGACACGTCTACGTTTCGTATGCAGCTTGTTCTCGATCCCGATATGATCGCCTGCGTGCCGGGTGAAACCATCCCTAGCGAGTTGGACGACATCGACGCGCTGGATCGCGTCTACCGGTTTCGCTTGCTCCGGTTCGTCGCCTATTCCACCGGCGACCAGGACCTGGCCGAAACGATTGTGCAGGACTGCCTGCTGAAGGCCTACAACAGCAGGGATTCGTTTCGCGGAGACTGCAGCGTTTACACCTGGCTGGCTCATATCGCCACCAACCTGGTGCGGGACAGCCAGCGAAGTCGCAAGTTCCAGTTCTGGCGCAGGGTCCATAAGACCGCGCCCGACTTGAATGAGGTTTCCTCCCTGCTGTCCAGCCCGCAGAGTTCGGTGGAGTCGCAGATGTTGGCCCGGGAGCGGGCGCAGCAGGTGTCGGCCGCGCTGGAAACGCTCTCCGTGAATCAACGCACCATCTTTCTGATGCGCTTCATCGAAGAGATGGACATTCAGGAGATCTGCCAGGCCACCGGGATGCAGGTCAGTACGGTAAAGACGCATCTGCACCGTGCAGTCAAAGCGGTCAGGCTGAAGCTGGGAGGAGGAATCTGATGGAGAATCATCGCGAGAGCTATCTTACCCATCTTACTGACGAACAGTTCACGGATCTGCTGCTCGGCACAAGTCCGGCCGCTGTCACGGCGCACCTCAGCGCCTGCCCTCAGTGTGCGCAGGAAGCGCAGCGCGTCTCCGGCGCCATCGGCAGCTTTGCGCAGCAGAGCCGCTTGTGGGCGGAGCGCCGCGCCGCGTCACTCCCCGTGCACAGTCGTGATTCGCAGCCGGTGTTTCCGAGGCTGCACATTCCAAGAAGCCCGCAGGCGTGGACGGCCGCAGGCCTGGCGGTCGCGCTGGCGCTGGGCATCGGCATCTCTTTGCGCGTCGATCATGCGCGTCCGGTCGAGCGACAGGTCGCCGCGAAGCTGCAACCCGCGGTCGCGGTTTCTCCCACCATTCTGAAGTCGGACAATGCGCTGCTGACCGCCATCGACGGGGAGTTGCGCGCGGATGAGTCCGCGACCTCCGGCATGTACGGTTTGAGTGGAAGCTCGCGCGGGGTTCGCAGCCGATCGCCGAAGAGGATCTCGAACTGATGAGAAGCCAGCGGAGACTCGCGCGTGCCGCCGTCGTTGGCATCTGCCTCGCCCTGGGTGTGGCCTCGATCGCCCGCGCACAGGGCCGCGGTGGGGGCGGTCCGCCGCCGGGCGGCGGTGGTCCGGGTGGACCAGGAATGGGTGGCGGCGGAATGGGAGGCCCGCAGTTCCCTGGCGGTCCGAACCCCGATGGCCCTCGCTCCGGAGGTCCGCCGCCTCAGCAACCGGGGCAGCAAGGGCAGCCGCCGGAAGGTCCCCTGCGGGCCGGCCTCCAGCTTGGCCCTCCGGGACAACGCTGGTGGGATGACAAGGCATACGTCAAAAGCCTGAAGCTGCGTCCCGAACAGCAGTCCAGGATGGACGCCATCTTTGAGCAAAACCGTGCCGCGCTGCTCTCGCGTTTTGAGGGGGTGCAGCAGGCGGAGGGACAGATGGAACAGCTTTCCAGCTCGCCGGCGCCCGATGAAGCCGCGCTATTTGCGCAGATCGACCGGGTTGCCCAGACCCGGGCGGAACTGGAGAAGGCGAATACCCATATGCTGCTTCAGCTTCGCAAAGAAATGGACGCCGACCAGATCAAGCGGCTGGAGAAGTATCGCTGATCTGAACTCGCCAAATCTCCTTCCGTCCGCGAGCAGCCACGGTGCGGCGACGACTCACAGCCTCAGCTCGCCGATGTAGACGCCGAATGGCGGCAGCGTGACATTGTCCAGCGGTTGCGCGCCCATCGCGTCGTAGGAGCGCAGCAGCGGGCGCAGGAAGAAGCCACGCAGGTTGAGCTGCTTGATTGCGGCGGTCAGCGACAACTGTAGCGGCGCAGACGAGAGATTGCAGACGACGACAACCGGCGGATTGAGCGGAGAAGGCGAGGCCGGGCGGTTGACCCATACCAGCGCGTTCTGAGCATCGAAGTCGAGAAAGATCTTGCTGCCGGAGCGGACAACGGCGTTGTCGTGATGGAGCACGGCGAGCTGCCGGTACCAGTTGGTGAGCGGGTCGGCGGGCTTTGGCGTGGGCGCGACTGCCGGGCGTGGTTTGGGCGGCGGCGGGGCGTAAGGGACGTAGGGCAGATAGGTTCCCGGCGGCAGAGGAACGGGCGGCGGCGTGGGCCTGGCGGGTTGCTCGGAGGTCGCGGTGGCTGCGGATTGGTCGGGCGAGGGCTCCAGGACGAGGCTCGCGCTGGAGTCGATGAGGGCCGCGGGGTGGGTGATCAGCGCGATTGCGGCCATCGCTTCGGCGAGCGGGGGATGCGTTCCGGATGCGGCGTCGGCGGTGGCCGGATAAGTATCGAGGAGCAGGTCGGGCTGGGCAATGGCCTGGACCAGGAGCGGGCGAAGACTGGCCGCGTCCAGCGCGGGCAGGCGACCCAGGCGCGAATCGATCTGCAACTGCGCGACCGCCGGGCCGGAGCGTGAGGTGCGCGCGGGGGCCGCATTGCGCGGGGGCTGATGCACGTCTCTGCCGTCGGGCGGGGCAAGGTCAAGATCTGTGAGGACGACGCGCCGGCCGAGCGCGCCCGAGGCTGACTTGCGCACCGCTTCGACGAGGGCCTGCGTCTGTTCAGCGGTGGTGCCCGGAGGAGTAGCGATATACAAGCCGGCGACGCCGCGGCTGAGCCAGAACCGCGCCAGGCCGGAGAGGTCGGCCTTGGCATTCGCTGCATGCAGCGTAAGCAGGACGCGAATATCGTGGCTGCTGGCCTGGCGAAGCAGGTTGTCAAGATCGTCAAGATTGGGCATGGCGCCGCTGGAGCCCGGAGGAGGAAGCTCAGGCGCGGGCAGGATGAGCGCATCGACGCCGAGGGACCGCAAGGCGTCGAGGCGGCTGGCGATATCCGCGGTGTCCGCCGGGGAATCGATCCGGTAGAAGACGGCGCGTTGCCACCAGGGACTCGTGTCCAGGCCGTTGCCATTCCAGCCGGGACGCGCAAGCATCTGGGCGAAAGCGGGCACGGAGGCTGCTGCGAGGAAAGCGGCGAAGCAGCAGAGGGCGATGGAGAACGGCTTNNTATTCGGGACCGGGCATCGGGGTCGGCAGAAGTTCGGCATAGATGAAATTGTCTCGCTCGACGGTTTCGGCGGGAATGACGGGAACGGTACGCGAGAACATGGGGCCGGCGAAGGCGAAGGTGTGGAACTCGCCGC
>PLUT01000352.1 GCA_003162875.1 Granulicella sp.
GGCGAGGCCGAAAAAATCCTCAAGGTCAAGCAGGCCGAGGCGGATGCCGAATCGAAGGCGCTGCAAGGCAAGGGCATCGCGGCGGAGCGGCAGGCGATCATCGATGGGCTGCGCGCGTCGATTGAGAACTTCCGCGAGAGCGTGCCCGGCGCGACCGCGAGTGACGTGATGGCGCTGGTGCTGCTGACCCAGTACTTCGACACGCTGAAGGATATCGGGACCAGGCAGGGGAACAATACGGTGTTTCTGTCGAATTCGCCAGGCGCGGCGAACGACTTCATGACCCAGATTATGGCCGGCCTGAAAGGCAGCATGAACGCCGGCAGCGGCTCGGGCGGGATGGGTCTGCCGGTCGTGAACCCGGCGGCTCCGCCACCGCCGGCGAAGAGCTAGGAGGACGACCACGGACGGCAAGTCTTGGCGATTGAAACTATATAGGGCTGGCCTGGCAGCGATTGTTGTCGATCTTGCGGTCTATCTTTGCGGAATAGTGACAATTTCGGCACTTGTCGATCATCCGGCCAAGCAGATACATGCAGGTGCCTGGTTCTTTTTTATAGGTAGTTGCGTAGCGATTCTCGCAGCCATTCTGACCCTTTTCGGTTATGGCTGGGAACGCTTTCTGATCTTTGCTGCGTGTCTATTGTCGTTGTTCTTTTGGATTGGATTCACACTTTATTGAAGTTGGGCTCTGCGTAAAGCACAGACTTCTGTCTCAGGAACGGGCATTCCGCATTTGGGTTGGAGGGCCTGCTCGCTATAACGTGGAGTGGATGGGACACAAGGCGAAGTGCGCGTGGGTGGTGCTGGCGCTGGCTGGCGTGGCGCTGCCGGCGGGCGCGCAGGCCGGCGGTTCGCCGCCGATGCGGACCAGGGCGAGTTGTGCGATTGATAGCTCCATGCCGAGCGAGGCGGACCAGGCGCTGGCGCAAGGGCGATACGCCGACGCGGAGCTGCTGTACAGCGCGTCGCTGAAGGCCGACCCCGCTTCCGGCAAGGCGATGGCGGGCCTGGTGCGGACGGCTGAGGGCCAGGACAAGATCGCCGAGGCGCTGGCGCTGGCGAAGAAGGTTCAGGCCGCATATCCCAAAGACGCCGATGTGCTGAACGCTCTGGGTGAGGTGCGCTTCCGTCGCGGCGAAGTGGGCGAAGCCTCGCTGGCGTTCAATAATGCGGCCCACCTGGACCCGTGCAACGCGCGCACGCATTACGATGCGTCGTGGTTTCTGGCGTTTTACGGGATGTACGCCAGCTCGCATTTGAGGATCAACATGGCGCACTCGCTAGCGCCGAACGATCCGGTGATTACGCGGCGGTGGGAGACGACCCAGCGCAAGCCGATGACTGCGGAGCAGCAGTTGGCCTGGCTGAAGGACCGGCTGGACCACCCCAGCGCTCCGCTGACGGACGACGACAGGCAGGCCATTGAGGCAGCGATCAAGGGCGTTGCGTCCAGCGAGAAAGGAAGCTGCGAGCTGGTGACGCCGATGCGCGCGACCAGGCTGCCGATTGTCCCGATCGCGTATGGGGATGCGAAAACGTCGCAGGACATCGTTGCCGCCGGGCTGGATGTGCTGATCAATGGCAAGCGCAAGCGGCTGGAGATCGACACCGGCGCCAGTGGCCTGCTGCTGAGCCGCTCCGTGGCCAAAGCCGCGGGGCTGGTGCCGGAGCTGGAGACCACGGCGGAAGGCTTTGGCGACCAGGGGCCGGCCAGCGCGTACGTCACCCACGTGGACTCGATCCGGATCGGCGGCATGGAGTTCAAAAATTGCATGGTGCGCGTGCTGGAAAAGCGCAGCGTGCTGGGCACGGACGGCCTGATCGGCACCGACGTCTTCCGCGACTTTGTGGTGACGCTCGACACTCCCGGGCGCGAACTGCGGCTGGGCCCGCTGCCCATGCGCTCCGACGACCCGGCGGCAAAGCCGCTGACGCTGCGGACCTCCAACCAGTCGGCTGCGCCCGTCCTGGCCGAAAGCGCGCGCGACCGCTACGTTGCGCCGGAGATGAAGGACTGGACGCCGGTCTTCCGTTCCGAACACATGCTCATCTTCCCCACCGTCGTCGGCAACGCTTCCACCAAGCTGTTCCTGATGGATAGCAGCGCGGAGATGAGCATGATCACGCCGGCGGCGGCGCGCGAGGTGACCTCTGTGACCGCCGATCCGTGGCGCAGCGTGACCGGGATCGACGGCAAGGGGCGCAAAGTATTTGCCGCGGACAGCGTCGGCATTTCGTTCGCCGGCGTGCGCGTGGTTACCTGGGGGATGTCGTCCTTCGACTCCGCACTGCTGTCGAACGACATGGGAGCGGAGCTTTCCGGCGTCATCGGGTTTCCCACGCTGCGCGAGCTGGTCGTCTCCATCGATTACCGCGACAACCTGGTGCACGTGGTCTACGATCCGGCCAGCGGCGTCCACGCGCATTAGCCGGAGCGAGCGCCGTATTCGCCTGGCTGCTCAGTTTGGGGTGGGCTTTTCGACGTGGTCGATGGCGAGGACTTCCACGGGCGCCTTGGCAGCGCGCAGGCGGAGGCCGAGCTGCTCCGGGAGCGCGGCGTAAATGGAGACGTTGTCTGCCGTCTGGCGGTCGGAAGGCTGCGCGGAGTCGAGCGTCCATTGCAGCTTGAAGTTGAAGATGCCGGTGAGGCCGGTCTGGTTGACGACGGGGAGATCCATCTTGCGTGCGAGGATCTGTGCGAAGGCGTCCATGCCGGTGCGCTTGACGTCGATGCGGACGCGGCCGGTGTTTGAGGTGGAGGTGTTGGTGTCGGAGTCGCCGGGGTCGGCCCGCTCCATTTTGGGGCCGTGCTTGTCCACTTCGAGCACGTAGGCGGGAAGGATTCTGGTCTCGCGATGGAGGGTGAGCTGGAAGCGGTCGGCGAGCAAGGCCTGCAGCATCTGGTTGAGAATGTCGTCGTCGTCGATGGGCTGATCCGACTTGGCGAGGATGTCCCAGCGGTCGGTGTAGACCCAGTCCGGTCCGCCGATGACCTGGTGCGGACCGACGGAGTATGCGCCGATGATGCAACGCTGCAGGGTTACGTTGCGCGCGTCGGCCACGCCATGGCCGGTGTTGATGCCGTCGCTTCCGGCCTCGTCGGGGCTGCTGGGCTTGACCGTGGAGACATCGAATTGCGGCGGCTGCGCGGGCGGAGTCGGCGGCGCGGGTGCGGATTGCGCGAAGGCCGCGCGGAAGGGGAGAAAGGCCGTGCCCCAGAACGCGCTCCAGAACGCGGCGAGACTCAGGCGCATTGCATCCCGGCGGGAGAACTTCATGGGACGACTCTCCTGAATCCTGTCTGAGTATATTCTGCGGGAAACGGGTTTCGCGCGTGTGTATTCTCGGCGGAACCCGTATGGCGGCCGGCCCCACCCATGACGCAATGATGCTGCGTGATGAATGGGGCCCCAGCGGGACGAGCGCTTACCAGGGGTTGGGGCCTTCGTTTGCGGAGAAGGTGCCGCTGGGTGCGTCGTCGGGGAGCAGAGCGAGGCGGATGGTTTCGGCTGCGCCCTGTTCGACGGTCTGGGTGCCGCTATTGTGGTTGAGGTCGGTTTTGGTATAGCCGGGGTCGGCGGAGTTGACCTTGATGTTGGTGTCGCGTAGCTCGTACGCGAGCTGCACGGTGAACATGTTCAGCGCGGCCTTGGATGCGCTGTAGGCGAGGTACTTGACGCCGACGTGTTGCCAGTTGAGGTCGCCGTTGAGGGTGAGTGAGCCGAGGCCGCTGGAGACGTTGACGATGCGCGCGGAGGGTGATTTGCGCAGCATCGGCAGCATGGCCTGGGTGACGAGGACGGCGCCGATGAAGTTAGTGCGCAGCGTGCGTTCGAGCGCGTCGATGTGCGTGGTTGTGGGCGGGCCGTCGGCGGGGTCCGCGATGCCGGCGTTGTTGACGAGGACGTCGAGTGGGCCGATGCTGGCGGCTGCTGCGGCGATGGTTTCGGGGCGGGTGAGGTCGAGCTCGAGGGCGCGGGCGTCGAGCTGCTCGGCGCGCAGGATTGCGGCGGCCTTCTCGCCGAGGGCCAGGTTGCGTGCTCCGAGCAGAATGGTGAAGCCGGCCTTGCCAAGCTGGCGGGCGACTTCGAAGCCGATGCCCTTATTGGCTCCGGTGATGAGGGCTGCTTTTTGCTGGGATGGCATGTTGGGAATCTCCTTGTGAATCTCTTGCTGCCGCGGATCGTCTAACAGGGATTAGATGAAGAAAGCTTCAGGTTTGGAGTTCGCATATGAGAACGCAGGAGCTGCGCGAGTTTTCGCCAAGAAAGACGCCGGTGCAGGCGAGGTCCGGGGTGACGGTGGAGGCGATTCAGGAGGCGACGATTCAGGTTTTGCTGGAGCACGGGCGGGAGCGTCTGACGACGACGCGGGTGGCGGAACGCGCGGGCGTGTCCGTGGGAACGCTGTATCAGTATTACCCGAACAAGCGGGCGCTGCTGTTCTCCGCGCTGGAGCAGCACCTTTCGCGGGTGGGCGACGCGGTGGAACGCGCTTGCCGGGAGCAACTGCATCAGCCGTTGGAGCCGATGGTGAAGGGCGTGGTGGAGGCGTTCGTGGATGCCAAGATGGAGCGCACCGATATCTCGCTGGCGCTGTACTCGATTGCGTCGGAGCTGGATGGCGAAGTGCTGGTGCGGCGGATCGGAACGCGCGGGAGGAATGCGTTGGCGACGATGCTGGAGACGGCGCCGGGCGTGCGCTTTGAGAATGTGCAGTTCACCGTAATGATGATGTTTGCGGCGATAACGAATGCGACGCGTGCGGTGCTGGAGAGCGGCGCCTCGCCGAAGATGGTGCGGATGCTGAGGCGGGAGCTGGTGTTGCTGTGCCACGGGTACCTCGCCTGCTCGGGCACGCCTAAACTGGAGTGATGGCGTTGCAGCAGGATACGATTGTGGCGATTTCCACGCCGGTGGGGCGCGGGGGGATTGGCGTGGTGCGGCTTTCGGGGACGCGCGCGCTCGCTGCTGCGGCGCCGCTGCTGCGGTTGCGCCATCCGCTGGCAGCGGGACGCGCGCGCTTCGGCGAGATCGTCGACGTTGCCACCGGCGATGTGCTGGACCAGGCGGTGGTGACGTATTTTGCCGCGCCGAATTCCTATACCGGCGAGGATGTGGTGGAGATTGCCGCGCATGGCGCGCCGGTGCTGCTGGAGTACATCGTCCGGCAATGTTGCGCTGGCGCGGGCAAGGACGGCGGAGCGCGGCTGGCTGAGCCGGGCGAGTTTACCCAGCGCGCGTTTCTCGCCGGGCGCATCGACCTGACCCAGGCGGAGGCAGTCGGCGACCTGATCGGCTCGTCGACGCTGGAGCAGGCGCGCGTGGCGGCGCGGCAACTGGGCGGGGCGCTGGCGCGCGCGGTGGCGCCGGTGAAGGCGGAGCTGGTGCAACTGATCGCCACGATGGAGGCGGGCATCGACTTCGCCGAGGACGACATCGATATACTCCCGGCGGAAAAGATTGCCGGGAATATTCTCGCGGTGCGCGCGCCGCTTGAGCGCCTGGAGCGGAGCTTCGCCTATGGGCGCGTGGTGCGCGAGGGCTTCCGGCTGGCGATTGTGGGGCGGCCGAACGTGGGCAAGTCGAGCCTGTTCAACCGCCTGATCGAGCGCGAGCGTGCCATTGTGACCGCGACGCCGGGGACCACCCGCGATCTTGTAACCGAAACGGTTGCAATCGACGGCATCCCGGTGGAGCTAATCGATACGGCCGGCCTGCGCGAGGCAGGCGACGAGGCCGAGCGCATGGGGATTGCCAAATCGCACGAGGCGATGGCCGATGCGGACGTGGTGCTGCTGGTCGTCGACGCAGTCGCGGGGGGAATGTCCGGCGAGGACCGCGCGGTGCTGGAGCGGTGCGAGTCGGGCGGGAGCGCGATGCTGGTGGCGTGGAATAAGTGGGACCTGGTTGCGGAGAAGGAAGAAGCAGATTCCTTCGCTGCGCTCCACCCCAGCGAGCAAAGACCGCTCGCCGGGGACCCCGGGCCGCGGAATGACAAACAAAAGGCGCTGCGGACCTCGGCGCTGACCGGCGAGGGGATTGCGGAACTGCGCGCGGCAATTGTCGCGGCGGTTGCGGGCGCCGATGCGGGCGGGCTGCGCGAGGCGGGGATGCTGACCAACCTGCGCCAGCATCAGGCGGTTGCCGCGGCGCTCGGCGGGCTGGATGCGGCCAGCGCCGCGGTGGCTGCGCAGGTCCCGCACGAAATGGTGCTGCTGGATCTTTACCAGGCGCTGGGCGGGCTGGACGCGCTGACCGGAGCGACGACCACCGAGGATGTGCTCCGCCTCATCTTCTCCCAGTTCTGCATCGGAAAATGAAGTCGCCAGCACCAATGGAGTTTCAGCGGGGCATGGTCATTCCTCCGGGAGTTTGTCTTCGAGTTCACTGGCTAGCTTGTCTACGTCCGTCGTCTTACTAAATGACTGGACCTCTTGCTTCGAGGAGTCGACATTCACGCCCATATGCTGGCAGAGTTTCTGCAACATCTGGAGAATTGTGGTCAGTTCCTGCTCGGAAAGCATGCCGACTTGAAGATCGAGATGCGAGCGCCTTTGCGATTGGCGAGCCATTCGACTTTGACTGATGAGCACGAAGACAGTTAAGAACACGCTTTGGGAAGAGACAATCAGCGCCAGGACGCCGAAAGGGAACGGATCGAATGCCTTGAGTCCTGGGATGATGTGGAGATTTAACAGGCTCCAGCCGGCGATCAGAACCAATTCAGCCAGCAGGAATCCCACGTTGCCCACAATTTTCGTAATCACGTCGCTCACTCGCTCCGTGGGAGTTCGGCGATTAAGGGCGTCGAGTTCCAACTTAGCGATTGCGTCAATGTTGTATTGCGTAGGATTCACGGCAGCGTGGTGTGGCATTGGATTTTCCATGAGGGTAGCTCCTAAAAATCGTCGCTGAACGGCCGGGGCACTCAGTCTTTTTCCGCAGATTCCACAGATTCCACAGATTCCCCAGAGAGGATCGCCAGGGTGTTGGGCGGCAGAGCAATCTTTCGCTCCCCGGCGCGCACATCGGCCCGCACATCGGACCGCGAGGCGAGCAGCAATGGCAATCCGGCAGGGTTATCCAATTCCACTGCCTCATCTCCCAGGTTGCACAGCACCGTCACCAGGCCGCGCTCCATCCTCAGCCAGCGCAGCGTTTCGTCGAAGGCAACGCGGACGTGCCCCATGTCTCCGTCGTTCAGCGATGGAGAGGAGCGGCGCAGTTGGATGAGCTGCTTGTACCATGCCAGCATCTCCGCGTGCTTGCCGCAGTGCACCTCGTGCCAGCCCAGCTCGTCCCAGTTCAGCCGGGACCGCTCGAAGGTCTCGCGTTTCTCCGGGTCGGGGATTTCATCGGGGCTCCAGCCAAAGGCCGCGAACTCGCGCTTCCTCCCCTCGGAGACAGCCCTGGCCAGCTCCGGGTCCTGGTGGTTCGCGAAGTACTGGAACGGCGCGGATGCGGCGAACTCCTCGCCCTGAAAGATCATCGGGATAAACGGCGCGGTGAATACCAGCGCCGCGGCCACCTTGGCGCGGTCGAGCCCGACGATCTGCTCCACCCGGTCGCCGGTGGCGCGATTGCCCACCTGGTCGTGATTTTGAATGAAGCCGATGAAGCGGTGCGCGGAAAGGCCGTCCACCGGGCGTCCATGCGTGCGCCGGCGATAGCGGGAGTAGATGCCGTCGTAGACAAACACGCGCGTCAGCGACTTGGCCAGGTCTGCGATGCTGCCGAAGTCGTCGTAGTAGCCCTGGCCGCGTTCGCGATGCAGCACGGTGAAGAGTGCGTGGTGGAAGTCGTCGTTGGTTTGCGCGTCCATGCCGTAGCCGTGCGCCTGCAGCGGAGTTACCACGCGCGGATCGTTCAGGTCGCTCTCCGCGATCAGCACCAGGCGGCGCCCCAGCGTCGACTCGAGCGCCTCAACCTCGGCGGCGAGCTGCTCCAGAAAATGGAGGGCGGAGCGATCGACGAACGCATGCGTCGCGTCCAGGCGCAGGCCGTCGGCGTGGTAGTCGCGCAGCCACATGCGCGCGTTGTCCAAAAAGAAACGACGCACCTGGTCGCTGCCCGCGCCCTCGAGATTTACCGCGCCGCCCCACGGCGTATGGTGGTCGTCCGTGACATACGGGCCGAATTTGCCGGAATAGTTGCCCACCGGCCCGAAGTGGTTGTACACCACATCGACGATTACGGCGACGCCGTGCCGATGACAGGCGTCGATCAGGCGCTTCAGTCCGTCCGGGCCGCCGTAGGGGGCGTGCACCGCAAACAGCGCAACGCCGTCGTAGCCCCATCCGAAGTCGCCCGCGAACGCGGCCACCGGCATCAGCTCAATATGCGTGACTCCGAGATCGGCCAGGTAGGGCAGCCGCTCAATCGCCGCGTCGAAGGTCCCCGCGCGCGTGAACGTCCCCACGTGCAGCTCATAGATCACCGCGCCGGACAGTGGAATGGGAATCGGAATCGGAGTCGGAGTCGGAATCGCCTGCCACGCCGCATCGTTCCAGTGGAACGCCTGGTGGTCGATTACGCGGGACGCGCCATCGACGCCGTTCGGTTGCCACTCGGACCGCGGATCGGGATAGGGCTGCGGGTCGTCGTCCAGCAGAAAAGCATAGTCGGTGCCCGGGCCGGCATCCTCCACCGCGACGCGCCACCAGCCCCTGTCGTCCGCGGTTTGTTCGTCCGCAGTTTGCATGGGCGCAGTTTGCATGGGCGCTTGCATGGGATAGATTGCTTCCCCGATCTTCACCGCGATCTTTTTTGCCTGCGGCGCCCACACCGTGAACTCATGCATCGGAGCCGTTCCCATCCCCGCCGGCGGCAGATTCCGCCGGGACCAGCAGCGCTGTGGGGAAGTCGCGCAGCAGCGCCTCCACCGCGACTTTGCCGCCCTGCACCGTCTGGCCGGATAGCAGGTTCCTCCATTCGCCCTCGGGCAGCATCACCGCGGTATCGCCCCACCTCGCCCTGAGGGTAACGCTGAGCCGCGGAACGACGGTGATAACATTCTCGCCGCGCAGATACGCGATGACGTGGGCCCGCTTGCTGCCCACGGCTTCCAGCGGCCGGTACGCGCTCTCCGCGCCGAACCACTCCGGATGCCGGCGGCGCAGGTGGAGCGCATGGTGAATCGTCCACAGCTTGGGCAGGCCTTCGTCCATCCGCTCCATCACCTGCGCGGCGGACATGGTCTGCATCTCGCGCAGGAGTCGGCTGCGCAGCTTGAAGTCCACCGGCCTGCGATTGTCCGGGTCGACCAGGCTCAGGTCCCACAACTCCGCCCCCTGGTAGAGATCGGGTACGCCGGGCGCGGTGTGCTTCACGAGCGTCTGCGCCAGCGAGTTGATTCTGCCCGGAAGCCGGATCGTCTCCACAAACTGCTCCAGCCGTTCGACGAAGGCGGCATTGCCGAGCGCCCCGGTAACGAACTGGCTCAGCGCGCTCTCAAACTCCTTGTTGTTGGCAACCCAGCTGGTCCGCTGCTTGGCTTCGCGCGCGGCCTTCAGCATGTACGCATTCAGCCGGTCTGCGTCGATCGGCCATGCCCCGATCGCAGTCTGATAGAAAAGGTACTCGGTGTTGCGATCGACGATCGGGCTGCCGTCGCTCTGTTTGCCGCGCAGTTCGGCATTCAGCCGCGACCATTGGCGAAGCGCCAGGCCGAACCTGGAGGTCACCTCGCTCAGCACGGCCAGCCGCGCGCGCACGTCGTCGCTGCGCTTGCTGTCGTGCGTGGAGAGCGTAGTCATGGTCAGCGGATGGGTCTCCTGCATGGCCGCGCAATAGCCGTGAAACTCCTCGACGCTCACGCCGTCGCGCGCCGGATCGTTGCCCACCTCATTCACGCCGGCCAGGCGGTTGTAGCAGTAGAACGCCGTGTCTTCCACGCCCTTGGCCATCACCGGCCCGGTGAACTGTTGAAAGCGCATCACGAATTCGGTCTCGTGCCTGCCCGTCACCTGCAGGGTCAGCACGTAGCGCATAAAGTCGAACAGGCCGCCATCGATGTCGGTGCGCGTGGTCTTGGCGCACTCGGTTGCCTGCGCAATCGCGGTGCGGTCATCCTCGGTCATCTCGTTCCGCTCCGGCGCCACGTAGGTCCGGTAGACGCGGAAGCACGCCGCCACCTCGCGCAGGGCGCGCCGTATCTCGGTGGTGGTGTAGTCGCGCTGGTTGCGGTTGCGCTCGCAGATCTCCACAAACAGCGAGGTGAGCCGGGTGACGTCGCTGGCCAGCGACTCCTGGGCCACGTTGATCTTCTTCTCATGCACAATCTCCGCGTAGCTCGCGGTCCCGCCCGCGAAGTCCGCATAGATCTTATCCAGCTCCACCATGCCTTCGGGCCGCAGCAGCACGCCGCCCACGGCGTTCAGGAAGTCGTAGCCGCTGGTGCCGTCGATGGGCCAGCTTTGCGGCAGGAATTCTCCCGGCTCCAGGATCTTCTCCGCGACGATCCAGGCTTCCGGCGCATGCTTGCGAAGCCGCTGGAAGTACTCGCGCGGGTCGCGCAGGCCGTCCGGATGATCCACCCGCACGCCGTCCAGCACGCCACGGTGCAGCCAGTAGAGGATCAGCGCATGGGTCTCCTCGAACACGTGCTCGCGTTCCACGCGCAGCCCGATCAGCGTGTTTACGTCGAAGAAGCGCCGATAGCCAAGCTGCTGGTCCGCGGCCTTCCAGTACGCCAGCCGGTAGTTCTGCCGGTTCAGCAGATCGTCCAGCGCGTCCAGGTCCGCATTCAGCTCCACAATGGCGCGATCGATCTGGTCGCGGACGCCGGGCTCCTCCGCGGTCATGCGCTTCATCAGCCGGAACAGCACCAGCTTGTCGCGATGTCTCGCCAGGATGGTGCTGCGGTCGATGTACTCCGGCGCCGGCAGGCGGGCGAAGGACGCAGCCAGGAAGCTGAGCGTATCCGACCGGGCACCCTCCTCCGCGCGCATCAGGATGGCGGGCAGCGTATTCGGCGCCAGCGGCAGCACGTGCCCGGCGCACTCCACCTGGAATGCCACGCCCGTGCGCGTGACCTTAATCCCGCCCGACTCCAGCACTCGGCCGTACTGGTCGGGCAGGATCGGGACCAGGACCTTCTTGCGCAGGCGCTCTTCCTGCGGCTCCCAGTCCACGTCGAAGAACGACGCATACTGGCTCGACGGTCCATTCTCCAGCACGTCCCACCAATAGCGGTTCTCGCGGCCCAGCGACATGTGGTTGGGCACAATGTCCAGCACCTGGCCCAGCCCCAGCTCGCCCAGCCGGGTGCAGAAATGGTCGTGCCCTTTTTCCCCGCCCAACTCCGCGTTCACCCGCTGGTGGTCCACGATGTCGTAGCCGTGCAGACTGCCCGGGGCGGCCTGTAGATACGGCGAGCTGTACACGTGCGACACCCCTAGCTCCCGCAGGTACGGGGCGATGGCGGCTGCGTCGTAAAACGTAAAGCCTTTATGAAGTTGCAGGCGGTAGGTGGACCTTGGAGTGCGTGGCATACATGGCGAACCGATCCCGTCTGGCGGAGGAGCGACAGTGCGGCAGATAGCCATTTAGAGGCGCAGCGGCAGCGCCAAGTTGCCCGCACATGCTTTGAAAGGGATTTATATACTTCACTCTTTCACGGCCCAAAGCCCTTACATATCCGAGGCTTCAAGGCAAATATACGGGTGCGATCGGGACCCCATAGAGGTATGTTGGGCGCTGATTTCAAATCCCCTGATCAACGGTCTCCAGCAATGTCGATTAATTTCTTGCCCAAACGGGGGCAAATTCTGATGTGTGACTACACAAAGAAATTCATCGAACCTGAAATGCAAAAGGTACGTCACTGCGTCGTGGTTTCTCCTGAAAGACGTACAGGAAGCTGTCTGGTAGTTCCGTTGAGTACCGTCCCGCCCCAGAATGTGCAGCTATACCACTACAAGATTCCTAGGGGTGTCTATCTGTGCTTGGAGTGCGGCACAGATGTCTGGGTTAAGGGAGACATGCTGACTCACGCATCTTTTGCCCGTTTAGACAGACCAAAGGAGAACGGGCGCTTTGCGTCGGTGCATTTGAGAACCGTGCACCTGGAAGCAGTAGTAAACGCAGTATTAGCTGCGATTGGATATCCTGTAAAGGCTGCCACTCCAATGTCCAACCCTGGCGCGAAGGTTGATGTGATTGAAAATAAAGACGATAGCAAAACTCACGGGAAGTGAATCAACGGCAGTTTTATCTTGACACTTGAGTGCCAAAGGAGCATCCTATTGGAGTACCCGAGAAATCGGGGCTGATTGAAATTACACCCCACATCGTTAATCCGGTGTGGGGTGGCCGCTTTAAGCGGCCCAGACTCCGGCATACTCCAGAAGGTTGGCACCTGCCAGAAGATCTCTCGGTTGATGCTATTGTGCACTTGGTACAGGCTTTAGTCCACTAAAGAACGGGCCGTAGCCGTCAGGGGCAAGGAATCCCATTCGGTTGCTCCCGGCATTCCAGCCAGGCGCAACAGTGCCTGCGAGCCTAGCTGCATTTGCCCCCATCTGTAACTCCCGACTTTGAGAGTTTTGCGCAGAGTTTCCTAACGCGGCCGCTCCCGCCCGCATCTCATCAACGACAGCTCCGGCGACCGAGGGCGACGGATTGGAACCACGCTTCCTGCATCCCAAGAACCACGTGAGAGAGACGAACGAGTGAAGAGAGCCGCCAGCACGAGTGATCCTCTCTGGTTCAAGGACGCCATCATCTATGAGTTGCACGTGCGTTCCTTTCAGGATTCCAACGCCGACGGCATCGGCGACTTTCCTGGCCTGCTCTCGCGGCTCGACTACCTGCGCGACCTGGGCGTCACCTGCCTCTGGCTGCTTCCCTTCTTCCCCTCGCCGCTGCGCGACGACGGCTACGACATCGCCAACTACGTCGATGTGAATCCCAGCTACGGCACGCTGAACGACTTCAAACTCTTCCTCGACGCCGCCCACCAGCGGGGCATGCAGGTGCTCATCGAGCTGGTCGTCAACCACACCTCGGACCAGCATCCCTGGTTCCAGGCTGCGCGGCGCGCGCCCTCCGGCTCCACCGAGCGCGACTTCTATGTCTGGTCGCCCGACAACCAGCGCTACAAGGAAGCCCGCATTATCTTCAGCGACACCGAGAAGTCCAACTGGACCTGGGACGAGGTGGCTGGGGCCTACTACTGGCACCGCTTCTTCTCCCACCAGCCCGACCTGAACTACGACAACCCCGCGGTGATGGAAGAGGTGCTGAAGGCAATGCGCTTCTGGCTGGACCTGGGCGTGGATGCGCTGCGCATGGACGCCATCCCCTACATTTACGAGCGCGAGGGCACCAACTGCGAGAACCTGCCCGAGACCCACGTCGCCATCAAGCGCTTCCGCGCCGCCATCGACGAAGGCTACAGCAACCGCATCATCCTCGCGGAAGCCAACCAGTGGCCCACCGACGTGCGCCCCTACTTCGGCGATGGCGATGAATGCCACATGGCCTTCCACTTCCCGCTGATGCCGCGCATCTACATGGCCCTGCGCCAGGAAGATCGCATGCCCATTATCGACATCATGGCGCAGACGCCCACCATTCCCGACGGCTGCCAGTGGGCGCTCTTCCTCCGCAACCACGACGAACTCACCCTGGAGATGGTCTCCTCCGACGAGCGCGACTACATGTACTACTCCTACTCCGCGGACCCGCGCATGCGCGTCAACGTGGGCATACGCCGCCGCCTGGCCCCGCTGTTGGACAACAACCGAGGCCGCATCGAGCTGCTCAACTCCCTGCTCTTCAGCTTCCCCGGCACGCCCATCCTCTACTACGGCGACGAGCTGGGCATGGGCGACAACATCTATCTTGGCGACCGCAACGGAGTGCGCACACCGATGCAGT
>PLUT01000298.1 GCA_003162875.1 Granulicella sp.
CCGGCAAGACGGTCTTCGCCGGGAGCACCACGCTCGCCGAACTCAAACGCGAACCGGGCCAGTTAGCGGAGTTCCTCTTCCGCGACAAGAGCTTTCCCGACGGAGTCTTCCTGATGACCGGAACAGGAGTCGTGCCGGGAGATGACTTTTCGCTGGCCAGCGCCGATGTGATCCGCATTGAGATCGACGGGATTGGCGTGCTGCAGAACTTCGTCGCATAGATCGAGAGCGCAAGCGGCTCGGGCCTTCAAATCCGCTTTCATGTCGGAGGGCGAGGACGTGCATTCGGCTTATAGCGACGCCCGCTTTCAGCGGTGGGGCAGCATCGGCGGCATGTAGACAAATGAGCCTGGTTGCGCGCTGACCGTGTCATTTCCAAGCTGGACTTCTGCCTCACCTTCCAGACCGGTCCGCAGTAACTTATGTCACTCGGAGACCACGATGGCTATGGTGCGGCTTCGAGAATCGCACTCAGGCCTTTCATGTCCTTTACGACGATTTGCCGCGCATCTACGTCCAACAAGCCTTCGGCCTGCAGTCGCATCAGGTTCCGAGAGATCAGCTCGCGAACCGTGCCGAGCTGATGGGCCAACTCCTGGTGCGTCGAGGGGAGTTGAAACTCGATGCCGCGCGCCGTGGTCTTGCCCTCGTTTTGCGCGAGCTTGATTAACGCCGAAATAAGCCGCTGGCGAATGGTGGTGAATGACAGCTCCTCGATGATGCCCACCAGGCGGCGCAGCCGCGCACCGACCACGGAAAGCACCTTGAGCGCAACCTCAGGGTGCTCCAGGCAATAGGCGTTGAAGTCGCGCCGGGAGATGAAGGCGAGGTCCGCATCCTCAACCGCCACAGCCGAGGCCGGATAAGGCCCCCCGTCAAAGATCGGTATCTCGGCGATGGATTCTCCGGGGACATTCTCCGCCAGCACCTGTTCGCGGCCGCTCGCGGACGTCTTGAAGATGCGGACCCTGCCGCGCACAATGATGTGCAGCCCGCTGCAAGGCTCACCTTCAGAAAACAGCAATTCTCCAGCGCTGAATAACTTGCGTACCGTACGGGCCGCCAGCAAGTGCAGCTCAGGTTGCGTGAGGCTGGAGAACAATGCGGTCTTCTCGAGCACGGCGGAGAGGTCGGCGCGCGGGGCGGTCACTGGGGAATTCTACCAGCAAGCGACTTTCGTCACTGCGCTTCCGGCGGGACTGGATTCTGATAGAGTCATGCATCCGCGGTGCAATGCGATGCAGCGGAAGAACAGGAGGATGGCGGCCTTGGCTTCGTCCTCCGCATTCTGGGCAATCTCGAAATGCCTATCTTTCGGTCGAGTTGCGCCAGAGTTCCGCCAGGGAAGGCACTGTGACGCCCTGGGGCTGCCCGCAGCCGGAAAATCTCAATAGGTTTCCGCATCGAACACATGAATCGCCGGCAGCGCCTCGTGCTGGTCGTCGAACAGCGCCCGTTTCGCAATCGCCCCCCCGGCCATCGGCTCCCACCAGAATATGCCCCGCACCTTGCCACCCGGAGCCTCTCGCACCACGCGGTCCAGCGCCGCCAGAAAGTCGCGTTGGCCCTCCGGCGTCTGCGGAAATGGCGCCGCCTTGCCCTTGAAGTCCTCGCCGGTCCTCCAGTCGTACGCCGTCTCTGCCACCACCACATTCTTGTGGTACGTGTTCCACACAAACGCCAGATTGTCCCGTAAATCGTCGAGGCTTCCGTGCCACCACGGATAGAAGGATTGCCCCAGCACGTCGTACGGCACGTGATACTGCGCCAAGTGGTCTATAAAAGACTTCGTTGCCGCCTGGTTCCCTCCCTTGTCGATGTGGATCATGATCGCAGGCCGCTTGCCCCACCCGCGCCCCTTGTCCACGCCATGAATCCCCGCCAGCAGCAGGTCCGCAAAGTTTTGCCACTGCGCCGGCAGCCGACCGTCGGGCCACATCATCCCGGCAGTCACTTCGTTGCCCACCTGCACCATGTCGGGCAGCACGCCCGCCTTGCGAAACGCCTTAATCGTATCGCGCGTGTAAACAAACGTCTGGTTCACCAGTTCCGCGTGCGACATCTTCGCCCACGCGCGCGGCACCCACTGGTGCCCCGGGTCCGCCCAATCGTCCGAGTAGTGAAAGTCCAGCAGGAATTTGAAGCCGCGCGCCTTCGCATCCTTCGCCAGCGCGATGGTGTATTCGGTCGTATTCGGCAGCGAGATCGGGTCCACCATCACCCTCAGCCGCACCCACGTATACCCGTGGTCCTTCAGAATCTGCAGGCCCGGCTCGGCTACACCCGCATCCTTGAAGACCACTCCCCTGCTCTCCATCTGGCGCAGGTACGAGACATCCGCTCCGGCAATCACAGCCTGCCCGACCGCACCCTGCGCGCAGAAAATCAGCGCGGCCGCGAGAACCGCCAAAATCCTCATCGCAACAACGTATCAGGATTCGATCTGTTCCGGTTCAAGGAAATCGAAGCGGCGCCATTTGTAAATGGCAATGGATATCACCCAGCTCAAGATAAAAAGCCCCACGATGCCGTAGCCCAGCATGCCGAAGTTGCCATTCAGCGTGCGAATCAGGTTCCAGAACACGCCCTTCGGACGAAGCTGCCCGGCCAACAGCCCCAGCGCCTCAATCCCGCCCACGGCCAGCGCTACCACCACCGACACCGACGTGATCGTGATGTTGTAGTAAAGCTTGCGCAGCGGCTTCACGTAGGCCCAGCCGTAGGCTCCAAGCATCAGGATATTGTCCGTCGCATCGATCAGCGACATGCCGGCCGCGAACAGCATCGGGAATACCAGGATCGACCACAGCGACAGCCCCTTGGAGGCCTCGGCGGCCGAGATGCCAAGCAAACCGATCTCGGTGGCCGTATCGAATCCCAGGCCAAACAGTATCCCCAGCGGATACATATGCCAGCTGCGCCGGATCATGCTGAAGACCGGGCGAAATAGTCGCGTGAGGAAGCCCCGATTGCCCAGCAGCAGATCAAAATCCTCTTCGACGTAAGTTCCTCCGCGCCGAACCCGCGCAAAGGTGCGATACACCGAACGGAGCACAATCAGGTTCACGATGGCAATGCCGAACAGGAACAGACTCGACACCAGCGTGCCGATCACTCCCCCAATCTCTCTCGCCGCATCGATGCGATGGTGCAACGCCAGCGCAGTCGCCGCAATTGCGATCGATCCCACGATCACGATTGTGGAATGCCCCAGCGAGAACATCAGTCCCACCGCAACCGGCCGTTTGCCCTCCTGCATCAGTTTGCGCGTGACGTTGTCGATGGCCGCGATATGGTCCGCATCCACCGCGTGGCGCAGTCCAAAGCTGTACGCCAGAAACGCGGTGCCCAGCAGCACCGGATAGCGGTGAAACGCGGCCAGCGCCCAGATCCAGGCTCCCAGGTTGAACCCTGCCAGCAACGCGTAGATCGAGATTATCTTGGCTTTGGTGCTGCCCGGTTCGTCGTTGAACAGGCTCTGCAGGAGGGAGAGCATCCGGTTCCTTTTCCACGGGAACCGCATTGGCGCTGGATTGCAGGCCGAAAAGCTCCCTTCCTCAACGTAACACGATTTATAAAACCATGCGAATGGGTGCAGACGCCGGTAGTGGTGCAGTTTGCTTTTGCCTTGAAAGGGCGCGGCTGGTAGCCCAGGACTTTAATCCTGGGTCTCCGCACCGACAAGCGCCCGCGATCGGATTAGCAGCGGGCTTCAGAGGCTGCTGAAAAACCCCTGGGGCCGCCTTTTCGGAGTAGCAGCGGCCTTTAGGCCGCGGTAAAGGGTCAACAGAATCAAGGGGCTTCAGCCCCGGGCCTCCTCTTCGGGCGCCCTTAATGCGAGTGGTTATGGTGACCCGAGTGCTTCAGGTTCTTGCCTGAGTTGGTCAGCACCAGCTTGCCAAGTTCAACCCCGCGCAGCGCCAGCATGCCGTCGGCCACCGCCTGAATCTCCTTGCCCCGCCCCTTCATCAGGATGACCTCCAGACAGTAGTGATGGTCCAGATGCACATGCGTGGCCGCCAGCACCATTGCCCCCGCGGTGTGCTGCACGTCGGTCAGCTTTTCCGCCAGATGCGGAACGTGATGGTCGTAGACCAGCGTCAGGGTGGCCACCACAGGCTGGTTCGATACGACGGTTTCGGAGAGCAGCGCCTCGCGAATCAGGTCGCGAAACGCCTCGGAGCGGTTGGCGTAACCGCGCTTGGCAATCAGCCGATCGAATTCCCGCAACAGATCGTCTTCCAGCGACACACCCGTTCTGCTCAGTTTTGACATCGCGCTTCTCCGCTCCCGATTGTAATTCTTTCCCACATCTGGAATCCTTGGGCCTGTATGGCCACCACGCCCATCGCGCCCGCGCGGCGCAGGCACATTGAGGTTCGAGGGATTGTGCAGGGAGTGGGCTTTCGCCCGTTCGTGTACCAACTCGCCCACTCACTCGGCCTCACCGGCTACGTCTTCAACTCGTCCTCCGGCGTGACCATAGAGATTGAGGGGGACGAATCTGGCCTCCATGCCTTTCTCGAGACCCTGCGAGAGAAGCCCCCGCAGCTCGCGGCAATCACCGGAATTGCGGTTTCAGAAATTGAAGTTCGCGGCGGAGCCGAGTTTTCCATCCTTGAGAGCCGAGAGCAACCCGGCGGATTCTCCCTGATCTCGCCTGACGTGGGCACCTGCGACGCCTGTTGGACAGACTTTGGCTCGCCCGCCAACCGGCGCTACGGCTATCCCTTCACCAACTGCACCCATTGCGGCCCGCGCTACACCATCATCCGCGACATCCCCTACGACCGCGCATCCACCACCATGGCATGCTTCACCATGTGTCCGGCCTGCGCGGCGGAGTATGCCGATCCGAATGACCGGCGCTTCCATGCGCAACCCAATGCCTGCCCCGTCTGCGGACCGTCGCTTGAACTGGTCGCGCGGGGCGCCTCCGTGTCCGATCTCTCGTTCGCGAACCGGGACTCGCTGGCCGTCATCCGTTCCGCGAGGGAGCTGCTGCGCGAAGGCAGGATTGTCGCGGTAAAAGGACTGGGCGGCTTTCTGCTGGCGTGCGACGCTGCCAACGATGTCGCGGTCGCGGAACTGCGCCGGCGCAAGCGCCGCTCGGACAAGCCCTTCGCGCTGATGGCGCGTGACCTGGCCTCGGTCCGCAAACTGTGTCACGTCTCCGCCGCAGACGAGGACGCGTTGCTCGACGTGCGCAGGCCCATCGTGGTGCTGCCGCGACTCGCCGGGGCGCAGGTCTCCGCCCAGGTCGCTCCCGGCAACGACACCCTGGGGGTGATGCTGCCCTACACGCCGCTGCACTACCTGCTGTTCAGCGATTCGCCCCAGGCGGACTCCGAGTTCCCGGCCCTGGTAATGACCAGCGGCAATCTCAGCGAGGAGCCCATCGTGGTCTCCAATACCGAGGCCCTGCGTCAGCTCGACCTCGTCGCCGACTCCTTTCTGCTGCACAACCGCGACATCTGGACGCGCGTGGATGATTCCGTCGTCCGCAGCTTCGAAGGCCGCGAACGCGTGCTGCGGCGATCGCGCGGATTTGTGCCCCAGACCATCGACCTCGGCATCGAGTTGGACGAAGTGCTCGCCTACGGCGGCGAACTGAAGAATACCTTCTGCCTGACCAAAGGCCGCTTCGCAATCCTCAGCCAGCACATCGGCGACCTGGAAAACTACGAGACCATGCAGTTCTTTCAGGAAACGCTCGCCCGCATGCAACACCTCTTCCGGGTTTCGCCGCGGGCTGTCGCCTACGATCTGCATCCGGCCTACTGGAGCACCCGGCTTGCTCTGGCGGACGCCGTCCCGCGAAAGATCGGCGTGCAGCATCATCACGCGCACATTGCCAGTTGCATGGCGGAAAACCATCTCCGCGAACCCGTCATCGGCGTCGCCTTCGACGGCACCGGCTTCGGCACCGACGGAAAAATCTGGGGCGGCGAATTCCTGGTCGCGGATTTTGCCGGCTTCACCCGCCGCGCGCACCTGCGCTATGTGCTCATGCCGGGGGGGGACGCGGCGGTGCGCCAGCCCTGGCGTATGGCGCTCAGCTACCTCCGCGATGCCTTCGGCGCGCAGCTTCCCGACGAACTCCTGCGTTTCCCGGGCGTCACGCCCCGCCAGATCGGGCTGGTAGATACTATGCTCGCCAAACGAATCCAGACCGTCGAGACCTCCTCCTGCGGCAGACTGTTTGACGCGGTGGCCGCAATGCTCGGAATCGCTTCCGAGGTCACCTTCGAAGGGCAAGCCGCAATTGCTCTGGAGACCGCCGCGGCTCGCGCGACTGGAAAACAGTCCCTCGCCGAACCCTATCCTTTTGACATCGCCGATGGCGAACCGATGGTCCTCCCTATGATCCTCGATCTGCGCGCAACCATCCGCGGCATTGCAATCGACCTCGCCCGGCACACGCCGGCGCAAGAGATATCTGCCAGGTTTCACAATACTTTGGCCGCAGCCATCGTCAAGCTGTGCTGCCGCATCCGAAGCACAGATGGATTGGATCGCGTCTGCTTGAGCGGCGGGACTTTCCAGAATCTTTTCCTGCTGGAGCGTACAGTAATAGAGTTGCGGCGTCGCAGCTTTGCTGTATTCCTGCACGCCCTTGTTCCCGCAAACGACGGTGGAATTGCGCTGGGACAGGCTGTCATCGCCAGCGAATCGTTGCGGCGGGACGAATGAGAATTGAGGAGACCCTATGTGTCTGGCAATACCCGGTAAAGTGATCGACACCTACGACCAGAACGGGCTGCGCATGGCACGGGTGCAGTTCGGCGGCATCACCCGCGAAGCCTGCCTGGAGTACGTGCCGGAGACGAAGACCGGCGAGTATGTCCTGGTGCACGTCGGCTTCGCCATCAGCAAGGTGGATGAGGCAGAGGCCGAGCGGACCTACCAGGCGCTGAAGGAACTGGACCAGCTCTCGGAATTGGAGTCGCCCTTCGTCGAGGACTTCCAGGACTCGGATACGGCGGTCCTGATCCCGCCGGCCAAAGGGAGCAGCGGCAATGAAATACCTTGACGAGTATCGCGATGGCGACGTTGCCGCCNNGGCCAGACCCACTCCATTGTCAAGAACGGGCTCGACCAGCTTCTGCCCGAAGGGGTGGAGCTGGTGCACGGGCCGGGATGCCCGGTGTGCGTGACGCCCCTCGAAATGATTGACCGGGCGCACGCAATTGCTCGCCTCCCCAATGTCATCTTCTGTTCGTTTGGCGACATGCTCCGCGTGCCCGGTTCCGATGGCGACCTCTTTACCATCAAGTCCGAGGGCGGCGACGTGCGCGTTGTGTACTCACCGCTGGACTGTCTGAAAATCGCGCGGGCAAATCCAGCGAAGCAGGTCGTCTTCTTTGCCATCGGCTTTGAGACCACCGCTCCGGCCAATGCCATGCTGGCGTGGCGCGCGCGCGAGGAAAAGTTGAACAATGTTTCGCTGCTGGTCTCCCACGTGCTGGTGCCGCCGGCGCTGGAGGCAATTCTCGCCTCTCCTGAAAACCGCGTGCAAGGATTCCTCGGGCCGGGCCACGTCTGCGCCGTGATGGGCTACGGCGAGTACCTCCCCATCAGCGCGAACTACAAAGTGCCAATCGTCATCACCGGCTTTGAACCGCTGGACATCCTCGAAGGCGTGCTCATGACCGTCAAGCAACTCGAGGAGGGGCGCGCCGTCGTAGAGAATCAGTACTCGCGCATACTGGACCAGACCGGCAATCTGCCCGCGCAGAAGCTCATCGGCAAAGTCTTCGAGGTAAGCGACCGCAAGTGGCGCGGCATCGGCACCATCCCTCACAGCGGCTACCGCCTGCGTCAGGAGTTTGCCGCGCACGATGCCGAGAAGCTCTTCGACGTTGCCGACATTCTCACGCTCGAGCCGGAGATCTGCATCAGCGGCGAGATTCTGCGCGGCATCAAAAAGCCGCATGATTGCCCCGCCTTTGCCACGCTCTGCGATCCTCAGCATCCGCTAGGCGCGACCATGGTGTCGGCAGAGGGCGCCTGCGCTGCGTACTACGCCTATGGACGCCACCTGAAGCCGCAAGGCGCGGGCAAGCTTCATCAGATCGCGCCTGACCTCGCGCCCGCTTCTGCCGGTGCAGCATTGGTCAGCGGAGGACGAGCGTAAGCGCATGGCAACGTCAGAAGATACGGGGAACCGCAAGACGCACGACGAGGAGCCCATCGCCTCTCCGCTGTTCGGCTCCTGCCCGATTCCCATCTTTGAGCACAAGCAGATCGTGCTGGGCCATGGCAGCGGCGGCAAGCTCACCTCCGACCTGATCGACAAAATCTTTCTCCCCGCCTTTCGCAATCCCGTGCTCGACAAACTCGACGATCAGGCCGTCGTCACCATCGGCGGCGCCCGCCTCGCCTTCACCACCGACTCCTTTGTCGTCACTCCGATCTTCTTTCCCGGCGGCGATATCGGCCGCCTCGCCGTGCATGGCACCGTCAACGACCTCGCCATGAGCGGTGCGCAGCCGCTCTATCTCTCCGCCGCGTTCATCCTGGAGGAAGGCTTGCCGGTTGACGATCTCCGCCGCGTTGTGGAATCCATGCGCGTCGCGGCGGCCGACGCCGGTGTGCAGTTCGTCACCGGCGACACCAAAGTCGTCGACCGCGGCAAGGGCGACCAGATCTTCATTACCACCACCGGAATCGGCGTGATCGGCGACGGGGTCAACATCTCCGCGGATCGCGCGCAGCCGGGCGACGCCATCCTCTTGAGCGGCTACCTCGGCGACCACGGCATGGCCATCATGTCGCAGCGCGAAGGCCTCGAGTTCGAAGGCGCCATCGAGAGCGACTGCGCCTCGTTGAACGGCCTGGTGGCCGCGATGCTGGCAACTCCCTCAGCCACTGGCGGCGACTTCATCCATTGCCTGCGCGATCCCACCCGCGGCGGTGCGGCAACCACCTTGAACGAAATCGCCAAGCGCGCGGGCGTCGGCATGATGCTGCACCAGCCGTCCATCCCGGTTCGCGAGTCCGTGCAAGGCGCCTGCGAAGTCCTCGGCCTCGACCCCCTCTACGTCGCCAACGAGGGCAAGCTGCTTGCCATCGTCCGGCCCGAGATGGCGGGAGCCGTTCTGCGCAGCATGCGCGAGCATCCGCTCGGCCGCGAAGCTGCCATCATCGGCCAGGTCGTCGCCGACCATCCCGGCATGGTGCTGATGAAGACCGGGATCGGCGGCACCCGCGTGCTCGACGTCATGTTCGGCGAACAACTCCCCCGCATCTGCTAAAGCGAGTTCCGCCTCGCTGTTGCGGGCTGAAGGCCCGCGCTAAGAGCTCGCCATGCACCATCAAGAAATCGGCCTACCCGCTCCCAGCGTCTCCACCCTCTTCGCCTTCACATGCACCACGCCATCCTGATTCTGCAGGATGCCCTCCACCAGCAGGAATTTACTGCGGACCACCGTCATCTGCTCCCGTTCATACAGGTCGGGCGTCACGATCACGTTCGCTATTCCAGTCTCGTCTTCCATCGACAGAAAGATGAAACCCTTCGCCGTCCCTGGACGTTGTCGTGCAATCACGCATCCTGCCGCGCGCACATGCTCGCCATCCTTGCAGCGTCGCAGCTCCTCCGCTGAAAGCACGCCGCGCCGCAGCAGTTCACTCCGCCGGTAGTGCATGGGATGCCTGCCCACGGTAAGCCCGGTACCGCCGTAGTCGGCCATCAGGCGCTCTGCCGTGTTCATCCGCTCCAGCGGCAGCGTCTCTGAACCATCGCGCAGCCACTCGCTGTTCTGTCGCAGCAGCGGCCCCTCCAGTTTGCCCGCGCGTTCCACCTGCCACAACGCATCCCTGCGATGTTCAGTCCCGTCGAGCGAGTTCAACGCCCCCACTCGCGCCAGCAGGATTAGCTCCTTGCGGTTCAGCATCGGTACCCGCAGCGCAAGATCTTCCGCCGACTGGAATCGTCCCAGGCGCGAACGCGATTCGACCAGCGCCTCCGCCGCCTGCCTGCGCAGCCCCTTCGCATAGCCTAGTCCCATCCGCAAGCTCAGCGTCCCATCGCGCTCATGCTCCATCGTGCATGCCCACTCCGACACCTGCGCGTCGATGGGCTTCACCCGCAATCCATGCCGCTGCGCGTCCTTCACCAGCACCGCGGGCGCATAAAATCCCATCGGCTGGTTGTTGAGGATTGCGCAGGTAAACGCCGCCAGGTATTTCACCTTCAGGTACGCTGAGGCGTACGCAATCAGCGCGAAGCTCGCCGCATGCGACTCCGGAAATCCATACAGCGCAAACGAACTGATGTTCTCCACAATGGTGTCCTGGGTCTTGGCATCCATCCCGTTTGCGGTCATGCCCGCTCTTAATTTCCCCTCTAAATCCTTCATCCTTTCCCACGACCGCCGCATTCCCACCGCCCTGCGCAGCTCCTCCGCCTCCGCGCCGGTAAAGTTCGCCGCCGTCATCGCGATGCGCAGCAGTTGCTCCTGAAACAGAGGCACGCCCAGCGTGCGCCGCAACACCGGTTCCAGCGAAGGATGTGGATACGTCACCGCCTCCTTCTTCTGCCTCCGCCGCATGTACGGGTGCATCATCTTGCCCACGATCGGACCCGGCCGGATGATCGCCACCTGCACCACCAGGTCGTAGAACCTCACCGGATAATTCCGCGGCAGCGACGCCATCTGCGCTCGGCTCTCCACCTGGAACATCCCCACCGTATCCGCCCGCTGCAGCACCTTGTAGACATCGTCATCCTCCGGCAGTTGCGCCAGGTCGATCTGCTCTCCGTAATGTCGCGGGATCAGCTCAACGCAGTCTTTCAGCACCGCCATCATGCCCAGGCCCAGCAGGTCTACCTTGATGATGCCGAGGTCGGCGCAGTCTTCCTTGTCCCACTGCACCACCGTGCGTCCCGGCATGGACGCGCGCTCCAGCGGCACCACGCGGTTCAACTGGCCCTGGCATATCACCATGCCGCCCGAGTGTTGCCCCAGGTGCCGCGGCAGGTCCTGAATGCGCATGCAAAGCTCCAGATACTTCGCAATGCGCGGATGCTTCAGGTCGAACCCCGCATGTTGAAATGAGTGTGCCATGGTGTCGGTCTTGCCGCGCCACTCCCACTGGCTCACCAGCCCCGCCAGCCGGCCCAGCGATTCCGCATCGAAGCCCAGCGCCTTGCCTACTTCGCGCGCCGCGGACTTGCCGCGATAGCTGATGACGTTCGCTGTCATCGCGGCGCCCAGTTCGCCGTACCGCTGGTAGATATATTGGATGGCCTGCTCGCGCTTCTCTTCCGAAGGCAGNNTCGAGATCGATGTCCGGCCATTCGCCGCGGTTCTCGCTCAGGAACCGCTCGAAGAGCAGTTCCATACCCACCGGGTCGACGGCCGTAATCTCCAGCGCATAGCAGACCGCCGAGTTCGCCGCGCTGCCCCGTCCCTGCACCAGGATGTCGTGCTCCTTGCAGAACTGCACAATGTCCCAGACGATCAGGAAGTATCCCGCGAAGCCCAGCCGCGCAATCAGGTCGAGTTCGTGCTCCACCTGCTTCTTCGCGCGCTCCAGCAGCCCGCGATCGTTCTTCGGTCCGTACCGCCGCATCACCCCCTCGGCCACGCGCCGGCGCAGGAAGCTGTCCATCGTCTCGCCCTCCGGGACCGGATAGCTTGGGAATTCGTAACCAAGATCATCCAGTTCAAACCGCAGCCGCGCGGACAACTCCAGCGTGTTCTTCACGGCGCCAGGTACATCGCGGAATAGCGCCGTCATCTCCCGCGCCGCGCGCAGATGCCTTTGATTGTTCAACGCCAGCAGACGCCCCGCATGGTCAAGATCGGTATGCTGTCGCACCGCGGTAAACAGGTCCAGCACCTCGCGCTCGTACGTCGTCGCGTAGCGCACCCCATTGGTCGCAAGCACCGGCAGCTTCAACGACCGCGCAATTCGCAGTGCAGCCTGATTGCGCCACTCCTGCTCGCGCTCCTGGTGGCGTTGCACCTCGACATACACGCTCTCTCTTCCGAAAATTCCCACCAGCCGCTCCACAACAGCGCGCCCTGCCTCCTCGCCGCCGCCCGCCAGCGCAGCGGCCAGCGGACCTTCATCCCCTCCGGTCAGGCACACCAGTCCCGGCGAGTATTGCTGCAAATCCTCCCAGGTCGCGGCGCCTTCGCGCTTCGCCTTCTCCCGCAGCTTGAACTGGGTCACCAATTGGCAAAGATTCTGATACCCCGCGCGCGACTCACACAATAACGCCACCCGCGCCGGTTCAGCGGCGTACTGGTGCGGGAGCCACCACGCCGGCCTCAGCCGCTCACCAAAGCTCTCGGGGTCCCCGGCGAGCGGTCTTTGCTCGCTGGGGTGACTCGCAACCACAATCTCCGCGCCAATATGCGCCCGCACGCCATTCCGTTTCGCGCTGGTGTGGAATCGCGCAACCCCATACACGCCGTTGCGGTCAAGCAGCGCCATCGCCGGCATCTCCAACTCGCCCGCGCGCTTGGTCAGCTCTTCCGGCTGCGACGCCCCTTCCAGAAAACTGAAGGCGCTTGCCGCATGCAACTCCACATACCCACTCACATTGCTCCCATCATTGGAAGTTGCGGGCTGAAGGCCCGCGCTAACGTAGCCTGGGGCGCAGCCCCAGGTCTGCTGCCACATTCGACATGCGGGCTGAAGGCCCGCGCTAAATGCACGTCGCACCCCATGCGCTCGCCCTCAGTCATAAAGTCCCGCCATCGACCACACATCCCTCGCGGCATCCCTCACCACGCAGCAACACAACAGCGTCCCATCCCACGCCCGCGCAACCAGGTCCCATTGCTCATAACCCCACAGCGATTGGTTCCACCAGTCGCCGCACGCGAGCCACGGCCCATAAGCCCGCTCCACCTCATACCTCCGTTCCCGAAACACAAACCCCGCCGGCTGCTGCCCGCGCAGCGTCACCGCAACCCGCTCCGCCGGGCGAAGCCGCCGCATCGCTGCGACAGCTTTGTCAGGCAGATCCGCAATCGAACCGGCGGCCGGCCTTGTTGCAACTGAAAATTGTTCCATACGAAAAGCATCCGGACGATGCGTGTCCGTGAGTACAGGCCGGCCCACGCATTCCTCGCCCACAATTGCCCGAATCCGCGCCAGCGTCACATCCAGCCGCATCGGCTCCGGAAGTTGCGGCGAGAACAGCCCCAGTTGCACCTTGCTCGTACTCCCCGGCTCCGCTGTCAACGTGAGTGACAGAATCGCCGCCTGCGGCGGATGCGCCTCCAGATCAAGATGAAGCAGCTTGATCCAAAGCTGTCGGTCATTGCTCGGCAAAGCAGGCCGCACCATGCGCGTGTGCGATGCGCCGCCTTCCAACCGCAGTGTCACCGTGACCGAAGCCAGCGCCAGCACCCTCGCCGTGGCCCGCAAGATCAGTTGTTCCAGCATCAAGCCCACGACGAAGAGCAGCGAGTCCAGCAATTCGACCGGCGTATCCAGTTCCATCCGCTCTTCCAGGCGGAACTCCGGTTCCCGCGGAACAAAGAGATGCGGCAACTGCCCGCACGCCAGTTGACGCAGCCGTCTGCCCGCCTGCCCCAGCCGCGCCACCAACTCCTTCTCCGGCAGTGCCGCCAGCGCGCCCAGCGTGCGAATACCCCACAACGCAAACGTTTCGGCGTGTTCCTCAGATAGCTCCAACACCGCAATCGGCAGCGGGGCCAGTGCCGCACCTTCGCTCCCCGCTGGAATGACCGCCGTCTGCGTCGGCCGCCCGCGAGCATGGCAGATCGCCGCCTCAAAGTTGCCGCTGACCGCCGCTGACGCAATCACACCCAGTGCTCGCACGCGACGCAACAACGCCTGCGCCAGCACCGCAGGCGGCCCAAACAGCTTCTCCGTCCCGGCAATATCGATCACGCATAGAAACTCGCTGCTATGGCTCCTGGTGCATAGATCCTCAACCCGCGGAGAAAAAGTCCCCGCACATTCCAGCAGCGCCGCTCGTGTGGCAGCGTCTTCCGCATTCGAACGCGGCAAAACTGTAACCGCAGCGAACGTCTCCACCTCTACCCGCGTCATCCCGCGTGCAATCCCCAGCCTGCGCGCCTGGGCATTCAGCGAGCACACAGTCTGCAGCGGCGGCTCACCCTCCATCACGACCACCGCTTTCTCTCGCAGCTCCGGTCTCAGCCGCAGCAACGCCTGCGCCGGAAATTCCTTCGCATACAGGCATGCATAGAGCTCCTGCTGTCCGCTCATCGTCGCCCCGCCCATGTTGTCTGGCTATGCCACGTCGCAACTCCGGCCCGCTGCGGAGGCTTGCGAATAGGCACCCCTTTCTCCGCGCATTCTGTAATGTGCGCGAATCGCTGCCGCGATACTTCAATCCGCCGCTCGAAACCCGCCAGCACCGTAGCCTCCTGCGCGAGCGCGCCTCCGCCTTCGAATCGCAGTACCAGTCCCGCGCTGCTCTTCGTGCATGCATATTGCGTCAGCAGAAGCACGCTGGCCTGGGTCCGCTCCGCCGCCGCCCGGTAGCGGAACCATGTCGCCAGCGGGATCCGCGAAACATGTTTCGGCGCAAGGCTGCCCATGTCCAGCACAATCGCGCCAAAGCCGCCCGCCTGCAGCAGCAGGTCGGTCGCGCGCAGCGCCTGCTCCATGCGCGACCACGGCCTGCCTGTCCTGCTTGAAACGCCATTGCACTTTGCCTCGTACCAGGCGGCCGGCGGCAACGATGCAGCCTCGTGTGCGGCGCTTTCCGCCCCCGCACTTCGCTGGGGCTGGCGTTCAACCCCGCGCGCCGCTGTCGCCTTCGGCTGTAGCAAGCCGCTCACCGCAGCCTCCATCCCCTTGGCCTCGCCGCGCGGATGCCCGCCCATCCCGCCGCCGTGCAATCCCTTGATCACCGGCGGCGGCACAAAATATTTCCCCGGAACCGCAAACCCATTCCGCCCCAACGCAGGGTGCCCCACATCTCGGGGTCCCCGGCCAGCTGGCTGGCTGGGGTGAGCATCTCGCATTTGAGATGTAGGCTTGCGCGTCACTCCGCAGCGCACCCATAGCAGCCGTGCCAGGTCGACCCCACACGCCGCCGCGGACTCAGGACTCAGCGCATCCGATGCATCCACCCACACGCAGACCTTCTCCGCTCGTATCACCTGCGCAACGAAAGACAGTGCCAGCGCCGTTCGCCCCGAACACTCCGCGCCGATCATCTCGGTCAGCGCACCGACCGGCAGCCCGCCTCCCAGCGCCTCATCCACCGCGCCAACACCCGTAGCCATCACCGGCCGGATCACCCGCGGCGCGGGCGTCAGCGCCGACGGAATCCTGTCCGCCAGGGCAGCTTCGATTTGGGAACGCAGGGCGAATGCGGGAGCCATAACAATCTTCGCCTTATATTCGCCTAGCCGAGCCCACAACACAAACCCGCCCTGCAACAAAAATGATGCAGCGAACCCCCTAATTCCCAGAGCGGGAATCGCTTACACGTTAATTTTTTTGTTCCCCGAGTAGCAGCGCGCGGACATACACCACCCATAATCGGTAGTGGGCAGTTTGCATTTGCTTTGAAANNCCGCGCCGATAAGCGCCGTAAATTGACAGGGACTTTAGCCCGGAGGGAAAGCGCGCTTGTCCAACTGCACCACCACCCATAATCCAAGGCTTTAGCCTTCGGGCGTCTCAGCTCTCAGTACCCGTTCGCCAGCAGAAACTCCACCGTCAGCTCCTGCTTTTCTGTCTCCGCCCGCGCCCCGCTCTCCGCATATTTCGCGAGCACATCCACCTCGATATTCACGCCCGTCCCCGGCTTCAGCGTGTGCAGGTTGGTCACCGCATAGGTATACGGCAGGATTGCGATCCATATCTCTTCGCCCGCGATCCCCGCAACCGTCAGGCTAATCCCCTCCACTGCGATCGACCCCTTTTCCACCACGTACCGCGTCAGCGCCTCCGGCAGTCGCACCCTCATCACCCAATCCGACTCCGCACCCGCCGACACGCGATCGAGCGCCAGCAGCGTGCCCACGCCATCCACGTGCCCCTGCACCACATGTCCGCCCAGCGGCGAGCCCGCCGCCGTCGGCAGCTCCAGGTTCACCAGCGACCCCGGCTCCAGCCGCGAGAGCGTCGTCCGTGCAATCGTCTCCGCAGCCAGGTCCGCGGAGAAGCGCGCCGGAAATGCATTCGGCTCAATCCCCAGCGCAGTCAGGCAAACCCCGTTCACCCCAACGCTGTCGCCCGTCCGCAACCGCACCGCTATCTCCGGCGCCGCGATCGTTAGCCGCGCCGTCCCGCCACCCGCTCCCGGCGCAAACGAAATTACCTCGCCCGTACTTTCAATCAACCCGGTAAACATGCCTTCAGCCTAGCGCATCTCAGCCATGCCATCGCACTGCTCACCCCTCATAGCCGATAGCCGATAGCCGATAGCTGATAGCTGATAGCTGATAGCTATTACGAATTCCCGAAAACTCATCCGGTAGTTCGGAGCTAACTAACTGAATCAAAACAGGTAATCAAATCAATCGCCCGCATGGAAGAGAAACACATCACCGCTGAAAATGTTGGACTTAGCAGGAACCAGGTGTGTGAGATCGGTTAGCGCGGCGTGGAGGGACGTTTCATCGTGGCGGCTGCCTTACCATCGAAGGAGGATGTCTCCAATCGAGAATCAGATCCAAACCAAATCGTTGATCGTCGGAGCCTCCGGCATGGTCGGGACCCAGATGCTGGCCGCGCTGCCCGGCGGCGCTACCCTCGCAACCTCGCGGAATGCCCACGACGGCTGGCTCATGCTCGACCTCGCCGACCTGGCCCAGCGCTCTCAGGCCGCTGCCCTCCTCGACTCCTACGATCTCAATGCTGTCTACTGCGTCGGCGGCATGACCAATGTCGACGGGTGCGAGGCACAGCCAGAGTTGGCTCAGCGCGTCAATGCGCGCGGCCCCGGCGTGCTGGCCGGTTATGCCCATCGTCGCAGACTGCCATTCGTCTATTTCTCTACAGAGTATGTCTTCGACGGCTCTGAGGGTGACCCCGGACCATACATAGAAACCTCCCGGCCCAACCCGCTCAGCGTTTACGGCAAATCCAAGCTCGAGGGTGAACAACGCGTCCTCGCCTCCCACCCGGACGCTCTGGTCCTGCGCACTACCGTGGTGTACGGCCCCGACCCCGGACAGAAGAACTACGTCTACTCGCTGCTGCGGAGTTTGTCGGCAGGCAACGTCATGCGCGTTCCCGAGGACCAGATCTCCACGCCGACTTATAACCGCGACCTCATCCACGCCACACTCGGTCTCGTCGCAGCCAGTGCCCGCGGAATCTTCCACGTCTGCGGCCCGGAGCGAATGGGCCGCCTCGAATTCGCTCAGAGAGTCGCCCAGAGACTTGGACTGGACGGCTCGCTGCTGGTTGGCGTCTCCACTGCCGCCCTGTTGCAGACCGCGCCTCGACCCCTTCAGGCGGGACTTGCCATCCAAAAGCTGCTGCGTCTGCACCCGGACCTTCGCATGCGGACCGTGGCGGAGGGCCTCGAAGACTGTGCGGCGGAAATTCTCGCGGCTACCGTAAGATGATGGAAAGGCAACTCTAAGGGAGCACAAACGTATCGATCTGACGAAGGCAAAACGCAGTCTGCAAGGCCTCTATTCGGTCTTCGTCTGTTCGCAATCCTCCTGTCGGCGGAAAGCGAGCTGATTTACAAAGCACCCGGTAACTCGTACCCGCACGGATATTCCGGCCAACTGAAGGCAATCACGCTCGTGGTTCTTCTCGTGATTGGACTCATGCGACCCTTCGAACTACCCGCAGGTCAAGAGGCAACGCCATGATCCAGCCCGGAGCTGTCCCCCCGAGCACCATCCACCGCAGAATTCAGTTCACCGAATCCAAGCTGCCCGGCTGCTATATCGTGCAGTTCCCCGTCTTCCACGACGATCGCGGCCACTTCGTCAAAACCATTCAAAGTTCCGTCTTCCACAAGCAGGGCCTCGAGGGCGACTTCCGCGAATGCTTCTACACCACCTCATACGCGGATGTTCTCCGTGGCATGCACTTCCAGACTCCGCCGCATGACCACGCCAAGCTGCTCTACTGCGCCGCCGGATCCATCTTCGACGTCGCCCTCGACCTCCGCGTCGGCTCGCCGACCTACGGCAAACATGAGGTCTGCGAGCTCTCTACCCTGGCCAGCAACGCCATCTACCTTCCTCGCGGAATCGCCCACGGCTTCTGTGTGCGCGAAGCCCCCGCCGTCATGGTCTACCACGTCACCAGCGAGCACGACGACGCCCACGATGCCGGAATCCGCTGGGACTCCTTCGGAGCGGCGTGGCCGATAGAGGAACCCATCGTATCCCCGCGAGATAGCAGCTTCGTCTGCCTCGAAGAGTTCCAGAGCCCGTTTCGTTACTCCGCACCGTAGCCGCCGCTGACGAGTGCCCCGCATCTACCGCCGGGCAATTGGAATCTGGGCAACTAGAGCATTTTCACTTAAG
>PLUT01000357.1:0-2057 GCA_003162875.1 Granulicella sp.
AGATGTAATATACATCTAGAGAGAGCTTTCTACCTCAGTAAAGGAAGGCAGACTGCAGACCGCAATGCCAATCGATCGCAAATCTGAAGCCAATATCAGCGTACCTGCCAAGGGGTCTAGGCGGGATGGATGCAGGCAACCGGGTATGGGCCAGCCCTGCACCTGTGCGATGGGCAACGTCTCGAGGTTTATTGAGCCGGTTGTATTGCGGATTCTCAAGGAGAAGAAGAAATCATATGGCTACGAGATTGCGGAGTGCCTAACCCAGTACGCTCTCACCGACGCTACGATCGAGGGTGCTGCACTCTATAGAACTCTTCGCACTCTGGAGGCGAACGGTTACGTCAGCTCGACATGGGACGACGGTGATGGCCCCGCGCGGCGCAATTATTCCCTGACCAGAGCTGGTCACACGCATCTTCGCGATTGGGCGCATCTTTTGGAGGCGCTGGGCAGGGAGATGATCTCGTTTCACAGGGAAGTCGTGGCTCGACAAGATACATGAGGGTGCGGCGCGTTTCCCGTATTGGTGTTTAGGCGCAGGCGTCGCGTCGGTTAGCTAACGATAACCAGTTACGCTGAACGAATAGCAGGAGATTTCATGTCGAACCAGGATGGAGTGGCGGAGCGGGATCTGCTTTTGGCAGAGACGATGGTTTGCGCCGCGGAGAATCATCTAGGGATTGGTTCCGATCCACTGCCGCAGAAGCCACGCGCGACCACGCCCCTGAATCCTGCTTGCGTCGTGTGTGGGCAAGAAAACCCGTGTGGACTGCATCTGGAGTTTCAGACTGATGGCAATGTCTCCACGGCGAAGTGGACGGCCTTGGCCGGGTGGGAGAGCTTCAATGGGGTCATTCATGGCGGGGTTATCTGCGCGGTTCTGGACGAAGCGATGTCCCAGGCAATCATCGCCGCGGGGTATGAAGCTTTAACGGCGGAGATGAGGATTCGCTTTCGCAAGAAGGTCAGCGTGAACGATGTACTCCGTGTTCGGGGTTGGCTGGTCCGCGTCCAGAGAAGAAAAATCGTGACGGAGGGCAGCCTCACCTCCGCGGACGGAGTAGAAAGGGCGCACGCCTGGGCGACGTTCCTGGTGACAACGAACTCCTAGGTTTGAACCAGGTGTCCGCCGCGTTCAACGGCTGGGTAAGAGTGATTGCAATTGCGTTTGGATCTTGTTCAGGTCCGTCTCGCCCTGAAATTCTGCGCGAATCTCTCCATGACGGTCGATCAAGAATGTCATAGGCAGGCCAAGAACTCCGCCGTAGCGATCTCCCAGCTTCACATCACCCATCGCGACTGGATAATTCAACTGCAGCTTGCGATAGGCTGCCCGCACGAGAATCACAACGATTGCCAGGATGATGATCTCTTCTGTCCAATTCATAGGTTCAACTTTCCTGCGGCTTGTTTCGGTTTCGGTTCACAATAGTTCTCGATTGCCGAGATGCTCGGAATGCATGCGACAAGGGTGCCGAAGAGGACGATGACAGCACCGATCCATATCCACACGACGAGCGGATTCAGGAACGCCTTGATCACAGGCAGTCCGCTGTCCTGGTTCTGTCCCTCGAAGACGACATATAGGTCCCACAGTGGCGTGGAGTGATTGGCAACCATTGTCTGTACGTTCTGGCTGGTCTGGTAGAGGCGCGCTTGCGGTGCGAGTTGAAACTGCTTTTTGCCGCCGCGGTAGACATCGACCAGAAGGTTTCCTGCAACGTAGTTATCGTTGGACTGCTGCGTGTAGCCCTGGGCGACCAGATGGTAGGGGCCGAGATCCATGCTCTGTCCAACATTGAGTTCTCTCTCGACGCTGCGGTTGAAGGCCGAACCGGCGAACCCGATAAACATCAGCACAATGCCGAAGTGAACGATAAATGCGCCGTAACGCCGGGTATTGCCGCGGGCAAGCCGCAGCGTCGAAGACGCCAGATTCTTCCCGGTCTGCTGCTGGATCGAAAGTGCCCCGCGCACAACCTCTCTGCCGATGGCGACAATGACGAAGGCGGAGATGGAGAAGCATACAAGCGCATAGAGGTCGCCCTGGTCCG
>PLUT01000357.1:2062-4211 GCA_003162875.1 Granulicella sp.
TTGCCCACCGCGAATTGCGAGAAGACGGGGAGAAGCGTTCCGCAGAAGACGGCGACGCAGGCCGCGAGCAGCACAAGGATATTGAAGAGAAAGCTCGACTCCTGCGAGACAAGCGACTCGATGGAATGCTCGGGCTTCAGATGGTCACGACGAACGACGAAGGTGGTCGCGCATACCACCAGTACCAGTGCGAGAAAACTCCAGAACCAGGTGCCGATCGAGGACTGGCCGAAGGCGTGGACGGAGCTGACGATGCCCGAGCGCGTGAGCAGTGTGCCGAAGATGCAGAGCAGAAAGGTGGAGAAGAGGAGCCAGATATTCCATGTCTTCATCATTCCGCGTTTTTCCTGCATAATGGTCGAGTGCAGAAAGGCCGTTCCGGTAAGCCACGGCATCAGCGACGCGTTCTCCACCGGGTCCCAGCCCCAGTATCCTCCCCATCCCAGCACCGCATAAGCCCAGTGCATTCCGAGGACAACTCCGCAGGTCAGAAACAGCCATGCCACGATCGCCCAGCGTCTGGTGATGGGAAGCCACTTGTCTACCGGGGCGCGCATCATCAGCGCACCGAGGGCGAAGGCAAACGGCACGCTGAAGCCTACATATCCGAGATAGAGCAGTGGCGGATGAATGACCATCTCGGGATACTGCAACAATGGGTTCATGCCATCGCCATCTACAGGGACCGCGCCAGGCAGACAGGTAAAGGGCAGTGCCTCGAAGTTGAGCAGAAGAAGAAAGAAGACCTCGATGCCAGCCAGAATGGTCGACGCAAAGGCGGTAAGCCGGAAGCCGGCTGTGTGCCGCAGGCGAACGATGAAGCTGAACCCTGCCAGCAGCCAGGCCCACAGCAGCAGCGATCCCTCTTGGCCAGACCAGAGCGCGGCAAACTTGTACGCTGCGGGCAGCGCGCGGTTGGATTCGTGCAGGACGTAGGTGAAGGAGAAGTCGTTGGTGAAGATCGCCCACAGCAGCGCGAAGACCGCTGCCGAAACCGCGGCGAATCCCATCATTCCAGCGCGCCGCGCCGCATCGGACAGGCGCTCCGGGGATATGGGGCCTCGACGCCCGGTCGAGATCTGACGCAGCGCGACCGCGCCCATAACGAGACTGCAGATCGCGAGCAGCAGGGCAAGCAGAAGCGCGGAGCTACCCAATATGAACATAGGTTTCCAATCTCATTTGTTCTGTGCGCTCCGATTCATAAGATCAACGGCTTCTATAGGATAGAAGTTGGATCGCGAACGACGCTGTGACTATGCGCACAATGCGCGCCGAGCGGGCCTGAGCAGTTGGAAAAACGTTGAGCCTTCACAGCGGCTGGCTGTTCAGTACGCCAGCCTCGACGCATGGAGGTCATCGCAAGCCGAGCATTGCATCTGAGAATGGGAGGCAAACGAAAGTGAACTGCCTGGACACACATCGGATCGCGGCAAACAGTAACGCCGATCGTCGTCATCGCTCTCCGTTACACAGCACACAATGCAAAAAATCCGCGTCCAATGGAGAGCATCACGCAGGCACGAGCACTGAGGAAAGCTGAAGCCGAACCCTCGACTGCATTCGACAGAACTACGGGTGCAGGCCAGCCTTTGCCAGCATCAACAGAAACTGGTGCTGGTTGCGCACATTGATTGACTTCGCCGCCAGCCTTCCCTTTCGGTTGAAGACAAAAGTCATCGGCAACCCATCCACATGAAACTCCTCCAGAACCTTTCCGTCCGTGTCGAGAAGCACAGGCAGGTGGACCCCGCCCCCGCTGAAAAATCTGTTCAGGTCGGATGGGGCGTCCGGCGTAATCGCGAGGACGATCAGTCCCTGCGACTGCAAACGCACATACACCGCATCCAGGTCGGACAGCTCCTTGGGGCAGGGAGGACACCAGGTAGCCCAGAAGTTGACCAGCACAACCTTGCCGCGAAGCGCTGAGAACGTGTACTTCTTCCCCTTCATGTCGTTCAGCGTAAAGTCGGCCTTCTCAACATCCGCGTCGCTCGCCGCCAGAATTGCGTTCGCCTTGGCAAGCTGCGGGCCCGTGAAATCCGTTCTGACTCCCTCGTATCGCACCAGTCTGGCAAGATCGAAGTACGGCATTGCCGGCGCTTCGTCTGGCCCGGACAATGGGACTTCGATCAGAGCCTGAGCCAGC
>PLUT01000115.1 GCA_003162875.1 Granulicella sp.
TGACGCCGGACATGATGTTTCCGGCGACAGCGTGCCTGGTCCAGAACAAGATTGGCGCGAAGGGTGCGTGGGGATTCGACCTTTCGGCGGCGTGCTCGGGGTTTCCCTATGCGCTGCAGATGGGCGCGAAGCTGATTGAGAGCGGTGCGCAGAAAAAGGTGATGGTGATTGGAGCGGATGTGATGAGCTCGATCATCGACTACAAGGACCGCGCGACCTGCGTGATCTTTGGCGATGGCGCGGGCGCGGTGCTGCTGGAGCCGTGTGCCGAGGGCGAGATCGGAATGATCGACTACCTGCATGAGATCGACGGCTCGGGAGCCGTGTCCTTGAATATGCCGGGAGGCGGCAGCCTGCATCCACCGACGGCGGAGACGGTGGCCAAGAATATGCACGTCGTGCATCAGGACGGCCACGCGGTTTACAAATTCGCGGTGCGCAAGATGGCCGAGGCATCGGAGACCGTGCTGGCGCGGAATGGAGTGACCGGCAAGGACCTTTCTTTGTTCATTCCGCACCAGGCGAATAAGCGGATCATTCTATCCACGGCGGAGCGGCTGGGATTGCCGCTGGAGCGAGTGGTAATCAACATCGACCGCTTCGGCAACACCACGGCGGCGACGATTCCGATAGCGATGCAGACGGCGCTGGAGGAGAACCGGCTGAAGAAGGGCGACCTGGTGCTGCTGGTGAGCGTGGGCGCGGGCTTTACGGTGGGAGCTACGCTGCTGCAGTGGGAGATGTAGAGGGCAGTTGTCAGTTGCTAGTTGTCAGTTGCCAGTATCCTGTCTCTGAAGTTCATTGCATACGTCGAGGTTCCTAACCGCAGGTCCTTCGACTGCGATTGGCGCAGAATGCGCGCCAATCTCCGCTCAGGATGACACTTCATTTCTTGTAGCTAACTTTCGAGACCCCGCATTAGTAAAGACAAAGGCAAGAGCTTGCGGGTCAGGCTTGGGCGGGTGCGCCTGAATCCGGCTGATGCGCGCGAACCGAGCGCGAGGTCTTGTAGAGCTTCCAGAAAGCGATGCCGACGCTGATCAGGATGACACTCCAGATCGCGATGAGAATTTCCGTTCCGTATTTGCGGCTGAATATGTTCCAGATGCGCAGCACGTGCGGACCATAGTAGACGCCGATCCAGGCGGCCAGGGAGTGGCGCAGGAAGCGGCTGACGGTAAAGGTGATGAGAAACTTTTCGCGCGCCATCTTGAGCGCGCCGGCGGCGAGCACGAAGGGTGAGAGCGGCATCGGCGGAGGCAGGACGGCGGGCAGCGCGACGGAGAGGACGGCGTGGGTCTGCATCCATCTGCATACGGGCTTGAAGATATTGGCGGGAACGTGTTTTTCCAGGAAGCTGAGACCGCCGGCGTGCCCCACCTGGTAGCTGAAGAATCCGCCGAGGAAAGAGCCAAGTGTCGCGGCGCCAATCAGCAGGAAAAGGTTGGAGTGCTGGGCGGCTAGCACTACGATCATAATGTCGGTGATGCCCGGAATGGGTAGCGGGACGAAGGACGAGTCGACAATGGAGACCAGCAGCACGCCGACGATGCCGAAGGAGAGCAGCAGGTGGACGAGCGGGTTGCCGTGACGGGTTGCGGCGGGGGTCGCGGCCGCGAGGACCGCGAGCAAGGGGCGAAGGGAGGTCATCGTGGCTGTGGCCTGGAGAGTCATCAGAAGAATAGACGCGCGGGTAACGGTGGAAGTCGCGGGTAGTTCGGGTCTCGAGTGGAGTTTACAGGAAACGAAGGTTGGGGAGGGGCGGCAGAATTTCGGCTTCAAAAGCATAGCGGCGGAAGAGCCGGATCGTGTCAATGCAGGCCGGCGACAGCGTGTAATGAATGTTGCTGCTGAGATAGTGGCGAATGGTGGCGGGTGGGACTGCAATGCGCGGCGTCCACTCTTCCACCAGCTGTTCGATGTGCTTGAGGCCGCGGTCGCGGGATTGCTGGAGGTCTGCGATCAGCCGAGGCGGTTCGACCGCCGCGGCAGCCAGCGCCTCCGGGCGGACGGCCCAAACGGCGGCCACCCAGGGCAGGCCGGTGCGGGACCGCCATTGGTGGGCCATGTCCAGCCAAAGGCATGGCCCGGCCACGGCTTCGATGGGTTCGCGGTTCTCGAGCGCCAGCAGCGCGGGGTCGCCGATCAGCAGCGCGGCATCGGCCTGGGTGAGCATGGCAAAAGGATCGGCTGCGGCAGGGACGAACTCCGGATCATTGCCGATGAATCCGCGGAAGAGGAGCTGTGCGTATGCGAGTGAACTGCGCGAGGCCGTATCGGCGGCGACCGTGCGAACCTGAGCGAGGGCCCGGTCGATGTCGGAAGAACTTCCCACGTCAGACGAGGTGCGTCTGACGTGGGGCACCCGGTTCATCTTCACGATGAGTTGAATGGAGCGGACGCGGTCCAGCGAGGCGATGGTGCAGCCGGGGACGATGGCCAGCGATGGCGTGAGCGATGCAATGGGGATGAGTCCGAGGTCGGCGCGGCCGGCGAGGAGATCGTCCGCGCATAACGAGGGCTGGGTGTTGTGGATCCGGTAGCGTTGGGCGAGCTCGGTGCTGCAGGGGAGGTGTTCGAAGTCCCACATCAGAGGCGCGGGGTTGAGGAAGCCAATGGCGGCGACACGGAGGCGATTTGATGTGTGCAGGCCCAAGACTCCAGTTTAGAGCGGGACGGGCGGCGAATGTGAAATCGGTAGGCATTGGGGAGCCCACCGGCTACAATTGTTTCGCAACTCAAGGGATGCGAACCCTCTATGACGAATCGAAGATGTGCGCTTTTCATCGCTTTTGCATTACTCGCTTCTCCCGCTCTTTGGGGTCAGGCGACGGTGTCTTCCATCGGCAAACAACTCGACGGCCTGCGCGCCGTTCCCGATCCACAGCGGCCGGCCGCGACGACTAAAATTGCCAACGACATTCGCACCCTGCCGCCGGGACTTCCGAAGCTGAAGCTCGCCGATAGCTTGACTCACCTGGCGACCGAGGGGGACCCCGGGCAGGAGACGCTACAGGCGGTGGCCAATACGCTGGCGCAGGCATTGAAAGAAACTCCTCAGCCGCCCTTGAAAGATGGCCGGCCAGCCATGCCGTATACCGACCTTGCCAAGCTGGCACGCTACGAGGGGATTACAACGGACTTCAAGGATCCAATGCTGAGCAAAGCCGACGATATTCTCGTGGCCAACGACGCGGACGTGGCGAAGGCCAATTTTACGTTGAAGGACCTGAACGGGAAGAAGGTTACGCTTTCTGCGCTACGCGGCAAGATTGTGCTGGTCAACTTCTGGGCGACGTGGTGCCAACCCTGCCGCAAGGAGATGCAGGATCTCGATCTGATTTATACCCACTATCAGCAGCAAGGTTTGGTGGTTCTGTCGATTACGGACGAGAATCCGTTCCAGGTAAATGCCTATCTTTCTCCGCTGGGATATCATCCCCCAGTGCTGACCGACGACGGAGGCAAAGTGGCCAAACAGTTTCACGTCGACGGGCTGCCGAGGACATTTGTCTTCGATCGAGACGGGAAGCTGGTTGCGGAGGCCATCGATATGCGCACGCAGCGGCAATTCTTCGCGATGCTGGCGAAGGCCGGCTTGCAGCCGTTAGGAAGCAAGTGAGTGCGGAGCAGTACGACCAGCGTGACGGAGACAGATGACGACGAGCAGCGACGCAGAGCAGCAAGCGCTGGAGACCAAAGAGAAAGCAAGGCTTGGGTGGATGGCCCTGGCGCTGACGCCGGCAATGGGGCCAACGCGGATCGGCAAGGCGATGGCGCGGCTCGGCGCGGCGGAGCGAGTGTTCGAAGCGTCGTTGACGGAGCTGGAGGGTGCGGGTTTGCCCGCGCAGGCGGCGCAGTTCGTCTTCGAGGGGCGCGCGTTCATCGCGGCGGAGGACGAGGCGAAGCGGGTCGCGGAGGCGGGCGGCTTCCTGCTGACTCGCGAAGACGAGGCCTATCCCGAGCGGCTGCTGGAGATCTACGATCCGCCCGCGGTGCTGTGGATTCGCGGCGATGCGACCGTGCTGGCGCGGCCCGGAATCGCGGTGGTTGGAACGCGGCAGCCATCGCCGTATGGATTGGGCATGGCGGAGATGCTATCGCGCGATCTGGCGAATCGGCGGCTGACGATCCTGAGCGGGATGGCGCGCGGCGTGGATTCGGCGGCGCACAAGGGCGCGCTCGACGCGGGGGGAAAGACCGTTGCGGTGTGGGGGACAGGCATCGACGTGGTGTATCCCAAGGAGAACAAGCGGCTGGCGGAGAGGATTGTGGAGTCGGGCGGGACGATTGTGAGCGAGTATCCGCTGGGCACGTTCCCGGCGCCGCAGAACTTTCCCATTCGCAACCGGATTCTGAGCGGGATGAGCGTCGGCGTCCTGGTGGTCGAGGCAGGCGAGTATTCAGGCACGCGCATCACCGCGCGCTGCGCCATGGAGCAAAATCGCGACGTGTATGCCGTGCCGGGCAACGTGACCAGCAAGAACGCCTGGGGGCCTAACACGCTGATCAAGCAGGGCGCAAAGCTGACAGCCACCTGGGAGGATGTGTGGGAGGACCTGCCCTCGGACGTGAAGCACACGCTGGAAAACGAGATGCAGGCCGCGGGGCAGATTGAATCCCAGCAGGGCGGGGCTGCATCTCTATTTAACGACCACGAGGACGCGCCGCTGCCGGAGTACGAACGCCTGGTGCTCGAATGCCTGCGGCGCGATGAGTCGATGCAGCTGGATGAATTGATTGAGGGGCTGGAGACGCGGTTGGGTTCGGCGGAGATATTTACCGCGCTATTCGAACTGGAGTTGCGCGGCCGTGTGAAGCAGTTTCCGGGCAAGAACTACGTGCGCTGCTTCTGATAACGAATGGGTGGCCGGCAATAATCTTTCTTTGGGTATCGAGCTGTGAGCTGATGAGCGACGAGCTATGAGGCTTGAAACGCGGAGCCGCTTCAACAACTTGAGAGAATGGAATCAGCTGTCAGCGATCGGCTTTCGGCGGTCGGCGAATGGGTGGCAAATGTCCTCCTCTCGGTGAAACGGAATTGAAGAAAAGCAGTCTATGGGTGTAGATTCTCGACTGACCCCGAAGTTTTCCTGGGGACGGTGGGTTCGCATCTTTGGCGGTTCCGTGTTAGGTTCGCATTGGAAAGATGCGGAAGCATGGTCTATTGCAATCGCAGTTTGTTTTATAGATAAAGGGAGCAAATGGCAAAGTCACTGGTGATCGTGGAATCGCCCGCGAAGGCGAAGACGATCAATAAGTATNNGAGCTTGTGAACCGGACGTTTGAGCCGACGCTGATTGTGTCTCCGGGCAAAGAGAAGGTTGTGGCGCACCTGAGGAAGCTGGCGGCGAAGGCGGACTACGTGTATCTCGCGCCGGACCCGGACCGCGAAGGCGAGGCGATTGCCGCGCACCTGGCGATGCAGCTTGAGCCGGTGATGAAGGACAAGTCGAANNCGCGCGATTTGGATGAAAACCTGGTGGACGCGCAGCAGACGAGGCGTGTGCTGGACCGGCTGGTGGGATACCAGGTTTCGCCGCTGTTGTGGGACAAGGTTCGACGCGGCTTGAGCGCTGGTCGAGTGCAGACGGTGGCGCTGCGGCTGATTGTGGAGCGCGAGCAGGAGATCAACGAGTTTCAGCCGGTCGAGTATTGGACCGTCGACGCCGAACTGGATGCGGGCGGCGGGCGGCCTGCGTTTGCGGCGCGGCTGGTGGGCGTGAGCGGCCAGCCGCTGCGCGTTGCCAACGGAACCGACAAGGATGGCAAGGAGCAGTTTCTGACGAATGCGCTGCCGGATAAGGAGGCGACCGACGAAGTTGTAGCGCAACTTGAGAAGGCGAAGTGGCGTGTGCGTTCCGTGGAGAAGAAAGAGCGCAGGCGCAATCCTTCAGCTCCCTACACGACAAGCAAACTGCAGCAGGATGCATCGAGCCGGCTGGGCTTCAACGTGCGGCGCACGATGGGCGTGGCGCAGCGTTTATACGAAGGCGTGGAGATCGGCAATGAAGGCACGGTCGGTCTGATTACCTACATGAGGACCGACTCGATCCGCGTCAATCCGGATGCAATCCTCGAAGCGCGGGAGTACATCGCGAAGCTGGGGCCGGGATATCTGCCCGAGAAGGCGAATGAGTTCAAGGGCAAGAAGGATGCGCAGGACGCGCACGAAGCGATTCGGCCGACGAACGTCAGCTTCACGCCGGAGTCGATACGCCGGTATTTGAGCGAGGAACAGTTCCGGATGTACCGGATGATCTGGCAGCGGTTCGTTTCCAGCCAGATGACCCAGGCAGTGTTCGACCAGACGACGGTGGACATCGAGGCGAAGGCGGACCACGCATATGACTTCCGGGTGACCGGGAGCGTGCTAAAGTTCGACGGCTTTCTGAAGTTTGAGGAAGAGGACAAGCGAGAGCGCGAAGCGGCGAAGAAGCAGGCTTCCCAGGCGGAACAGGCGCAGGCGAAGCGGTTGGCGGGAACCGGGGGCGAAGTTCCTACCGGGGAAGGCGACGAGGACGATTCAGAGCGCCGGCTGCCGGAGCTGGCAGACGGTGAGGCACTGCGCCTGGTGACGCTCGATCCGGAACAGAAGTTCACGCAGCCGCCGCCGCGTTACAACGAGGCTAGCCTGGTGAAAGTGCTGGAAGAGCGGGGCATCGGGCGGCCTTCCACTTATGCGTCCATCATCAATACAATCCAGGACCGCGATTATGTGAAGAAGATTCAGGCCAGGTTCGTGCCCACCGAGATTGGGACCGTGGTAACCAAGCTGCTGGTCAAGAATTTTCCGTACATCTTCGACACCGCGTATACGGCAAAGCTGGAGAGCGAGCTGGATGCGGTCGAAGAGGGAGAAGAGCGCTGGACCGATTTGCTCAACGGCTTCTACGACCACTTTGAGGAAGAGCTAGCGGTCGCGGCCGAGCACATGGAAGACATCAAGCGCATGGAGCAGCCGACCAAGGAGATCTGCGACAAGTGCGGAAGCCCGCTGCTGCTGAAGTGGGGCAAGTTCGGCAGCTTCTACTCGTGCTCAAACTTCACCAAGAAGAAGCCGGTGACGGTTGCGATGGGACCGTGGAAGAAGGACCCCAAGGCGGTGCTGAAAAAGGTCACGAAGGCCCTGCATTTTCCGATGACGGTGCGGGTTACGGAAGGGGACGCGAGCACGTTCTCGAAGGAGGTCGCGGAGGCTAAGGATCTGGCGGCAGCGATCGCGGAGGCGGTGGAGGACTCGGCCGGAAAAGGGCGCAAGGTGACGGTGGAGCAGGTAAGCTGCGACTTCACCAAGGAGAACTTCGCGGCCAAGCCGGACCTGAGCGCGCCGGGCGCAGACGACGTTCCGGAGAAGGAGTTCTGCGACAACTGCGGCAAGGAGATGGTGCTGAAAAATGGGCCGTGGGGTCCGTTTATGAGCTGCCCGGACTACTCGGCCGACCCGCCGTGCCGGACCATCCGCAAGCTGACCCAGAAGGTGCAGCAGAAGCCGCCGGTGCAACTGGACGAGGCATGCCCGAAGTGCGGCAAGCCGCTGTTGCAGCGCGACGGGCAATATGGCGAGTTCATCGCGTGCAGCGGCTATCCCAAGTGCAAGTACGTTAAGCAGGAGCTGCTGGAGGTGAAGTGCCCGAAGGACGGCGGAGACATCGCGGTGCGCAAGACCCGGCGCGGCGACACGTTTTATGGGTGCGTGAACTATCCCAAATGCGATTTTGCCAGCAACCTGAAACTGATCAACCAGGTGTGTCCAAAATGCGACAGCGCATATCTGCTGGAATTGGCGAACGCGAAGGGGACCTTCCTGGTGTGCCCCAATAACCGTGAGGAGTTGCCCAAACGCAGGAAGCGGAAGGGCGCGCCGGAGGAAGCGGCGCCGGCAACTCCGGACTGCAGCTATAAAAAAAAAGTAGGGCCGCCGAAGTCGGTGGAGGTGCCGGTGCTGACGCTGCCTGATGCGGAGAAGACGCGTCCAGTAGTCGAGAGCGTGGCTTGAAGAGGGTGATGAAAAGGTCGGAATGGCGACGCGGAGAGCAAGCCCGGGGCTAAAGCCCGCCTATTTACGTGCAACTTACCGCTTGAGACCCGAGGCTAAAGCCTCGGGCTACCAGCCCGCTGCTACTCCGGAAAACGCATGGAGCAGGGTTTTTCAGCAGCCTCTGAAGACCCGCAATCGCCGATCGGATCGCCAGCCGAAGGGATGACCCGTTCGGGGACTTTTGTTTTTGCCCCATTTCTGTTACAAAGAGAGGTGGACGAGTTGGGCCGAGTGGCCCGACCGCCTATGGGGTTTTCCCGGATGGCGTCGGCAACTTATTGAAAATAATGCAGGATAGACTTATGGCTAAGGCAGTGTGGAACGGTCAGACCCTCGCCGAAAGCGAGACCTACGAGACAGTCGAGGGAAGTATTTACTTTCCGGATGAGTCGGTAAAGCGGGAATTCTTCAAGGCGAGTTCAACCACTTCGAACTGTACCTGGAAGGGCCAGGCGCGCTACTACACCCTGGTGGTGGATGGCCAGGAGAACCCCGACGCGGCGTGGTATTACCCTGATCCCAAGCCGGCTGCGCGGGCCGTCAAGCACCATGTGGCATTCTGGCGCGGCGTGGAGATTACCACCTAGCTGGACGTAGTCAACCCACTGATTCCATTGGTGCCGCGGCGCAAGCGGGCGGCGTCGTCAGTATGCCTGCGCGCGTTCGATGGGCAAACGAACCTGGAAGCAGGTGGAGTCGGGTTTCGAATCGACCGTGACGAAGCCGTTGTGTTTGTTGACGATGCGGGTGACGGAGTCGAGGCCGAGGCCGAGGCCCTGACCGGGCGGTTTGGTGGTGTAAAACGGCTCGAAGATGCGGGTGACAACCTCGGGCGGGATCCCTGGGCCATCGTTCCAAACCTCGACTGTCACCATCTCGCCGAGTTGGCTGGTCTTCAGGCGCAGGGTGCCGCGGGGAAAGCCGTCTTCGCTGGACACGGGCGTCAAACTCATGGCGTCGAGCGCGTTTTGGATCAGCTCGGTCCAGACCTGGTTGAGCTCGCTGCCATAGGCGCTGATGAGGGGCAAATCGGGGTCATACTGGCGCTCGACCAGGACGCGATCGAGGCGTGAGTTGAACATGGTGAGGGTGGTATCGAGAGACTGGGCAAGGTCAATCTCCTGGATGGGCGCCTGGTCCATGTAGGAGTAGTCCTTGATCGCGGAGATGAGGTCGAAGATGCGCACCGTGGAGTTGAGGACGGTCTCGGCCATGCGTTCGACACGGAGCGAACTGGCGAAGGCGGCGGCGGAGACGGCTAGCGCCTGGGGCGATACGATGGCCGCGAGTTCGTCGATGTTAGCGAGCGTCATGGGTGACTCGGCGATGACGGCAGCGACGCTCCAGGGCTCGGGAACGCCATGGGCTTCCAGCCAGGCGCGGAAGATGTCCTCGCGGTCGCTGAGATCGAGGGGGTTGTCGGGCAGGATGGCGCGGCTGGTGTAGCCGGCCATCTTTTCGCGGGTTCGCCGGGCCCAGTCCTGATACTGCTGGTATTGTCCGGCCTCGGCCAGGGCTGCGCCGAGCTGCTGCTTCTGGTCGCCGAACTGGCGGAGTTCGCCGAAGAGACTGGCGGCGGAGCGCTGGGCCGCGGAGGCAGGGTTGTTGAGTTCGTGGGCGAGGTTGGCCGCGAGTTTGCCGAGCGCGGTCAGCTTTTCCGCCTGCATCTCCATGCGGGTAACCTCGCGCACGCGATTGAGCAGGACCGAGACGCAGCGTTGTGCCATGGAAGGGATGGCAGCCAGCATCTCCGGGAAACTCTGCTTGGGGATGTCGAGCGACCAGGCATTGCCAACGCTGTAGCCGTTGCCGCCGTAGCCTTTCATCCGGGAGAACGGCAGCAAGCCGGAGAGCTGGCCGACGCGCGCGATGAACAGCGAGAGGCTGCCACTCTGGCTGCGGCGCACATGAATCTCTCCGGCGAGCAGGATGTTCATGCCGAACGGCGGATCGCCTTCGCGAAAGACCATCACGCCGGGCCCGACTTTGCGCTCAACGCCGTTGCGAGCGAGCCAAAGGTAGTCCTGCTCGGAGAGACCGTCGAGACCTTCGACTTTGCGCAGCGCGGCTACGATATCCGCGGGCGGAGTGGGCCCCGCCAGGACGAAGGAACCGATCTGCGGCTCGACTGCCGGTGGGGTCTGCATAGGTTTTAGATGCGCCAAAACTCCGGACCAGGCTCAGGAATTTGCGTTCCAGTCCAGTGTAGGGTGTCGAG
>PLUT01000347.1 GCA_003162875.1 Granulicella sp.
AGCTCTCGCCCGACCGCCCCGTCTTGCTGACTTGCTGACTCGCTCAGCTAAAAATATCCTTCATCTTCTCGAACAGACCCCGGCTGGTCGGCGTATTCTCCATCACCATGGTCTCGCCCAACTGCCGCAGCAGCTCCTTTTGCTGCTTGTTCAGCTTCGACGGCGTCGCCACGCGAATCTCCACCACCAGGTCGCCTTTGCCGTGCTCGTTCAGGTGCGGCACGCCCTTGTTGCGCAGCCGGAATTGCCGCCCGTTCTGCGTGCCCTCCGGAACCTTGATCGTCGCCGGCCCGTCCAGCGTCTCAATCTCCAACTCCGTCCCCAGCGCCGCCTGCGGAAACGAGATCGGCATTACGCAGTGCAGGTCATCGCCGTCGCGCTCGAAGAATTTGTGCGCCTTCACCGTCAGAATCACGTACAGATCGCCCGCGGGCCCGCCGAACCGGCCGGCCTCGCCCTCGCCCTGGTAGCGGATCCGCGTATCCTGCTCCACGCCTGCCGGCACCTTCACCAGGATGGTGTGCCGCTTCGGCTGCAGGCCCTCGCCGCGGCATCCCGGGCACGGCTCGGTGATTATCGAACCCGTGCCTCCGCAACGCGAGCACGTCTTCGCCACCGAGAAGAATCCCTGCTGGAACCGTACCTGCCCGCGGCCCCCGCACTGCGTACACGTTGCCGGAGCCTTGCCGTTCGCGCTGCCCGTCCCGCGGCAGTCTTCGCACGGCTCCAGCCGCCGGATGATGATCTCCTTCTCTACGCCGGCGACCGCCTCCTCGAACTCCAGCGTCAGGTCATAGCGCAGGTCGCGCCCTCGCTGCACCCGCGACGCCCGCCTGCCGCCGCCCCCGCCGAACATCTCGCCGAAGATGTCCCCGAAGATGTCGCCCAGGTCTCCCTGGAAGCCTGCGCCCTGGAACGGATTTCCGGCCGCACCGCCGCCGTTCTGGAACGCCGCATGGCCGAACCGGTCGTACGCTGCGCGCTTCTCCGGGTCGCTCAGCACCGAATACGCCTCGCTGCACGCCTTGAACTGTTCCTCGGCCTCGGGATTATTCGGGTTGCGGTCCGGATGATACTGCATCGCCAGCTTGCGATAGCTGGTCTTCAACTCCGCATCGCTCGCGTCCCGCGAAACCCCCAACACCTCATAGAAATCTAGCTTGGTCACGTTTGCCGTCGCACTCATCTCTTAAGAATCACTCCCACCAATATCTATCGGCACTTTCTTTGCCCTCAACCAACCCATAACAACCAGCAACTAACAACTGCTTCACTCACTCTTCTGCGCCGCATTGCTGGCAATCCGCACCAGCGCCGGCCGCAGCAGCTTCCCGCGAATGCGATACCCTTTGCGGATCTCTTCCAGCACCTGGTGGTCCGGAAACTCCGTGGTTTCGATGCTGCCCAGAGCTTCGTGGATGCGCGGGTCGAACTGCGTCCCTACCGACTCCACCGGCTGCACATTCAGCCCCTTCAGCGCCTCTTCCATCTGCTTCAGGATCAGTTCCACCCCCGCGCGCAGTTGCTCCAGCGTGCCATCCGATTTCAGCGCCAGTTGGAAGTTGTCCATCACTCCCAGGAACGGCTCAACCGCGTTCTGCACGGCGTAGTCGCGCGCATCCTGCCGTTCCTTCACCTCGCGCCGGCGCGTGTTCTCGAACTCCGCCTGCAGCCGCGCCAGCCGGTCCAGCAACTGGTCCCGCTCGCCGCGCACCTGCTCCAGCTCGGCCTTCAGCGCGGCCACATCAGCGCGTTCCGAGCCCGGGGTCACATCCGTCACGCTCTGCGCCGGCAGTTCCTTCTCTTCCATCTCCTTCACCATCGTGTCCTCAGCCATGCCCTCTGCACTCCCCTTCAAATTCCCGTCTTCCTTATTGTTGCCGATTCCCGCCCACCGCGCGACCTTCCCCCACGGCTCCTGCATCGGCTTCCCTTTATGTCTGCTCACCACTCACCCTCTCCATCACACACCGGCACCGTCGTCACTGACCACTGACCACTGATCACTGTCCTTACAGCATCCGCTCAAACACCTGCGCAATGTAACTCACCGCGTTCATCGTGTTCTCGTAGTGGATGCGTTTTGGCCCGATCACGCCCACCGTCCCGCGCCCTTCGCCCGCCATCCGTGCCGGCGCCGCAATCAGGACCAGCCCGGCCATCTCCGGCATGTGTTCTTCCAGATCGAAGATCACCCGCACACTCTCCTGCTTTGCATCGATGTACGCGTCCAGCAGCTCCACCAGCCGCTGCTTCGTTTCCAGCGCCGCCATCAACTCGCGCAGCCGCGCGACGTCTTCCGCGCTGCCCACCGCCTGGTTTCCCAGCAGGTTCGCCACGCCCTCCACGTACACCGTCTGCACCTCCGCGCCGCTCTCCGGCACCGCGCCCGCCCACAACTGCTCCACTTGCGACAGCATCAGGTGGTACTCCCGGCGCTCGCGCTCGACCAGCCTGCCAATCTCCGCCCGCACTCGCTCGACACTCCATCCGCGGAAATGTTCGTTCAGAAAATTCGCTGCCGCCTCCAGCTCCCGCGGCGTCACATCCACATCCAGGGTCAGCATCCGGTCGCGCACCAGCCCGGAGGTGGTGACCACCACAGCCAGCACCCGGCCCTGGCCCAACCGCGAAAAATGCACATGCTCCAGCGTGTCGCCGCCCGCGACCACGGCCACCGCCACGCCCACGCCGCTCGATACCGTCGCCAGCACGTGGCTGGTTCGCTCCAGCAGCGCCTGTGTCCCCGATACCCCCGCAAAACTCGAATCGATCTGCGACTCCAGGTGCAGCCGCTGCGATTCCAGCGCCGAACCCGCAGCTCCCACGATTCGTCGCCCCAGCCGCGCCATCCCGGCTCCGCCGCTCAACTGCTCCACATACATCCGGAACGCCCGCGCCGTCGGCACCCGTCCGGCAGACGTATGCGGCTGCTCCAGCAACCCCTCGTTCGCCAGCTCGGCCATCTCGTTGCGCACGGTTGCCGGGCTCAGCCCCGCGCCGCCCCCGGCCTGCAGCCGCGCAATCGTCCCCGCGATGGTGCCCGAGCCCACCGGCTCACCCGTCTCAATGTAGTTCTCGACGATGGCCGTCAGGATCGCCCGCTGCCGCGCCGATATCCGCTCCGCCTCCACCATCCCTGTACCACCTCTCTATCCAGTTTATTCCATCCGTCAACCCCACCCGCGCACTGCCGCGTCTCAGAAAAGCTCGCTGTGCGAACCGAGATTGGATAACGCCTTCTTGTAATCTCGCTTGAATGCGTTGGTCCACTCAATCGTTCGCATTCAGCCGCGCTATCATCTCTGCCACGCTGGAGGCCTTGGTCACCTCGCCTCGGTCGCCCGCCTGCATCGCCGCAACTGTCTCCGCGTTGGGCACGCGAACCTCAAAGGGCAGCGCCTGCTCCGCCGCGATCCGCGTCAGCAACAGCCGCACCGCATCCGACAGGCTTAGGCCCATCTTTTCCAATGTGTCGGAGGCTCGCGTCTTCAGGTCTTCGTCCACCCGGACGTGAATCATCGTAGTCACTGTAGCTTTTGAACTCATAGCAGTATTGTATCTCAAATGAGATACTGAAGGGGGCTTTAGCTGATCTCCAGGATCTGCTCGCCCGCCCCGGCAATCTGCACGGCCCGGTCCGCGACCTTCCGCGCCATCTCGAAGAACGGCTTGGCGATCACGCTCTCCTCGCCGGCCAGCGTTACCGGCAGCCCGCGGTCTCCGCCCGACCGGATCTCCGGGTCCAGTTCCACCGACCCTAGAAACTCCAGCCCATATTGCTGTGCCAACCGCTCCGCCCCGCCGCTGGAGAAGATATCGATCACCTGCTGGCAGTGCGGACACGTGAAGTGGCTCATGTTCTCCACAATCCCGATCACCTCGACCTTCACCTGCCCGAACATCTCGATCGCCTTGCGCGCGTCCTGCAGGCTCACGTCGCTCGGCGTCGACACCACGATCGCCCCCGTCAGCGGCACCGTCTGCACCAGCGAGATCACCACATCGCCCGTGCCCGGAGGCAAGTCGACGATCAGGAAGTCCAGCTCGCCCCACGCCACCTGCTGTAGAAACTGCCGGATAATCTGGTGCAGCATCGGCCCGCGCATCACCATCGGCTTGTCGCCCGGCGAGATCAGCCCGACCGAAATAAACTTCACCCCGTGCGCCAGCAGCGGCCCAATCCGGTCGCCGTCCACAATGCTCGGCTGCCGCGTCTGCCCCAGCATCATCGGCACGTTCGGCCCGTAGATGTCCGCGTCCAGCAGCCCCACGCGATACCCGAGCTTGCCCAGCGCCACCGCCAGGTTTACCGCAATCGTCGTCTTGCCCACGCCGCCCTTGCCGCTGCCCACCGCCACTACGTGCGCAATTCCCGGCAAAGGCTGCGGCCCTTGCGGCGCCTGCGCTCCCATATGTCCCATCTTTTCCACCTCAAAGATATCTGCTGTTGTCATTCTGAGATATCTTTTGTTGTCATTCTGAGCGGAGCGAAGAATCCCCGCATCTCGCCTTTGCCTTTGTCTTTGCTCTTGCCTTCACTAGCAACTAACAACTAAC
>PLUT01000103.1 GCA_003162875.1 Granulicella sp.
CTTCTAGCCGGACAGTAGTGGTGAGCTATGAGCTATGAGCCCGAGCAGTGGGCGGAGGTGGGGCACCCGGCATTTGTGGGGCGACAAAGGACAAATGCGGGGAAATGATCATCCAATTAGCTCAGGGGGGCTTGTACTACGCGGAAGCCGATGTTGCCGTCCTTCGACGCATACGCGGGAGCCGGCAAGAAGCGCACGCCGACGCTGACGAGCACAGCCATGTAGACGACGATGATGATGACGTCTGCGGCGCGCATGTTAGCGAGTCTCCTCGGCGCGCATAGGATGGGCCGGCTCGCGGAGGCGGCCTGCGGCCATCCTGACGGCCATGCGCATAGCGGCCTGCATGTTGCGGCAGTCGGCACAACCCTGGCCGGCGATATCGAATGCGGTGCCGTGGTCGACGGAGGTGCGGACGATGGGGATGCCGAGCGAGATGTTGACGGTGCCTTCGAAGTCGATGAGCTTCATCGGGATGTGGCCCTGGTCGTGATACATGGCTACGATCAGGTCGAACTCCCCGCGGACGCCGCGGAGGAAGATGGCGTCGGGCGAGTGCGGGCCGGTGCAGTCGTAGCCGAGTTCGCGCGCTGCTGCGACGGCGGGCGCAATGATGGCGGAGTCCTCGAAGCCGAAGAGATTGTGCTCGCCGGCATGCGGGTTCAGGCCGCATACGCCGATCTTCGGCTCGCGGCCAAGCATCAGGCGCATGGCCTCCGCGCCGAGCTCGATGGTGCGGACGATGCGGGCTTTGTCCAGGCGGCAGGCCTGCTGGAGCCCGATGTGGGTGGAGACGTGGATGGTGGCGAGTTTCTCGCTGGCGAGCAGCATGCGGGAATCGGTGGCGCCGCAGAGCTCGGCGATGTACTCAGTGTGACCGGAGAAGCTGAGGCCGGAGAGCGTGACGGCTTCCTTGTTGAGCGGCGCGGTGACCATGGCGTCGGCTTCGCGGGTGAGGCACATCTCCGTAGCCACGCGCACATAGTGGATGGCGGCGAGACCATAGGCCGCAGCCAGGGTGCCAAACCGAATGGGCTGCGAGGGATCGAGGAGCCCGGGCGAGACGAAACGGACGCGTGGGGCGAGCAGATCGCGATAACCGGGCTGGACTGCCTCGAGCGCGGTGTGGTCACCGATGACGATCCATTCGGCGAGCGAGAGCAGCTCGCGATCGGCGAGGGCTTTGAGGGCAATCTCGGCGCCGACGCCGGCGGGGTCGCCGATGGTAATTGCGATTCTAGGCAGGCGCACAGGCCCTCCGTAGCGCGGCTTCGCCGGCGGACAGATTGCGCGTCTCGGTGGTGAACGCGAGCACAGCTTCCGCGTGGGGGAGTTCCGGAGTGGTTCCGGCACGGTTGAGGGCAATGTTGAGGGCGATATCGAGGACGATGCGGACGGCGCGCCCCGCAGCGAGAAACGCAGCCCCGCTGTCGCATGCGCCGGTCAGGTCATCCGCCAGGATGAAGACCCGGGCGGCGGCGGAGCGATCCAGGTCGGGTTGGAGCTGCGGATCAAGCATGCATGGTTGCAATATATTCAATGATACTCGAACTTAATTGGAGTAAAACTGCTGAAGAGGTGCAATTCCCGTTCATTTCGAGGGAAGCTTCAAAAGGATGTTCAATCTCCGCGGCAGACGCGCAGTGGTGGTGGGCGGGACATCCGGCATCGGCCGGTCCATATCGCTTGGCCTGGCATGTGCGGGGGCGGACGTGGTCGCCACCTCGCGATCGGCGGATTCCGTGGATGCGATTGCGAGCGAGATCGAGGGAATCGGCCGGTCTACGCTGCGGATTACCACCGACGTCGCGAAACGGGCATCGCTACAGGCGCTGCACGACCGGGTGGCCGCGGAGCTGGGCGACGTGGACATTCTGGTGAATTCGGCGGGGGTCACGAAGCGGGTCCCGACGCTCGAGTGCTCCGACGAGGACTGGGATGAGATCATGAGCGTCAATCTGAAGGGAACGCTCTACGGCTGCCAGGTGTTTGGCCGGTCGATGCTGCTTCGCGGCTATGGGCGCATCGTCAATATGGCTTCGCTGGCGACCTTCGTTGGGTTCCAGGAGGTTGCCGCTTACGGCGCCAGCAAAGCGGCGGTGGGCGCGCTGACACGGTCGCTGGCGGTGGAATGGGCGCAGAGCGGCGTCTGCGTGAATGCGATTGCGCCGGGCATCGTCCCGACGGGGCTCAATCGCACCATCATCGAGTCCGCCCGCGGCCAGGAGCAGTTGCTGCGCACACCGATGCGGCGGTTCGGCACACCGGCGGAGATTGCGGGCGCGGCGGTATATTTGGCGTCGGATGAATGCTCTTTTGTGACGGGCCAGATCCTGGTGGTGGACGGCGGCTACCTGGCCAGCGGCGTAAACCAATAGCCCACGTAGCGAGCAGTTTAACAGGCGGTATCGATCGGAATAAAGTTCGTGTCACCAATAAAATAGCGCGAAGTGCAGCAGGGCGGAGGAACCCGCTCCGGTAGACTACATCGAAATCACCCCGGTAAATCCATCATGAAGATCACCGAAGCCCGCCTGATTGTCTGCTCGCCCGACCGCAACTTTGTCACGCTGAAGCTCTGCACCGACGAAGGAATCTACGGCCTGGGCGACGCAACCCTGAACGGCCGCGAACTTGCAGTGGCGAGCTATCTGTCCGAGCATGTGCTGCCCTGCCTGATCGGCCGCGACCCGTTCGCTATCGAAGACATCTGGCAAACCCTGTATCGCGGCGCCTACTGGAGGCGGGGCCCGGTGACGATGACCGCGATTGCGGCCGTCGATGTGGCCCTGTGGGACATCAAGGGCAAGGCGCTCAACACGCCGGTGTACAACCTGCTGGGAGGCAGGAGCCGGCAGGGCGTGCTGGTCTATGCGCATGCCAACGGCAAGGACATCGAAGAAGCGGTCGATTCGGTGCGGCGCCACATGGAAGCAGGCTACCTTGCCGTGCGCGCGCAGTGCGGCGTTCCGGGAGTGGCCGGCAGCTATGGGGTTCCCAAGGGCGGCAAACCGTATGAGCCGGCAGAGCGCGGCCTGCCCGGCGAGGGCGTGTGGTCCACGGAGAGATACCTGAACTTCGTGCCGTCACTGTTCGAGAAGCTGCGGGTCGACCTGGGCCCGGAGGTCCACCTGCTGCACGACGTGCATCACCGGCTGACGCCCATCGAGGCGGCGCGCCTGGGCAAAGCCCTGGAGCCGTATCGCCTGTTCTGGATGGAGGACCCTTGCCCGGCCGAGTTGCAGGAGAGCTTCGAACTGATCCGCAGACACACCACCACGCCGCTCGCGACCGGCGAGGTGTTCAACTCCGTGTGGGACGCGCACGAGCTGATCCGCCGGCAGTGGATCGACTACCTGCGCATGAGCATCGTCCACGGAGGCGGCATCACGCACGCGAAGAAGACAGCCGACTTTGCCGCGCTCTATCACGTGCGCACCGGCTTCCACGGCGCGACCGACCTATCGCCCGTCACCATGGCGGCGGCGCTGCACTTCGGTCTCGCCATCCACAACTTCGGCATCCAGGAACACATGCCGCATACCCGTCTGACCGACGAGGTGTTCCCCCATGAGTACAGTTTTGCCGAAGGGTACATGCACCCGGGAGATGCTGCCGGCCTCGGGGTCGACATCGATGAGAAGCTGGCCGCGAAGTGTCCCTATCAACGCGCCTACCTGCCGGTCGCGCGCAAATTGGACGGCACCCTGACGGACTGGTAGCAGTAGAGGGCAGCATGATTCGTGGAATGCGGAGAGTCGATCTCGCGTATGTTCGTCTTGCCTCCAGCGAGATCGCCAGAGACATCAATCGCGATGTAGTGCTGGAGGTGATCCGGGCCAACCAGCCGGTCTCACGGGCGGAGCTTTCGCGGCTGTCCGGCTTGCAGCCGAGCACAATCTCCCTGATTGTGAACCAACTGATTGAAGAGCGCTGGGTGCGGGAGGGTGCCACCACCCGGCTTCCGCGCGGCCGCCGGCCAACCATGGTGGGGCTCAACGACGATCTGGTGATGCTGGTCGCGGACATCCGGCCCAAGCTGGCCACCGTGGCCATCGTGGACTTGAACGGGCGCTTTCTTTCGCGCGCCCAGTTGCCGGTCACCTCAGACCCGGAGAAGACGATCGCCAGGATCGTCGAAAGCATGCTGCGGATGAAGGCGAACCACGCGCAACGTTCCTTTGAGGGTGTTGGGATCGCGCTGCCGGGCCGCGTCGATTCGGCCACCCAGCGGCTGCGCTTCGCTCCCAACCTGGGCTGGCCGGACTTCGACATCAAGGGCACAATCGAGAAGGGCACCGGGATGGCGGTGGAGATGGACAACGCGGCCAACGCCTGCCTGCTGGCCGAGACCTGGTTCGGCCGCATGGACGGCGTGCGCAACGCGGTCCTGGTGACCATCTCCGAGGGCGTCGGCACGGGCATCCTCTCGAACGGCCAGATCATTTACGGCGACCACAACATGGCCGGTGAATTCGGACATGTCCCCCTGGACATGAACGGCCCGGTATGCGGATGCGGAGCGCGCGGGTGCTGGGAGGTGTACGCCTCCTCGCGGGCCGCGCTGAGGTTCTACGCCGAAAGCAAGCCGAAGGTCCCGGTGCGGACCATCGAAGACCTGCTGCGGCTGGCGGGCGAAGAAGATGCAGCCGCCATTGCCGCACTGACCAGGCAGGCCGAGTACGTCGGCAAGGGCCTGCGGCTGATCTCGGCAACGCTTGCCCCGGAGGTGATTCTGATCGCGGGGGACATCGTGGGGGCATGGGCGAGACTGGCCCCGATTATCGAGAAGGCGTTTGCGGAATCTGCCCTGGCGGGCGTGCGGCCGAAGCTGGTCCCAACCCATGAGGCGGAGGTCGCCCGGCTGCGCGGCGCCGCCATTCTGGTGCTGCAGCGGCGCTCCAGCATGGCCTCGACGGTCGATCGATAACACACCACCACCCACATCGTCATGGTGATCCGTCGTCGTCCCCTATCCTATTGTGGGTCTACGCATAAGGCTGAAGTTCCACCAAACCGTGGGACATCGACGGGAGATTTGCATCGTAAATACATGAAAATGGGACCGATGCAACCTATGGTCAGTTGAGGCACCAGTCTCTTTAAGAGGCGACCCCCAAATTACGCTGAGCCCGCAATTTCTCCAAGGGTGACCCTCCCGACCGCACGCCGGGGTTCGCGCTGCCTTGACAGCTTCACAACTTGTG
>PLUT01000167.1 GCA_003162875.1 Granulicella sp.
TTCAACAAGTTCCTAGAGCGGAACCGGAGTTTGTATCTGCTGTGACGGGAACGCGGGCCCGGTTTTCCGGCTCGGGCTATTTCGCGCGAAACGCCGCAGGACTGAGATCGGCGGTTCCCATCTTCCCACTCACTGTGTCCCGCGCAACCACGCGGACCCGGGCTGCATCCGCGGGAATCACAGCCGGGATGCGGAATTCCGCGCGCTGCGCGGACGTTGCATCGGACTTGATGGATGCCGTCGTCTCCTGAATCTGGTGCGCAATTATTTTGTTCTGCCGGTTGAAGCTGGCGATCATCAAAGTGATTTCCGCTTGTGCGTCCCCCTCGGGTTGCCGCTGAAGGCTGAGATCCCTGGCATCGATGTCCACGGCAAAGGTATTGGGCGGATCGGCCAGGCGATGCACCGTTACCTGCAGGCCGGTGTAAACGAGCTGGCTATTGGCCGCACCACCAAGATCGAATGCGATCTTATTCAGATCCTGCTTGAGCACCGCGGGAGCCGAATCCGGCGCTGGCGCAGCCGATTGAATGTAATAGCCATTGCGCGTTGTGGCCGTGAGCCCAGGCCGGCTCATCTTGATGCTGATGCGGCGGTAGGGCTGCGCGGCGTCGCTCTGGCTGGTGGGAGTGTAGCTGAGCGTGTAGTAATTGTTCCCATCGCGAATGCTGGTGCCGATCTCCGCACCCACGTCGTTGCGCGAGAGATAGACGCGGCCGCCAGTGGCCGGCGCCAGCAGTTGGAAGTTCACCAGCCCGGCCATGGGATCGGCTCCGTTCGCGCCCTCGGCGATATCCAGGTCTTCGGGGGTTTCAATATCCACAATGGCGGAGGTGTTGGCCGTGGGATCGATGGTGGTCAGGGTAATCCGGGCATCGCGCATGACGTCGATAACGTGCTGCACTGCCTTCTGAATGACGGCGGCTTCCTGGTCGGTTGAATCCTGGATATTGATCGCGGGGAAACCACGTCCCACCCAGATGACATTCTTGCGCCCGGGATGGCCGGAGACGGCTTCGGCGATCTGCTCCAGGGAGCCCAGCGACATGGCCAGGCGCTCCGCCGCGCCGGGGCCAGTCTTGCCGCTTTGCATCAGACGCCACGGGTACTCGGGGAAGTGATTCTTGAGCGCTGTCAACACCGCCTGGCGGTTTAGCGTGTAATCCTGCAGGAGCTGGAACCTGGTGTTGGTTGCGGCGATCAGCGCGGTGGGCTGAGTGAGCGTCGCAGGTTGCGCGTTCAAATACTTCTCCAGAGAATTCCGGGCAAACGACATGTCCTCGAAGCGCGTGTTGAGCTCATCCAGCACCAGCAGCGTAACCGGCGCGTCCGGCGCTTTCGCCAGGTCGGCAGTCGAATTGATACTGACGCCTGGCGGCAGAACATGCTGCTCCGGCGTTTCAAAGGAACGGATGGTCTGCCGGGTCTGGTCCTCATAGACGGTGAAGTCGCCCCTGGTGAGGCCGGGAACCAGGTTGCCGGCCTTGTCCGTCACGACTACATCGAGGATCACGATGCGCGCGTTGACGGTCAGAACCGCGGTCGTTTTCTGAGGGTTCGGGGCTGGTGAAATGGGGGCCTGAGCGGCTGCAACGCAGCCGGCTAAAATGCCCGCGGCGAATGCGCGAGCGGCGACCTGCTGTGTTCTGAACAACGCTGGTAATCCTCCTACAACGCAAGAATACAGCGTCGAAGCTGGCTACTACCCACCATGATAACTGGTGGGCGCCGCTTCTCCGACCGTCACGCCGATTGCGCTTGCGCTAAAGAATGGAACGGTTGGCGCGAAGCCATAAACCTTCCCCAACCCACCCACCAAGCCGGCATCGCTCCAGATTCCATGGGACGATGCCGGTTTGTTTCGGGGTGCGGTAAAACAGCTTCGTCAAATGTACTGGTCAGGCCAATATTTTTCAGAATCCCCTGCGCGCAAAAGTCTACACTCATTTGCCTAGACTGCGGTACCCCAAAATCAAACTTAAATGGGGGGTGTGCCTGCGCGCCGATGGGAGGGATTGGGTCGAGACGCGGGAGCGTCGCGCGGGCATGGGGGCGGGGCTGAAGGGGTGCCGGGGGAATCGTCCTCCGTGGCGTCCAGAAGAACGGCAAACTGCGAGGGAGAGCGCGCGGAATCCTGATTGGCGCATGACGAACGATAGCTCCATAGGGGGAGATGGTAGGGCGAAAGTCGTATTTACCAATGAGCAAACTATTGGTCTTCTGGGGGTGGGCCGATAAGGGAGTCCTAGCTGCATTGTTCCGCGTGCAGAAAAGGTCACATACATGCAGCAGTCAGCAATGCAAAGCAACGCGCTCTCCACCACATTTGGTTCGCGGCGGGCCGAGAACGCCGGCAGCCAGCTTTTCCACAATCGAGGCAGCCGGATGGCAGGGTCGCCGGCAGGCCCCGAGTGCGGTTCACGGGGTGGGTTACGGGGCAGGTTACGGAGCAGGTTACGGATTGGGGCGGCCGGGATTCGCAGCCTGCTGACAATGGCGGGCATGGTGTTCGCGTTGACGTCCGGTGCGGGCGCGGCAGCTCCGGCGCCGGGGGCGTATCAGTTTGCCGCTCCGGCGCAGGTGGGCGGCGCCAGCGAGGCTGGGATGGTGCCGGTGACGATGTCCGCGGCGGGCACGCTGGGCACGATTACCGTGATTACTCAGGGCGTGCCAAACCAGGATTTCTCGTATGCGGCGGGAGGGAGCTGCGCGACCGGACTAAGCTACTTCGCGGGGCAGACGTGCAGCGTGGGGGTGACCTTCCAGCCCAGGTATCCCGGCCAGCGCCAGGGCGCTGTGCTGCTGCGGGCGAGCGATGGAAGCTTGCTGGGCAGCGAATTGCTGATCGCGACCGGCGTGGGCGCAACCGGGGTCTTCGTTCCCGGCATGATCACTACCGTAGCCGGCGACGGCCAGTGGATCTATCGCGGCGACGGCGGGCTGGCGACCCAGTCCCCGCTGTTTCTGCCGATGGGCGGCGCGGCCGATGCCGCGGGGGACCTGTTTCTGTCCGACTCCAACAACCAGCGGGTCCGCCGAGTAGATGCGGTGACCGGCATCATCACCACGGTGGCCGGCGATGGGACGGCCGGGTTCGCCGGGGATGGTGGACTGGCGTCGTCTGCAATGCTGGATACACCCGCCGATACAAAGCTGGACGGCGCGGGCAACCTGTACATCGCGGATAGCGCCAACCATGCGATCCGCATGGTGAATGCGGTGACGGGGATCATCACGACGATTGCCGGCATAGGCGGGCAGGAAGGCTACTCGGGCGACGGCGGGCAAGCGACGCAAGCCCACCTGGCGTATCCCAGCGGCATCGCGTTCGACGGGAATCACGCGCTGTACATCTCGGACACCGACAACAACGTGATTCGCAGGGTGGACCTGAGCACGGGGATCATTACTACCGTGGCGGGAACCGGCGCCGCGGGCTATGCAGGCGACGGAGGGCCGGCGACTTCGGCCCTGCTGAACTCTCCGTGGGGGATTGCGCTGGACGGTGCGGGCAATCTGTACATCGCAGACCTTTCGAACAACTGCGTGCGCAAGGTGAGCGGGGGGACGATCTCGACCCTGGCGGGCACGGGCACGCGCGGCTACGGCGGGGACGCTGGCCCGGCCGTGCAGGCTGAGTTGAATGTGCCAGCCGGGGTGGTGGCGGACGTGGCGGGGAACCTGTATGTGGCGGACTCCGGCAACCACCTGGTGCGCAAGATCAGCGCAACGACAGGAATCATCGAGACGATCGCGGGGGCAGTGGGCGCAGTCACCTCAGGCGACGGCGGCCCGGCCATTGGCGCGCAACTCGATGGTCCCTACGCGCTGTTTCTGGATGGTCCGGGCAACCTGTACATCGCCGACTATTTCGACAACCTGATGCGCGTGGTGTATGCGAACGCGACCGCGTTGAGCTACCCGGTGATGCGCGTCAATTCGGTATCGGCGCCGCAGCCGGAAGTGGTTGAGAACGACGGCAATTCGGCACTGAACTTCAGCGCATTCACCCTGGTGAGCAACTCCGCGCTCGATTCGGCGAGCACCACGTGCTCCACCAGTCAATCGATTGCGGTGAATCAGACCTGCGCGCTGGGGGTGGAGTTTGCGCCAACGGTGATCGGAACCCTGGTGACCGGCTCGATTTCACTGGTATCGAATGCCGCGAACAGCCCGGCCACGATCAACCTGTCTGGGCAGGTGCTGCTGGTGCAGCCGACGCAAATCAGCTTGACCCCAAGCGCGAATCCGGCAACGGTCGGCACGGCAGTGACGTTTACCGCGGTCGTTTCGAATGGGGCCGCGATGGTGCCGACGGGCACCGTGACCTTCATGGACGGCACTGCCCAGATCGGGATGGCGACGCTCACCGCTTCCGGTGCGGCGACGCTCTCGACGGCTACGCTCGCGCCGGGCGTTCACCAGATGACCGCCGTCTACAGTGGCGACCCGAACAACGCTCCGGCGACTTCCGGAGTGCTTGCCGAGCACATGGAACAACCGACAACGACCGTGCTGGTGTCGAGCGTGAACCCCTCAGTTGCCGAGGCCGGAGTGACGTTTACGGCGACGGTGCAAGGGCCGGCCGGCGTAACCGGTGTCCCAACCGGCACGGTGACATTCTCCGATGGGGCGGTGCCGCTGGGCACGTCCGTATTGAATGCGAGCGGCGTGGCAACGCTGACCGTAAGCAGGCTGTCCGCAGGCCAGCACAACATCACAGCAAGCTATGGCGGCGACTCCGCGAACCTGGCGAGCCAATCGGCGATTCTGGTGCAGACAGTGGCACAGGCGACAACCGCAACGTCGCTGACGACTTCGAGCGCGACCGTGTATGCGGGGGTGAGCGTGACCTTTACCGCGATGGTGTCACGGACGGACACGGTGATCCCCACCGGCTCGGTGACCTTCATGAACGGCGCAACCGCGATGGGAACGGGAACGCTGGATGGCACGGGTACGGCGACACTCGCGACCAGTGCGCTGGCTGCCGGCAGCCATTCCATATCGGCGATTTACACCGGCGATACAAACAATCTGACATCGACTTCGGCCAGCTTAGGCGAGACCGTGCAGCAGATTCCCACGGCGACAACGATTGCGGCGAGCGCCAACCCGGGCACGTCGGGCGCGGCGCTGGTGTTGACCGCAACGGTTGCGCAGAGCGGGACGCTGGGCGCCGGAGGCGCCTTCTCGGGCACGATGACATTCCAGAATGGGGCAGCGACGCTGGGGACAGCAACGGTGTCGGCGGCCGGAGTTGCAACGCTTACGGTATCGACGCTGGCCGCGGGAGCGAACACAGTGACCGCGGTATTCGCCGGCAATACCAACTACGTGGGCAGCACATCGTCGCCGATGCTGGAGACGATTGTTGCGGCGACGACGACAACTACGCTTGCATCCAGCCAGACGCCTTCCATTGCCGGCAGACCGGTGACGTTCACGGCAGTGGTGACCGGCACTGGCGGCGTACCGACGGGCGCGGTCACCTTTATAGACGCCGGTGTGACTTTGGGATCCGGAACGCTGAATGCGAGCGGCGTGGCGACCTTGACCGCGACGGCACTTGCGGTGGGACAGCACACGCTGACCGCAGCCTACGGCGGCGACTCAAGGGACAGTTCCAGCACTTCGGCGACCCTGTTGCAAACGGTCCAGATTGCGACCACCAGCACCACGGTTGCGTCCAGCGCGAACCCCTCCGGGTTTGGCACAGCGGTGACGTTTACCGCAGGCGTTACCACCAACGGCGGGGCGCTTACGGGTACGGTGACCTTCTCCGACGGTGCGACGGTACTGGGCAGCGCGGCGGTAAATGCCGGTACGGCCGTTTGGAATGCCACGGCGCTGGCGCTGGGCACACACTCGATTACGGTGGCGTATAGCGGCGACGCAAACAACGCGGCCAGCCAGTCGGCGGCGCTGAGCCAGCAAGTGCTGCAGGCCGGCGGAGTGGCGCTGACCAGCAGTGCTAACCCGGCGATCGCCACGACCAGCGTGACCTTCAGCGCAACCGTCGCCGCGCCGCAAGGGGTTGCGATAACGGGTACGGTTACGTTCAGGGATGGCGCTACGGTCCTGGGGACGGGGAGCGTTGGCGCCGGAGGCGTGGCGACATTCAGCAACTCGACGCTGACGGTTGGCCAGCACCAGATTGTCGCATCCTACAGTGGCGACGCGAACAACCTGGCGGCCACATCGGGCGTGCTGGTGCAGACGGTGCAGATTGCCGGGACCACCGTCACCCTGATCTCAAGCGCGAACCCAGCGCTGACGGGCGCGCCGCTTACCCTGACCTCGACGGTGACGGGGACCGGCGGAAGTGTAACCGGAACGGTAACATTTGAAGACGGAACGGCCACGCTGGGCGCGGCCAACTTGAATTCAGCCGGGGTGGCGACCTTCCAGGTCTCCGGCCTGTCGCCAGGGGTGCACTCCATTATCGCGGTGTATGGCGGCGATGGCTACAACTCGCAGAGCAGTTCGCCAGTGCTGGCGGAGAACGTGGTGCAGGCGACGACGGTTGCACTCACGTCGAGCCAGAATCCTTCGTTGGCCCTGGACCCGGTGACGTTTACGGCCAAGGTGGCGAACAGCGGAAGCAAGCCTCCCACGGGAACGGTGGTGTTCAGCGACGGGACCACGGTGCTGGGGAGCGTAACGCTCGACGCCACCGGCACGGCCAGCTTTGCCGTGACTTCGATGGCGTTCGGACAGCATCCCATCTCAGCGGCGTACGGCGGAGATGTGGTGGACCTTGCCAGCGTCTCCGCGACGATGACCCAGTCGGTGCAGTTGCGGCCCACGTCGGAGGTGCTGACGGCATCGTCAACTTCGCTGACCGGCGGCCAGCAGGTGACGCTGATTGCAGTGCTGCGGTTCGCGGGCCCGGTGGCGGCGACCGGCAACGTGACCTTTACCAGCAACGGCGCGACGCTGGGCACGACGGCGATAGACAGCACCGGCGTGGCAACATTCACCGCCAACCTGCTGACGAATTCGCCTACGGTGATTGCGACTTACTCAGGCGATTCGGTGTATGCGGGATCGACTTCGGCGCAGACCAGCATCACGGTGACGCCGCCAACGCAGTTCAGCATACAGATCAATCCGCCCGCGGTGACGCTGCAATCGCAGCAGCACAGCACGGTGACGCTGACGCTGGCATCAGTGAATAACTTCAGCGATACGCTCGACATGGGATGCCTGGGGCTGCCCTATGCGGCAACCTGCACCTTCAGCAAGGACTCGGTGACGCTGGGCGCCGGCGGCACGCAGACGCTCACGGTAGTTGTGGATACCGGTTCGCCGCTAACGGCCGGATCGCAGGCGAAGCTGGAGCGGCACGAGGGCAGATCGGCGGCGGCGATGTGCATCCTTCCCGGAGGATTGCTGCTGGGACTGCTGCTGTGGAGTGGGCGAGGCACAAAACGCAACAGGCTGGCCGGGTTGATGATGCTGCTGCTGCTGGCAGGACTCGCCAGCGGGCTGAGCGGATGCTCCGGCCTGAATATCAACGGAACGCCGGCAGGCACCTACGTCTTCCAGATAACGGCTACGGGTACGGGAACCGGCGTGAGCGAATCGGCGGACATAACCCTGACGGTGACCCAGTGAGCGGATGCGCCACGGTCCGCTCGCGAGCATGGGGCTTGGTCCTGGCGGCGCTGCTGTTGCTGGCGGCTGGAGCCGGGATGCACGCCGATGCGCAGGCGCTGCCCGCAGGTACGGGCACGGGGATGTACGTGATTGTGGGGGGAACGTTCTCAGAGTTCCAGTCGGACTACGGTAAGAAGGACATCCCCGGCGGGGGAATCTTCGTCGATACGAACCTGGACTGGCGGTGGGGCCTGGAGACAGAGGCGCGGCGCATTCAATATCCGCGGCAGACGACGCTGCTGACCGGGCCGCGGTGGTCGTTTCGCGCCAAGGGCCTGGTCCCGTACGTGAAGGTGCTGGTAGGGGGCGGCCGCTTCGACTTTCCCTACGGCTATGGAGTGGGCAACTACTTTGTGTTCGCGCCTGGCGCGGGGGTGGACCTGCGGCTGGGGCAAAGATGGCGGGTGCGCCTGGCGGACTTCGAGTATCAGGACTGGCCGGGCTTCACCTACGGGGCCATTCATCCGTACGGAGTGACGGCGGGGATCAGCTTCCAATTCCTGGGAGCCACGCGGACGAAGATGTCGAGGCAATAGAGCCCGCCGCCTGAGGCCGGAGCGCGCCTAAGATAACTGCGTATGCGTCTGTTTGTGGGGATTCCGTTGGCGGCGACTGCGGTGTGCGAGTTGACGGCGGCCTCGGCCCGGCTGCGATCCGATGGAGACGGACTGCGGTGGTCCAAGCCTGAATCGTGGCACATCACTTTGCAGTTTCTGGGAAACACAGAGCCCGAACGATACGAATGCGTGGTGGCGCGATTGGGGGAGCTGCGCTTGCCGCCGGTTCCCATATGGCTGGAGGGGCTGGGCTCCTTCGATCGAGCCGGAGTTCTCTTCGCCGAAGTGAGGCCAACGCCCGAGCTGCTGCTGCTGCAGCGGCGCGTCAATCAAGCGATGGAGGCTTGTGGGTTTCCAGTGGATGCTCGTCCGTATCAACCTCATATCACGCTGGCGCGCAGCAAAGGGAAAGGCCGGGCGCAAGGCCTGAGCGCACTGAAGACCCGGGCACACGCTGCGCCGGGCTTCACCCAGTTTGTCGCAGGGGAATTCCTGCTGTATGAAAGCGTTCCCGGTCTCTCCGGTTCGGACTACGCGGTCCGCGCGCGCTTCTCCCTGGGCGGGTGATTCGAAGTGAAGGTGGGACTGAGTTGAAGCGCGGCATCGGCAGCGGGAAGGATGGCGGGCGCAGTGTAGAATCCCACTGTCACGAAGAGGGCGTTCTGGGCGAAGGCGTAATTCGAAGGCGTAATTGATGAAGAGGGCGTTGATGATTCGCAGGCTGATGCTTCTGACGATTGTGGTGGGACTGCTGGTTTCGGCGAAGGCGTCGTTGGCCGCCGATCCTTCCGCGGTGAAGGTTTGGGAGACGAAGATCGTTATTCCGACGTACCTGGCGGGAGATCCCGAACCGAACCCGATGTTCTTCTTCGGCCGCGAATCGCAGGGCTCGCAGGGACCCGTTTATCCGTATCCGATGTACGACTCGCTGACGGGGAAGAAGGTGGACAAGACTTACACGATCGTCTACCTGGAGAATGAATACATTCGGATCGGCGTGTTGCCGGAGATTGGCGGGCGCCTTTTCGAGGGAGTGGATAAGACCAACGGATATAACTTCATCTACCGGCAGCACGTAATCAAGCCGGCTCTGATCGGATTGATCGGCGCGTGGATCTCCGGCGGCATAGAGTGGAACGTTCCGTTTCATCACCGCGCCAGCACGTTTCTTCCGGTGCAATACAAGACCGAGGAAAATGCCGACGGCAGCAAAACGATCTGGGTGGGTGAACTGGAACCGCGGCAGCGCATGCGCTGGGCGGTGGGGTACACCTTGCGGCCGGGAAAGGCTTATCTGGAAGCCCAGGTGAGGATTCTGAACCGTACGCCGGTGGGCAACACGATGCTGCTGTTCGCGAACCTGGCGATCAGCACGAACGACTCCTACCAGATCATCTTCCCGCCGAACACGCAGTTTGGGGTGTTCCACGCCAAGCGCGAGTTTACGGATTGGCCAATTTCGCATCAGATCTATGCCGGCGACGATTTTACGAAGGGCGTCGACATCAGCTGGTACAAGAACCACGTGGGAGCGAGTTCGGTGTTCGCGTGGAATTACCAGGACGATTTCTTTGCCGGGTATGACCACGGCAAAGAGGCCGGAGTGATGAGCGTGGCGGACCACAACATTGTGCCGGGCAAGAAGTTCTGGACGTGGGGCACCGGTCCCAGCGGCAAGCGATGGGACAGCACGCTGACCGACGACGACGGGCCGTACATGGAACTGATGTCGGGCGCCTACTCGGACAACCAGCCGGACTATAGCTGGATGCAGCCGTATGAGAGCCGGTCGTTCAGCATGAACTGGTATCCCTTCCGCGATATTGGCGGGGTGAAGCAGGCGAATTTGGATGCGGCGGTGAACCTTGAGGTGAACTCGGGGCAGGCGAAGGTGGGATTCTATACGACGTCGGCGCACCCGGCCGCGCGCGTGGTGCTGCGGGCAGGGGACAAGGTGCTACTGGAGGAGACGATCGCTATCAACCCGGCGAAGCCTTATGTAAAGAAGGTGGCCGTGCCGGCGGGCGTCGACGAGCATGATCTGGTCGCGTCGCTGTGGGATGGAGATAAGGAGTTGGTCCAATACAGTCCGGTGCGGCTGACACCAGAAGCGATGCCTCCGGTGGTTACTCCGCCTCCTGCGCCGCAGGACGTCAAGACCAACGATGAGCTGTACCTGATCGGGCTGCGCGCGCAGCAGTTCCACGACCCCGCGATCGATCCGATGCTGTATTGGAATGAGGCTTTGCGGCGCGATCCGGGCGACACGCGGGGCAACACCGCGATGGGTATTACGGCCCTGGGCAAAGCCCGGTATGCCGAGGCAGAGAAGTACCTGCGCAAGGCGCTGGAGCGCGCGACCGATCACTATACCACGCCCGAGGATGCGGACCCGATCTATTACCTGGGCGCGACGCTGAAGGCGGAAGGCAAGAACGACGAGGCGTACACGTACTTCTACAAGGCGACGTGGAGCCAGGCGTGGAAGGCTGCCGGCTATTATTCGCTGGCGCAGATCGCGACCTCTCGCGGCGACATGGACGCGGCGCTCGATTTTGTGAACCGCTCGATCGATTCCAATGCGCTGAACATCCGCGCCCAGACCCTGAAAGCGGCGGTTCTCCGGCACCTGGGCCGAAAGCAGGAGGCATTGCAGGTGCTGGCCAACGCCGCGCACGCGGCAGATCCGCTGGATGTGCGCGCGATGGCGGAGACGTATCTGGCATCCGGAGAGAAAGGAGCCCGGCTGGCCGCCTCGATGAACGGATTTCCCGATAGCGCGCAAGAGACCGCTGCCGAGTATATGGACGAGGGACTGTGGCAGGACGGCGAGGATGTGCTGTTGCTGGCGACGGCGGCGGCGCCGGACAAGGCTCGCGTAAACCCCATGGACTACTACTATCTCGGCTATTTTGCGGAAAAGCTGGGGCAGACGGAGAAGGCGCTGGGGTATTACCAGCAGGCGATGGCGATGCAGCCGGACTATGTGTTTCCGTTTGAGAACGAAGAGATCGACGTGCTGCGCAGCGCAATGAAGGCCAACCCGCACGATGCGCGCGCACCGTACTACCTGGGTAACCTGCTGTACGACTGGCAGCCGGAGGAAGCCACGCGGGCGTGGGAGGTGTCCGAGGCGCTTGATCCGTCGTTCGCGATCACGCATCGCAACCTGGCCAACGCCTACATGCACCAGGCGTCGGGCGCGGACATCGACAAGGCCATTGCCGAACTGGAGAAGGCAGTTTCCGAGGACAAGAAGTATGCGCTGCACTTTACCGAGCTGGACGAACTCTACGAACAGGCCGGGGTCCCGGTGGAGAAGCGGCTGAAGCTGTTCCAAGCGAACGCCGCGGTGGTGGCGCAGCGGGACGACGCGCTGAATCGGGCGATTGCTTTGGAGATTGCGACCGGCGACCTGAATGATGCCATCAAGACGATGTCAACGCACACGTTTGCGGTGGCCGAAGGCGCGAACCTGAATGTGTCGGAGCACTGGACGGATGCACACATTCTGCGGGCGCAAACACAGATCCAGGCCAAGCGCTATGGGGATGCCCTGGCGGACCTGCAAGCCGCAGCAACGATTCCGATGAACCTGCCTATGAGCGTGGGCTATGGCAGCAGCGGCGGCAACCCGCGCTATGCAGAGATCGATTACTGGACCGGCGCTGCCTACAAGGGATCCGGAGACACGCAGAAGGCCGGTGAATTGTGGAGGCAGGCGATTGCTCCGCCCGAACGCGGCACGGCGCGGGCGGCCAGTGCGGCGGGCAACGTCCAGGTGGATCGGAGATCGCAGGCGTATTACCAGGGCCTCGCGTACCAGGAGTTGGGCCAACCGGAGAAGGCGCAGGAGTTGTTCCGCGGCCTGGTGCAGTTGGGACAAAATCAGTTGCAGCAGCCGGCGGCGGCGAGGGGAACAAGGGAAGGGAGGCCGGGCAGGGTTGTGTCGTCGCGCATGCTGACGGCCAACGCGCACTACCTGGAGGGCCTTGGAGACCTGGGGCTGAAGGACCAGACGGCCGCCCGAGCCGAACTGCAACAGGCGGTGCAGACAAGCCCGGACCTGCTGGGTGCGAGGACCGCATTGGCCAGCATTCAATAGCGAGGCTTTGCCTTGCAACGGCGCCGAAGAACAGTACAATTCGAAGTAGAACTGGTTTGCATAAATACGGAAATTTCCCTCAGGGGCTAAAGCCCTTGATTTTGCTGGCTGTTTTCGGCACGACTGAAGTCGTGCCCTTTCAAGCCCGATTCATGCAACCGGCTCTAGTCCGCTCTGAAAAGGAGATTCCTGCTCAAGACACTCCCGGCACGGGAGATTGCTGTCTGGTGTAGAACCCACGATGCGTCGCGTTGCGTTGATCCACAACCCGGTTTCCGGACAACATTCCACGCGACGGTCGGCGATTCTTGGGGATGCGCTTGCCGTGCTCCACAGCGCGGGTGTCGAGACCATAGAGTTGGAAATGAGCGGGCAAGGAAGCGCCAGAGCGCATGTGGAGGAAGCCGTGCGCCGAGGATGCGACACGATTATTGCCTGCGGGGGCGACGGCACAGTCCACGAGATTCTGCAGTGCCTGGTTGGAACGGACATGGCACTGGGAGTGCTGCCGTTTGGCACGGCCAACGCGCTGGCGCAAAACCTGGGCCTGGGTACTTCGCCAGTAAAAGCTGTGCGCATGCTGTTGACCGCGACCCCCACGGCGGTCCCGGTGGGCCGCATTCTCTATCGCGACAGCGGCGGCGGCGAGAGTTCGCGCTACTTTACCGTTGCGGCCGGCATTGGGCTGGATGCACTGCTGATGTCGCGGCCCGATCCTGAGTTGAAGCGGCGGTTCGGATATGCGCTGTATGTCTTTGAGGTGATTCGCATCTGGGCCACCCACTCCTTCCCGCTCTTCGGTGCGAAGGTACTCTGCGCCGGGAGCGATGAGCGGCAGGAGGAGCAGGTGTCGCAGGTGCTGGCGGTGCGGGTACGGTCGTTTGGCGGGTTGCTGGGGAAGCTGGCTCCGGGCGCGAGCCTGCACAACGGCAGGCTGCGGCTGGTCGCCTTCAAGACGCGCAGCCGTCTGCGCTACTTCAGGTTTTTGATCGCGGTGCTGGCTAAGCGGCAGACCTTTACGGGCGGAATCGAGCTGGTGAAGGCAATCTCAGTGGAGTGCGCTGCGAGCAACGGCTCCAGCGAGACGATTTATGTGGAGGCGGACGGCGAGGTGCTGGGCACTTTGCCGGCGAAGATCGAAGTCGCGCCGCAGCCGTTGACTCTCACCCTGCTGATTCCGGGCCATGCGCGACCGTGAGGCGGATGCCGCCAGCGTGAGCGAGCGAGGAGCGCAAAAGCAGATTCCTCCGCTGCGCTACGGAATGACAAACAAGAACAGGCAAGAGCAGACTGCGACAGTAGCTGCGATAGTATGGAAGCCGCACAGGGAGTTCGGGGATGGCCATGGAATCCGGTTTATCGAGTGCGTTGGCAGCGCGGTTGTGGCGTATACCGCGGCTGCGACCTGCCTGCTTTCGGCTCGCCACTGTTTTGGCGATTTTGTATGCAGGCGCGATTGCGGTGTGGGGCGGCGCTCCTCCCGAGGCTGAGGCCCAGCTCCAGGTTACGGAACATATCAGTAAGGAGCTGCAGCAGAAGGTGTATGGCCTGGATCTGATTCCGCGCCAGTGTACCGGCAAGGGGACAAGTGGATACTCCTGCTGGGAGGTTTACCCGACCGCGTGGCAGGCTTTGGATAAGTCCAGGAAGGGGATCAGCCTCGTCATCCATCTCTGGGTGAACGAGGGGCCTCCCCCATTCAAGGATTGTGATCTGGAGATGTTTATTGACGGCGCAGCCAGCAGGATAAAAGGCGTTCATTTCCAGCCGGGGAGCCATTTCTATGAGGGAGCCACCGCGACGGTGAACGACTACGATCTGGTGCGGACGCTCGCGTTGGCGAACGATGTGATCCTCGCGGCCGATGTGACCCCCAGAATTCAGATCACGCTCACTCCCGAGATGCAGAGGTCGATCTATGCGGTCTATAGCAAGTACAACTCACTGGAGGCGCCGGGTAGCCGTCTTGAGCAACTGAATGCGAAATTGAGCGATCCGGTGAAGCGCATGCGCGATGCCAATACCCAGTATTCGCAAGTGAACGCGCAAGATTGCACGACCGTGGCTTGCCTGAACAAAAGCAGAAGTCTGCTGACCTCCATGCTGTCGTTGGGCCAGTCCATCGTCCCGTTGCTGGATGAGAAGATCGCTTTTCTTACCGCGCATCCGGAGGGCATGGGAGCAGAGCAGGAAAAGAACCGCTCCATCGAGTCGCGGACGCAACTCAATGAATCGATGAAAAACGCCAAGGCGTTGCTGGAAGGCGTGGACAAGAAACTCGCCTCCAGAAGTGGCGCGCGGTAGCCGTTGCCAAAAGGGCCGACACCGATTGCGCCGCGGGAGCCACGGTGGATTAGCGCGGGAAGGGCACGAATTTGTCGGCGCAGGTGCCGGTCTTGCCTGCGGAGGGCTTGCCGGTGATGGTGACGTCGGTAGCGGGCGTGGGGAGCTGGATGTTGCTGCCGCCCGCGCCGTAGGTGATGTCCGCGTAGTCGAAGGTATAGGTGTATGGCTTGTCCGGATTCGCGGCATCGGTGAGCCAGACGCCGTCGAGCGCGATCTGGGCGCGGTGGTCGTGGTCGTAGCCGTCGAAGAGGATCTTTCCGCCGCCGGAGATGCGCACGTTCTTGAGCGTGATGTCCTTGAAGGTGGGCGGCGAGGGACCTTTGGCCGGGCCGTTGGCGGCGTAGGCCATGGTGATGTCGATGGGACGACCGGAGTTGCGGATGCAGATGTCGTCATAGACGGCATCGTGCACCAGGCCGCCGCGGGTGCCCATCGACTTGATGCGGATGCCTGAGTCGGGGCCGTCGAGCGAGAGGTCGAAGACGCGGAGTTTGCTGACACCGCCATTGGTCTCGGACCCGATGGACATGCCGTGGCCCCAGTAGAAGTGATTGTGGCTGACGGTCATGTTGGTTAGCTCGCCGGGGCCTCCGCCCTTGATGGCAACGTTGTCGTCGCCCTCGCGGAAGTAACTGTGGGTGATGGTGATGTTCCTGGAGCCGCCGCCGGGGTCGACGCCGTCAGTGTTGCGCGCCAGGCGCTGCGGCGTGTCGATTTTGACACCCCACACGGTGAAGCCGTCGCCCGCTTTGTAGGAGACGTGGAAGTTGGGCGAGTTCTTGAGTGTGATGCGGTAGAGGGTGAAGTTGTCGGCGTGGTCGGCGACGATGAGGCGCGAGACCTTCTGCGCGCCGCCCGGGCGTGCATCCTCGGCGAGATCCCATGCGCTCTTGTTCTTGCCGAGCAACTTCTCGCCGCCGCGGCCGTCGATGACGCCGTCGCCCATGACGCCGGCGCCGGAGACGTGCGAGACCGAGATGAGCGGCTTGCAGCCGCCCGGCCCGGTGGAGACGATGCCGCAACTCCCGGGCGCAGTCTCCATGACGGCGGGATCGAGGGTCTCAAAAAGGGTGACGCCCTTATCGACGACGAGCGTGACTCCGTCGCGGAGTTCAAGCGGGCCGCTGAGGAAGGCGTTGGCTCCGCCTTTGGCCTGGAGGGCGACTCCTTTCCCTTTGCCGCAGGCATCCATTGCCTTCTGGATGCGCTCGGTGTCCAGCTTTGACTCGTCGGCCGGCGCGAGGGTATCGAACTTGCCGTCGTTGACGGAGGTGAGGTGCGCGTCGAGGCTGGCGCAGAAGGGAGGGATCACCGGCTCGGTTACGGTGCGGGTGTCCTGCGAGAAAAGCGAGGGGACGAATAAGGTCGCTATGAGTCCGAGCGAAGCCAGGAAACGCGGCATGAATGCTCCTTGGTGCGGGCCATATGGCCACTACAGCATAGACGACCGAGCCTGCGGCAGGCAACGCAGCCGATGGTCGGGTAGTGGTGTTGCACTTTGACAAACGAGCCCCCCCTCGGGGGCTAGGTAGTGTC
>PLUT01000059.1 GCA_003162875.1 Granulicella sp.
TGCTCGAGCTGGAACGAATTGCGAACCACATCGCCGATGCCGGGGCCATCGCCAACGACGTGGGATTCGTGATCGCCAATGCCCATGCCGGACGCGTGCGAGAACTTGTGCTGGGCCTGTGCGAGACCCTGACCGGAAGCCGCGTGTTGCGCGGTATGGTCGCCATCGGCGGTGTGCGCAGGGACTGGCAGCTGGCTCAGGTCGTAGCCATCCAAAACACGCTCGAAGTTGTGCAGCGCGAGTTCCGCGACCTGCTGGCGATCCTGCAATCGTCCAACTCCACCCGCGAGCGTCTGGAGCATACCGGCGTCCTGCGCCCGGAGAAGGCGTCCCTGCTGGGCATCGTCGGCGTGGCGGGGCGCGCCTCCGGCGTCGATCTCGATCTCCGCCGCGACCACCCGTACGAGGCCTACCGCCGCCTCCCGTTCCGCGTGCCGGTCTACCTGGAAGGAGATGTCCGCCACCGCTTGCTGGTTCGCATCGATGAAGTGGGCGAGTCGATCGAGATCGTCCGCGCCGCGGTTGCCCAACTGCCACAGGGTTCGCATCGCGCCCCTGCTCAGCCCATTCCGCCGGATCGCTGCGCCATCGGCGCAGTGGAAGGCTGGCGCGGCGAAATCGTTCACTGGGTCCGCACCGGAGAAGGCAATTGCCTCGAACGCTGCAAGGTGAAAGATCCATCCCTCAACAACTGGCCGGCCATCGTGGAAGCGGTAGAAGGCAATATCGTCGCGGATTTCCCAGTCATCAACAAGAGCTTTAATTTGTCCTATTCCGGGACGGATCGGTAAAGCGATGTTCAAGATCCTGCAAAAATCGTTAAGCGTTGGCCTTGCGACAGCTGATTATCCACGCATAGCGCCTCACCTGGCCGAGCAGTTTCGGGGATGCCCGCAGTTCGATTTCGCCGCCTGGAGCGACGCGCGTCCCGCTGCCGATGCGTGCCCCACCGGGGCCATCGCCGTCCACGACCGCGACGGCGCGCGTCAGGTCACCGTGGATTACGGCCGCTGCATCTTTTGCGGCGAATGCGAGCAGGCCTCTGCCGATGGCGCGGTGCGCATGAGCCGGCAGTTCGAGCTTGCGGCTATCGATCGCCGAGACCTGGTGCTTACCGCCGAATACACGCTCCATCCCGATGGCAGCCACGCCGCGCTGCGGTCGGCCACCGGCGGCCCCAGCGACGAGGAGCCCGGCAAGCGGATCGCCGCGGCCATCCAGAATCTGCTCGGGCACTCGCTGGCGATTCGCCAGGTGGATGCAGGCTCATGCAACGGCTGCGAGCAGGAGATCGTTGCGTTGAACAACCCGGTCCACGACATCGAACGCTTCGGCATACATTTCGTGGCCTCGCCGCGTCATGCCGACATGTTACTGGTCACCGGTCCTGTGACTCGCAACATGGAACTGGCATTGCGCAAGACGTTGGCCGCGACGCCAGCCCCGAAAGTCGTCGTTGCCGTGGGTGCCTGCGGCATCAGCGGAGGTATTTTTGGGACAAACTACGCATCGCTCGGCGGAGTCGATGCAGTCATCCCTGTCGACGTCTATATCCCCGGCTGCCCGCCTCGCCCGGAAGCGCTGCTCCATGGCATCCTGCTGGCCTTGGGTCAGGTGCGGCAACACATGGGCGTCTATCCGCGCGGATAAGTCCTGGGTAATGCTGCCGCCAGCGCACCACGAGATTCGATGGCTTAAATGGTTGAGCACAACACGATCCTTGCGGAACCTTCACCGCTATAGGATAAGGAACGATAAACGCGTCAATGTCCGATTATCCTGCTCTGACCCGGTCATGAGATCACGGCATCCAGAACTTCTACATCCTGGCCCAGCGCAACGACGACGGATTCATTGATCACCCGACAGAATTCGCCGCGCTGTCAGGGATTAAGAGAAGTTGCAATGCCTTGTTCCCATTGCTGGAGCATGCGTCCACCGATCTCTCCAAACTCCTCATGATCGTTGATGTAAGTACGCAATGACGTTGAAGTAGTGGCAATCGCATCGGCGATGCGCTCAAGGATTCCTCTCACTCGGGCAGGAGAACCGCTCATGCGGGTCTCGCCCAGGCGCTGCAGTTCTTTCGCGCTCGGCCATTTGGTCGTGCCGTTGAGCGTCAGGGACAGGCTGTCTTTGGGCAGGTAGACGGAGGTTGTAACGAGATCGTAGACAGGGGCAAGCCTCGCTTCTCCCTCGACGTCATCGTAGACGATGCCGAAGTTCTTCAGGTGTGCGTCGCCATTACGCAGTGCGCAGTTGATCACAATGAGGGTAAAGAGACGCTCCAGGTCTTCGCCGACATGCGATGAATTCGCAAACTCGGCAAAACGCTTCATGATCGAGGCTTCATAGCTGCCACGATATTTTTCATCCGTGCGGCGGGCGTTGAGCACGCAGAAATCCTCGAAGCCCCGATACGTGCCGTTCGGACGTAGATCAAACCGGTCGACGACCAGCGCGAGCCCATCCTCTGCCAACCGGTAAGTCGGCACCTCGAGGCCACATTGCTCGGCAACTTTGAGACAGAAGTACTCATTCGCAGCAAGCTGCGGGTACTCGTTCTGTTCCCAAAACTTCACGATGTGGGTTGCACCCCTGTGGCTATGAGAGAGACGATGCTTCGCCTTGCTGAGAGGGACGGACGCGGTTTCGTCGCGCACCAGGATCTTCGGTTGCACACCGCTGATTCCGGAAAAGGAAGCAAATTTGTCGATGAGGTAGCGGAACAGGTCTCCGCCGCGTCGCTTCCCCAGAATCTCATCGACCGACTGAAAGGGTACGTCCTCCTGCAACTGCTCCTTCTGGCCGGTACAGCGGATACGACCAACCTGGGAGCGGCCGACAATGGCCAACAGATCGAATTCGTCGAAGGTGCCAGTCGCTTTTGCAAAGGCGAGGCGGAGGCGTTCCCGCAGCATTCCCTCGGGCAAGTTCATCTCGAAGATCGGGGGAAGGCCGTACTGAATGTCCCAAGAGGGCAGACGCACGGGCATGGTCACAGACACCGCACGCACCGGTAGCGCGCCGGGCTGGTACACGAATGTGCTGCCCCGAGCGCCGAAGCGGTCGAGCAGTCCTGCTTCAGCGGCGTCGGTCCAGACCTTGATCATCGCGTTCCTCGTTCATCAGTTCTTCGAGCGTCGGCCGACGTTCGCTCGCCTCCTGCAGTTTCAGTTCAAGTCCTAGCGCTGCGAGAATCCTTGTGATCTTGGAGTAGCCGAGTTCCCCTAGGCGGCCGTTCTCCAGCGCGTCCAGCGTCGCACGGCTGACGTGTGCCTTTTGGGCGAGTCCCGACTGACTTAACCCCAGCGTCTTGCGTCTGATCACGATCTGCTCCGCGATGGAGAATAGAGGTAACATGTTGCCTAACATACTAGTCATAATCGAATCTGTCTAGTATTTTGCCTTGTATATTAGGCACAAACTTCAGTCTTCGACCCCTCCGCTAACTTGGGCGAGGAGCCCAGAGGTTTTCGCTAGGTTCGGTGAATCTCGTGATCACGACCATGCCGGCCACCGTCGCTTTAGCGAGCTCTGCCTGCGCTAGTTCCCGGAGTGTTGGACTTTCGCTTGCCCTGGGTTCGGTTGGCCCAGCGAATGCAATTCTCGGGATTCATATCTATCGCACAGAAGATAGAAAGCCGGGCGTCGATGAAAATACATCTGTGAGGCCGAATGTCTTATTGTCTTTCTGTAAGGTTCTTCAAATTGTCGTGCTCTATTGTGTGACACACATGTGTGTCCTACAAATATGTGCCATGAAGAACCCCTTTGAATTCGGGCGCGGCAAAGTCACGCCGGCCCGATCCTCAGGTATAGAGCCGATACTTACTTTGGCTGTCCAGGTACTGTCTGAGAGGCTGAAGTCCAGGTTCGGGCGCAACCGCGAGAAAGTTTCGAATCTGCTCGCCAGCCTGCCGCTCGCCCTGTTTCTGAACCCACACCTTAATGGAACAACACCGCGCATCAACAGTCGTCTTCGTGCAACCATCTGAAATTCCGGGTAGGCGCCCTAATCTGTATGGATTTCACATCAGGACATTACCAGAATCCACGCAGCAAGCCACAAGCAACAGCAGCGGCACTTCGGTTTTCTACAGGAAGATCACCTGCTTCGACTCGCTGATCAGTTGAACGAAGGTTCCTGCCCCGACGTAGTCGAGATGAGGATAATCGATCAACTCCTGTTCCTTGAGGCCCATGACGCCCATTGACATCTCGCAGATGTGGATTCGGACGCCGTATTCGCCGGCCTCTTTCATCAGTTCCTCAAGCGACTTGACCCCGTGCTGCTTCATCACGGAACGGATCATCTTTGGGCCGATCCCGGCGAAAGAATACAACCCCGGCCTTACTGGCATTGATGTAGTAGTCCTCTTCTCCCCGCCCGTACGTGCGGATATCGCGATGGAAGTCGTAGACATGCACCTGCGGGAAGCGCTGACGAACGGCCAGAGCCTGCTGCAGAATGGTGCTGCAACAAACGCGCGAGCAGTAGGTGTTCAAACTGCCGTCAGGTTGTGGCTCGTTGATGCCATCCAGTTGCCGACTGCCCACACAGTGCAGAAACGCGATACTGCGAATGGTGCGTCCCTGATAAACCAGCTCCTTGCTCGTGGACTGCACGCTTTGCGAGAGCGCGATGAATTCCGGCGTCGTCAGCACACAGGGATCCTGGCGATAGAGAAACTCGCCGTCCCGCGGAACATAAGGGCGATAGCCGGTTGCCATCACGATGGCTCCTACGGGCGCGTCCATCTTGGAAATGACGCCCGCAGGCCCGAATGGCCCCTCGATCACTGTACGGAAGTTTCCAATAAAGCCATTTACGGAAATGACATTACTATTCAGCAGAACTTCGATCTGATCGCTACTTTTCACCTGCTGGATCAGCTCCGTCACAATCTCGCTGGCCATCTTTTCGCTTGGATAGACCTGTCCCCGTTCATTCAGACGACCGCCCAGACGCTCGGATGTTTCCACTAGCAGGACGCGAATGCCGCGCCCCGCCATATCCACTGCCGCCTTCATGCCCGCAATGCCGCCACCAATCACCAGTGCCTTGCGATGGTTTGGCAGCTTGATCTGGTCCAGTGGAGTTGAGTAGCGGAGCTTGCCCACCGCTGCAGCAATCATTCGGATGGCCAGCAACGTCGCTCCCTCAGGATCGTGCTTGTGCGCCCACGAGCCCTGTTCGCGCACGTTCACCTGCTCATACAAATAAGGATTAAGGTTGGCACGGGAAACGGCACCGCGAAAGGTCTGCTCATGCAGCGATGGCGAGCACGAGGCAACCACGACGCGATCCAGATTCTCCTGAAGGATGTCCGAGGTGATGGTTTGCTGGCCAGGATCCGAACAGCAAAAGGTATTCACCTTCGCCGTAACGACTCCAGGAATCAAGCTCGCAGCGGCCGCGACCCGCTCCACATCGACAACATCGGAGATGTTCCCGCCGCAGCGGCAGATGTATACTCCGACTCTCGGCTCTGGGGGTAGGTCAGTGTGTTGCTGCCGCGCCTTCTCCAACTGCAGCCTCACGGCGGCATGTTGCTTCATGTAGGCATCGTTGCCTTCCAGCAAAGTCTCTTCCAACTCAGAAGCGGCGCATTCCACATCCAAGTCTTCCGTGCCCGGCTGTTTCATGGAACCATGTTCGGCGCTCATATGCTTCCCATAGAGTTTTCAGTTCGGCTCGTTGCGTCACATCCAAAAAGAACCGCTGCTTGCGTCTGTCCTACAGCGGCGGAGCGTTTCTGGTAGAGGTATTGGCTGACTTGCATCGCGGCTGCGCCCACCTCGACGATGCCTATCGCGCACGCACCGGGAGCGCCTCTTCGCCAGCGGCTTTCTCCAGGGGGTGATAAAAGGCTGGTTCATCCCGAGCCGCCCCGACGTGGTGAAGGGTGAGAGCACGGCATGGTATGCGTCTTTCTGGCGCTTTGGCGCTGCCTATCTGCAAGAGCGTTTCGGAACGGAGTGGTGCCTCTCGCCAGAACAATCTCTGTCGCTGCACGCGGGTAGTTGGACGGTGCCTCGGCAGCTGGTGGTGAGATCGCCAAGAGCCCGCAACAAAGTCACCAGCCTTCCGCATGGCACATCCCTGCTGGATCTTCGCGCCGCACTACCGGCTGCCGAAGATCGGGAGGTAAAGGAAGGCATGCGCATTTTCTCTGCGGAATCTGCCTTGGTCGCATGCTCTCCTAGTTACTTCTCCAGCCATTCGACGGATGTTCGTGCCGTGTTGCCAATGATCCGCGATGCCTCCGGCCTCCTTGCCCGGCTTCTACAAGGAGGCAATACCGTAATCGCGGGCCGTCTGGCCGGCGCCTTCCGCAACATTGGGCGCGACCGCATCGCGAATGACATCGTGAAGACCATGTCCGCGGCTGGGTACGAGGTGCGGGAAAACGATCCCTTCACAGACAAGCCGTCTTTGGTCATGCGAACCCGCGAAACCTCACCTTACGCGAACAGGATACGGCTGCTCTGGCAGAAGATGCGAGAGCCGGTCATTGAGCGCTTCCCGAAAGCACCATGGCTGCCGGGCAATATTGACGCTTACATGAAGCGCGTTAACGATGTATACGTCACAGATGCCTATCATTCGCTATCGATCGAAGGCTACTGCGTCACGCGTGGTCTGATTGAACGTGTCCGCAGCGGCACATGGAATCCAGAATCTGATGAGGGTGATCGCGAGCAGAGAAGCGCCATGGCCGCGCGTGGCTACTGGCTGGCTTTTCAGGTAGTACAGATCAGCGTGGGCAGCGTTCTGCGCGGCGAGAATCCCGGTCAGGTCGCGGACGAAGACCACGGGACGTGGTACCGGGAACTGTTCGCGCCGAGTGTGACGGCTGGCCTTCTGAAACCAGCCGACCTTGCCGGTTACCGCAATGGCCAGGTCTATATCCGCAAGTCAATGCATGTGCCTCTCAACCGCGAGGCGGTGAGGGTCGCCATCCCGGCATTATTCGATCTTTTGCGCGAAGAAACCCACCCAGCCGTGCGCGTGGTGCTCGGGCATTTTGTGTTCGTCTATATCCATCCTTATATGGACGGGAATGGTCGCATCGGGCGCTATCTGATGAACGTGATGATGGCATCGGGCGGATACCCCTGGACAGTCGTACCCGTCAGTGACCGCAACACTTACGTGAATGCCCTCGAAAAAGCGAGCGTCGGAGAGAACATAGCTCCCTTTGCGGACTTCCTCGCCAGGCTCGTGCAGAAGGGACTGGCGGGTGAACCGTTGCCGGCTGTGCCAGGAAGTTCTTCGTGAGAATTCTCGATCAGTTTGGGATACGCCTGCTCTGCCCAACTCCGCGGGGCTGGATAGAGTTCGTCCGGGAAGACGCTCACGGCAACCGGAATAGAGACGCCTTTGGCATTGAAAAACTGTGATCGCTCTTTAGAAGTTAAAGCTGGCCTGAAGCATGATGGTCCGCACCGCGTTCCCGGAGGCGAATGCGCCGCCCCCGATAGTGAGCGTCTGACCGAACTTCGGGCTGGTCAAGGTGCTTACGGGAATTCCGTAAGGGACTTCGTTGAATAGATTCTGAGCCTGCGCGCCGACGGTCAAGCTGTACTTGCGGTCTGAGCTGGCACCGAAGCCGCCGGAACCGCCAGGGCCCCCGCCAAATCCGCCGCCACGACCACCGCCGCCACCGCCAGGACGGCCACCGCCGCCCGGGCCACCTCCCATGCCCCCGAAGCTACCGGGGCCACCGGGTCTACCCGCCTGCGTAGCAGTGAGCGCAGCAGCCGTCTTGGGACCGATGCCGAAGGACCGCGACAGCCTGAGGTTGAACGATACGTTGGCCGGGCCGGTGCAGAGGTTGACCGGGATCTGATTGTTTGGATTCTCATCGATGACTGCGCCCGCAGAATTCAACGGATTCGCATTCACAAAGCTGTTGGGGTCGAGACAATTGGCCGTAGCCGCCGTTACGCCCGGTGCAAACTCTGGCCGGTCGTTGAACCCGAGGGTGACGCTGTCGGAAAGTCCCAGGGCGACGTTGTACGGTGAACCGGACTGCGCAAAGATCATCGGGCTGGCAGTGAATTTGTACGGCAGAGGGATGCTTCCGCCGAGCACCATCCGGCTGCGCACCGCGAAGGCGGCCCGGCCGTAGTCCACCGAAGAATTGAAGGGGGCGGTGATGCTGCTGATGTTGGAGTCTGCCCAGTTCGCCGAGTAGAACCCGAAGATGGTGATGCCCTTGGGGGTGCGCACGTTGATGTTGGTGTTGATCTGGTTCTGCCGGAAGACGCCCTCGGACTGGTTGATGTTGTTGATCGCCGTGCCGCCTGCTCCGACTGGAATGTTGCGCGAGAGGAACTGGTGCTCGCCACGCGCATTCATATAAGTGACCGACACGCTCGCATACTTCCCGATCTGCTGCTCGACCGCCGCTGCCGACTGGATGATGTAAGCGCTGCGCAGGTTGGGATCGTTCAGGGTAGGCGTGAAGGCTCCGGCCGTCCCGGCCCCCGTGGTGCAGGCGCTGCTGTACGGCAGCGTGCCCGAAGGGGTCGGCTCACAAAGATCACCGGGGTTGCTATAGGTGTAACTCTGAGCATTCTGGCCGTTGTTCGCGATCTGGGACTGAATGCTGTCCAGGCTGAAGCGGTTGTAGAAGATCCCGAAACCACCGCGCAGAACGGTCGTCGTCTTTCCGCTCGCTCTGGGAATGCCGTAGGCCACGGAGACGCGCGGTGCAAGGTCGTGCGCGCTATGGATCACATTCTGAGCTTCATAGCGAAGACCGTAGCTGATAGTCAGATTCGATCTTGCCTTCCAGTCGTCCTCGGCATACAGGCCCAAGTCAGTTTCGCGAGCACCGATTGTGTAGTTGGTGATGGCCTTCTGCCCAAACTGGCTGACGATGCCGCACTGATACGACGAGTAAAGTGGTGAACCGGTCGTCATGTTGGCAGTCAAGCAGGGGGAGGCGTTCACGGGGAGGGTGGCCACGCAGTTGCTCGGTTTGCTGGTTACGCTCGGATCGGTGCACGGATCGAGCAGGTAGTTGTAGGTGAAGGAACCATTGATTCCGCTGTTCGAGTAGTTCGACTCGCTGGACGTGCGCAGACGCCCGCCCAACCGGACGAAGTTCTTCACCAACTGGATGGAGGTGTAGTTCTGCGCCTCGATATGGTCGCCGGCGCTGGTGCTGATACTGCCGCCGCCAACGTTGAAGTAGCCCGGCACGGAGATGGCCGGGGCAGTGTTCAGCGGGGCCGAGTTCGACGAGCTGTGCTCGTACTCGAAGCGTGTCTCGTTGATGACCTTGCTGTTGATCAACTGCGTATCGCTGATCTGGATATTCTGGTCGGAACTGCTGCTGTCGGAACCCGTCGTCAGCAACGCGCCGGCCACAGTGGGGTTGACGTTGCTGCTCGACGACTCATACTGATAGCGCGTCATCAGAGTATTCTTCGCGCCCAGCATCATGTCCACCCGTGGACTCAGGTCCCACCGCGTCGCCGGCGTAGCCTCCGCACGCGCCCTGTCGGGGAAGGGATAGCTATTGCAATTGTCAGTCAGGTCCCCTGGCGCGCACAGTGCCGCCGAAGTCGGCGAAGTGCTGTAAATGGACGCTGGATTGACGATCGTGTTGTTGTCCATGGTGCGGTGCGATCCCGACAGCGTAAACGACATCCCACTTTTGATCGGTCCGGTCAGATTGCCCATGAAGAAGAGCGTGTGATAGTCCGGCTGGCCGGCCGTCAGGAACGGTGTCGAGGTATTGAAGACTTTATCCCCGAACATGGTCATGAAACTGCCGTGGTACGTGTCGGTCCCGGGCTTGGTGACGATTTCGATGCGTCCATATCCGAGCTGGTCATACTGCGCCGAGAATGGGTTCTGGTTGATGCGTATCGCAAGGATGGACGACTTCGGGGGCAGCTGACCGCCGGTGAAGCCATCGATGTAGATCTGCCCGCCGTTCGGGCCGGCCGAGGGACCGGCAAGCGCCTGAAGTTCGGACTGAAGTTCGTCCGGATCGTCGGATAGAGCGTCCAGCGCCGCCCCGGTGATCACGGTTGAACTGGCATTGCTGTCAGAATCTGTGCTCAGCGAGACCGTGTCGGTGCTGACATTCACCTGCTGCAACTGCTCCTGCAGCGCCATCTTCACATCCAGGGCCAGATTTGCGCCCGCGGAGACTTCGATCGTCTGATTGACATAAACGGCGAAGCCTGGAGCGGTTACGTTCAACACATAGGCGCCAGTGGCCAGGTTGCGGAAGGTGTAGGTTCCGTCGCTCTTTGAGACGGTCGACTGCGCCGTGCCGGAAGCCGGCTTCAATGCCACAGTCGCACCCGGAATCAGCGCGTCATCCGGGTCCAAAACGACACCATGCAGCGTGGCGCCTGAGGCCGCCGGGGACGGCTGGGCCATGCCCACGAACGGAACCGAGGCAACCAGAAACAGTAGAACAACCACCGACCATGTTCGAATTGACATCTTCACTCCTACCGATGAAAACGCTGCATTTCAGGGAAAGCTCGTATTGCCGCAACAACCATATTCAGGAGAAATCAAGTCACGGCGCGGTGCGGTCATAATGCGTAACACCTNNCGCTCCTACTGTGACCATTTGTTACATTTTGCTGCATTCATCCCGAACCAGAGGGCATAGGCTCAAAGGAGCGAGAGCCAAGTGGAAGAGATCCTCCTCATTGACGATGATGTCGAGCTTTGCTCGATGCTGGCCGACTACCTCGGGCGGTATGGTTTTCATGTCTCCGCTGTGCACCGGGGCGATACCGGGCTCAAGGAAGCGGTCAAGAAGCAGTACGCTCTGATCCTGCTGGACGTGATGCTTCCAGGGCTCGATGGCTTCGAAGTGCTGAAGCGGATCCGGGGCGCCTCGTCGGTCAACATCCTTTTGCTGACGGCTCGCGGAGAGGACGTCGACCGCATCGTGGGTTTGGAGATCGGCGCGGACGACTACTTGCCCAAGCCGTTTAATCCGCGCGAGTTGCTGGCCAGAATGCGCGCCATCCTGCGGCGAAGCTCGGGTGCAGAAGCCACCCTCGAGCCGACGCTGCTGCGGGCGGATGGGCTGGAGCTGAACACTGCCGCCAGAACGGTGTCGCAGAATGGGAAGAGGATCGAACTCACCGACGTTGAGTTTGCATTGCTCGAATCGCTCTTACACTCCCCCGGAAAAGTCGTCACTCGCGAAGAACTGGCCGAAAAGGTGCTTGGCCGCGAGTTCCATCCGTTCGATCGCAGCCTGGACATGCATATCAGTCGACTGCGCAGAAAACTCAGCGGCAGCGGCACGGAAGACGATCTGGTGAAGACGGTTCGTGGGACGGGCTATCAACTCGCAGTACATAGTGGTGCCTCGACCCCAAAGGACTAAGCGATGCGCGGCCTTTTTTTCAAAGTGTTCGTTATCCTGTGGATCGCGCAGAGCCTGATCTTCGTGATCTCGACCGCGCTGATTGTGCGGCATCATTTTGACAGCCCTGATGTTTTCTTCGATGCCCTGTACAGCAGTTTGCACAACGAAGCCAGAGAGAGTGTGTCCACCTTTGAATCGGGAGGCTGCGACGCGTTGCTCGCGTATGCCGGCGCGCACGATCATGCGATTGCCCTTAGCGATGCAGCGGGCAACGACCTGTGCGCGGTACCCGGTGCGCAAAGCTCGATAGCGGGTGTCGACCCCAGGAGCATTGCAGGTAGGCAGGTGGGGAAACAATATGTATGGAGCGTGCCGGTAACTTCGATCAGCGGGAAGCGATACATTTTCCTGCTGAGCAGGCCGCATACCCCGATCAAGGTAACCTGGGGTCAGAACCTGCTGTTCTTCGCATTCCCTCAATTGCCGGTAGCAATTGTTGTCGGTGGGATAACGACGTTTGTGCTCGTATTGCTGGTTACGCGTCCGGTTGTGCGGTTGAGAAAAGCAGCCCATGAACTGGCGCAGGGCAATCTCGGCACGCGAGTGGCCGAGCCGGGTTCACAGGTGCGCATTTTTGAGGGCGATGAGATTCAAGCGCTGATCCATGACTTTAACCTTATGGCGGAAAGGCTGGAATCCCTGGTGAGCGCACAAAAACTTCTCCTCAGGGATGTATCTCACGAACTACGCTCGCCACTGGCCCGTCTCAGCGTCGCGCTGGAACTGGCGCGCGAAGATGCAGATCCAGGCATGGCAGCGCATCTGGAGCGCATCGAGCGGGAAACCAGGAATCTGAATCAATTGATCGGCCAGTTGCTCACGCTGTCGTCCATGGAGGCGATCGAAAAGACGATAAACTTCGAGCCTCTATCTCTCAACCAGCTTGTCGAAGAGATGATTCCCGATGCGATGTACGAGGCCCAGCGACGGCAAAGCTCTGTGGTCTTTCACGCGACCGCTCGATGCGTCATCCTTGGCAACCGGCAATTGCTGCACCGGGCAATCGAGAATGTCGTACGCAACGCGATTCAATATACCGACGAAGGTTCCGAGGTAGAGATTACGCTCGCCGTTGCGCAGGAGCAGGAGAACCCCGTGGCCGTACTCGATGTGAATGATCGTGGGCCCGGTATCCCGGAAGATCAGGTCGACTCCATCTTCCTGCCTTTTTATCGCGTCGATCACGCGCGCAGCCCGCACACTGGAGGCTCCGGTGTCGGACTGGCCATCGCAGAGCGCGCAGTGAAACTGCACGGCGGAAATCTACGCGCATTCAACCGGCCTGATGGTGGTGCGACCATCCAGATGCGGCTCCCGGTCATTGAGTCGAAGCCCGGCCAGCAACCCGGTGACACAAGGCAACCCCCTCCCCAATCGAATGCAAACGGAGGATGAGAGTGACTGGAAAGCAGGGCAAGGTCAGCAGCCCCGGTAACGCTACCAGGCCGCTTCCCACCTCGGAACCCTCGCTGCCCAGCCCAGCGCCGCTGCGGACAAAGCCAATCGGTGAAATACTGGTACGGCTGCAAAAAACTGACACGTCCACTGGACATGCGATCTGGAGAAGTTTCATGGATAAGGGTAGTTGCGATATTGGCTTGATTGGCCTGGCGGTAATGGGGCAAAACCTGGTTCTCAACATGAACGACCACGGCTACAAGGTTGCGGTGTTCAACCGCACGGTCTCCAAGGTGGACGACTTCATCCAGAATGAAGCCAAGGGGACGCAGGTGGTCGGCGCGCACTCCATGGAGGAGTTGTGCGGGCTGCTGAAGTCGCCGCGCCGGGTGATGATCATGGTGAAGGCCGGCGACGTGGTCGACCACACCATCGACCAGCTTCTCCCCCACCTGGAGAAGGGCGACATCATCATAGACGGCGGAAATTCGCTGTTCACCGATTCGAACCGGCGGACTAAGGATCTGGCGGCCAAGGGAATTCTTTTCATTGGCACCGGCGTCTCCGGCGGCGAGGAGGGCGCGCGCTTCGGCCCGTCCATCATGCCCGGCGGCAATCCCGCGGCCTGGCCGCACGTCAAGGCCATCTTCCAGGCCATCGCGGCCAAAGTCGAAGACGGAACCCCGTGCTGCGACTGGGTTGGCGAGGACGGCGCCGGCCACTACGTCAAGATGGTCCACAACGGCATCGAGTACGGCGACATTCAGCTGATCTGCGAAGCCTACCAACTGCTCAAGGACGCGCTCGGCCTCACCGCCGACGAACTGCACGACATCTTCGCCGAGTGGAACAAGGGCGAACTCGACAGCTACCTCATCGAAATCTCCACCACGATCTTCGCCAAGAAGGATGAAGACGGTTCGCCGCTGATCGACAAGATCCTCGACACCGCCGGACAGAAGGGCACGGGCAAGTGGACGGCCATCTCGGCGCTCGACCTGGGCATGCCGCTGACGCTGATCGGCGAGAGCGTGTTTGCCCGCTGCCTGTCCGCGCTGAAGGACGAGCGCGTGGAGGCGTCGAAGGTGCTGAACGGGCCGCCCAAAGCGCAGTCCATCGCCGAGCGCAAGCAGTTCGTCGAAGAGGTGCGCCGCGCGCTCTACTGCTCCAAGATGGTGAGCTACGCGCAGGGCTACATGCTGCTGCGGGCCGCGGAGAAGGACCAGGGCTGGCACCTGAACATGGGCGGCATTGCGCTGATGTGGCGCGGCGGCTGCATCATTCGCTCGGTCTTCCTCGGCAACATCAAGGCAGCGTTCGACAAGAACCCCGCGCTCACCAACCTGCTGCTGGACGACTTTTTCTCGAGCGCGCTGAACAAGTACCAGGCCAGCTGGCGCAGGGCGATCGTGCAAGCTATTGAGATCGGCGTACCCACGCCGGCTATCTCCACCGCGCTGGGCTTCTACGACGGCTACCGCACAGCCCGGCTGCCGGCGAACCTCTTGCAGGCGCAGCGCGACTACTTCGGCGCGCACACCTACGAGCGAGTGGACAAGCCGCGCGGCGAGTTCTTCCACACCAACTGGACCGGGCACGGAGGCAGGGTCGCCTCCGGGCGGTACAACGCGTAGATCGCAATCGGTTAAAAGCAAAGAGCCAGTTTCGCGCGGGCGAGACTGGCTCTTCTTGCGTTCCAAAACTGTGCTTTTTTGCGTTCGCCGGCTCTTCGCGGCGAGGCTGCCTACTGCTGGATCTTCTGCCACGCGTCCCAGGTATAGATGGCGATGATGGCGACGGTCATGATCGCCGACAGGCTGCCCAGCGCGCGAATGTAGGGCAGCGTCTTGTTGACCTTGCGGACAATCGAGTTCTGCTGCTGCTGTTCGTTGGCGTTGATGTCGGCCAGGAAGAGCTGATTCTCCTCGTAGCGAGTGACGGTGCCGTTGTAGGCGAGTAAGGCGAGGAACAGAGCCGTCAGAATTGCCCAGATGACGATCAATACCGGTAGTGCGCTGATCATGGGAAGCCTCCCTTAATGGTGCCCCGTGGAAACTGCACGGTCGGCTCCATTGCGTCCGGATCGCCGGGCGGCCCACCAGAGACCGCCGACCGTATGATACGCCCGGCTGGGAGCCGATTTCCACATATTCCTGTGACCGTGGACACAACCCATTGGCAAAGCAGATACACGCCCTCAATGGAGGAACGCGGCCCGCAGCAGCGCCGCCACCGCAACCAGCAGAACCAGCAGCGCCGTCAGCATCAGCGCGATAAACCGCCCCGCCCTTGCCTCGGTTCCGGGAGCCGGTTGGGTGATGCCGAAGGTGTTGACAAACATGCGGACGAAGAAGTTCAGCACGGAGATTTGAGTACGATAGCGCACGCCAGGATGCAGTTCCCGGGCTGCAATCTGGACGGGTTGCATCCGGCCGGTTGCGCCAGCCATCTAACAGTTGCGTGCGGATTTACTTGCGGCGACCGGAATGGTCGCATATACTGAAGGTGCAAGAGTTCAAAGGAGATTTTCAATGGCCAGCGCAACTGTTACTCCCACCCCCGAAGTCGTCACTGGAACCCCGAAACCGGGTGCTCCCGTCAACCTGACCCCGGCGGCCATCGCCAAGGTGAAGGAGATTATGGCGACCCAGGAACCGGTCCCGGAAGGGCTGCGGATTGGCGTCGTAGGCGGCGGATGCTCGGGGTTCCAGTACTCGATGTCGTTCGAGAACCAGAGCGGCATGATGGACAAGGTGTACAAGTTCGACGACCTGAAGGTGTTCCTGGACGCGACCTCCGCGATGTACCTGAAGGATTGCACCGTGGACTACGTGGAGACACTGGAGGCCGCCGGCTTCAAGTTCGAGAACGCCGCGGTAAAGAGCACCTGCGGCTGTGGATCCAGCTTCAGCGTCTAGGCTAAGTCGAGATTTTGCAGCATGAGGCGCCCTTGCGTGGGCGCCTTTTCTGCCTTGAATAGGCGTGGCGGACCGGCGGAAAAAGGGGGATACTGAGGCATGGCGACAGCGATCCCAGTTCGTGAAATGATCCCCGAGGAGGGACCCATCCCGGCAACTATGCCTGAGGAGCAGTACCTCCGCACGGTGTTCCGGCCCGACTGCGACTTCGTGGATGGACGCATTGAGGAACGGAACGTGGGCGAGTTTGAGCACAGCCGAATTCAAGGGATGCTGACCAGGATCTTCGGAAACCATGAGAAGGAATGGGGCGTCGTTACGAACCCCGAATGCAGACTGCAAGTAGCTCCGCGACGTTACAGAGTTCCCGATGTGATGGTTCTGCCGCGGGGACGCAAGTATGCGCGAGTGATCCGCGACACTCCGCTGCTGTGCATCGAAGTGCTGAGCCCGGAAGACACGTGGACTCGCATCCGCGAACGGCTGAACGACTATCTCGCCATGGGCGTGGAGCACGTCTGGTGCTTTGAGCCCGAAGCGCGGGAGGTGCGGCGCTACACCGCGGAGGGCTTCGTGAAGGTGACGGAGCCGGAGCTGACGGTTGCGGGGACAGCGATCCGCATCAGCGTGGCAGAGGTCTTCTCGGCGCTGGATCAGGATTAAGCTCACGGCTTCGCCCCTTTCGGAACGGACACCGGTCTGAGGGCGTCGGGGCGGAGTTTGCCGATGCGCCCGTGCGGGCCGACCACAAATGGCAGCGACAGCGCATTCCAATGCTCATCCGCATCCGCCGCCTCACCGAGCGCCGGATCAGGCCGCAGCGCGCGCCAGTTGCGGCCGTCGTCGGTGGAGATGTCGGTGCCGTTGGGGCCTACAGTGATCCAGATTTTGGTGGCAGTGTCGTAGGCTAAGGCGGAGCGGAAGCCATGGGGCTGGGTCTGAGATGCCGACCAGTGCTTGCCGGTATCCAGCGAGAATGCGGCTATTGCGGTGCTGTCGTCGGGGGCCAGAGAATCACCACCGACAGCCACTACATGATGGTTGGAGACCATCCATTGTTCAGGCGGAGGCCATGGTTTTTTTCCCCTCACTATGTGAGCCAGCCAGGGCTCACGCGCGTTGGGGGGAACCAGCGGGGTCATAGCGAAGACAAGACTGAATATGCCGGAGGATGACGAACCGTTTCCGACAGGTATCGTGCGACTGATGATGTAGTACGGCCCCTCCTCTCCGTACTCTGCCTCGATCACCCGCGCACCCGCCGATCCGCCAGTGGCGACCGCAAACACGCCGTCCGCCTCGAAGGCGGAGAGCGCAGAGTTGCTGGCGGGGAAAATGACGTCGATTTGCCTCGATTTAGGGAGTTTGGGAAGTCTCCTGCGGTGCGGAAGTTCCCCCGCGGGCTCGTCTTTCTTAACTATCCAAACGATCACCTGTCCTCTTGCCGGGTCGCCAAGCAGCAGGAGGTTCTTCTCGTATTGCCGAGCCATCCAGGTCGGAATCTTGAGCGCGTCGAAGGATCCGTCCGGATTCGGATTCGTGAGGACGAGCTTCCAGGTCTCGCAGGCGTCGGTGGTTTTGTAGAGGCGGGAGAGCGGGCCTTTGCCGCTGGACATGACGATGGCGGTGGAGGCGTCGAAGGCCTGGATGCCGCGGAAGTCGAGAGCTTCGGTGCCCGGAGGGGTGGCGCAGCGGTGCCAGTGGGCTCCCGAGTCGGTGGTGCGCAGGACGGTGCCTTCGCTTCCGGAAGCCCACGCAACGCCGCCTCCGACCGAATCGATGCCGCGCAGGTCAGCGGTCGTCGGCGCGGTTTGGATCTGCCACTGGGCGCGCGCGTGAGTTTGCGCACCGGTCACAAATAAAAACAGCACCAGCAACAATCCGACGTTCAACCCGATGAATCTGGCGTACGATCCGCTCAAGCCAGCGCTCGACATGTCCCCCACCATACTCCCCCCTCCCCCCTCCCCTCCCCCGTACTTAAAGTCCTAAAGTATCCCGAACAAAGGAGTTCGTCCTGGACCTGGTCTGGGACTGGTCCAAGACTTCGGGGTGAGGTACCCGATCCAAACGACTTGCGGGGAGACCGCGGGGCAAAGTCTCCCAAAACAAAGACTTAGGCGGGACTCTTTCGCCTTCAAGTGCCTTGTTTTGTTTCGTTTGCGCATACTTAATTGTATCATCCGTGTCAAGGGGGTCGTCGGAGCTTGGTTTCGGGGTCTCGGGGCCACTACGGCGGCAAAACAATGCCGAGGCAGAACGGTCCAGACTAGGGCGGTAGGATGGAGTTCTTCGGAGTCCTTCGACTCCGTTTGGCGCGTCCGCGCCAAACTTCGCTCAGGATGACGGAGTTCAGAATTGGGTGTCGAACCGGAAGGGCGGGGTGAAGGTTTTCCGGGTATGCTGGTCGCGCCGGGGAATTGGCGAGGAGTGAGTATGCGGACGATGAACGTGCGTGGCGTGGCTGGCTTGGCAGTGCTGCTGGTAGCGATGCAGGGCTGCTCGCGGCGGCCGACGCCGCCCGTACCGGCAGCTGCGCAGGCGCCTCCTGCAGCCGCGGCAGCGCAAACGACCCCCGCGCCGGCAGCTTCGCAAACACCTCCCGCAGCCGCAGCCGCGCCGGTCGCCGGACAAGGCCGCCCGCAGATGGCCGCCATCGGCGTTCCCGTCGCCGGCATGCCCTTCGTCCACGACCCCTCCACCGTCGTCCGCTTCCACGGCAAGTACTACGTGTACGCAACCGGGCGCGGGATTCCGTTCTACTCCTCGCCGGATGGCGAGACGTGGACGCGCGAGGGCCAGGTGTTCGACAAGATTCCGGACGATGTGCATGTGGAGGTGCCGAAGAATGACGGCACCGGCGTGTGGGCGCCGGACATTGTGCGCGTGGGCGACCAGTTCTATCTGTATTACGCGGTTTCGTTCTGGGGATCGTTCCAGTCGGCGGTGGCGGTGATGTCCAACCCGGTGCTGGATCCGAGGGACCCGGCGTACAAGTGGACCGCCCGCGGCGTGGTGGCGAGTTCGGACGGCGTGGAAGACCTGAACGCGATCGACCCGGGGGTGATTCACGCGCCGGATGGAACGCTGTGGCTGTGCTATGGGTCGTATCACGGCACCATCGATCTGGTGCAGCTGGACCCAAAGACGGGGCAGCGGATTTCGCCGAAGGCAGATGCAAAGGCGGGGGTGACCATCATTGCGAACCGCAGCGAAGGCACGGACCTGATCTTCCACGACGGCTACTTCTACCTGTTTGTGAATCACGACAGTTGTTGCAAGGGGAAGAACAGCGAATACAACATCCGCGTGGGACGGGCGCGGGCGATTACGGGGCCATATGTGGACAAGCACGGCGAGCTGCTGACCAAAGGCGCAGGCTCGCTGTTCCTGGCGGCGCATGACCACCGTATCGGCCCGGGACATTTCGGGCTAGTGAGGGATTACGACGCGAGCGGAGGGAAGTACAACTCAGAGAAAGTGGAGGCGGGCAGCGAGGCGGATGGGGCCGAACGCTTCAGCGTGCATTACGAGGCGGACATGACGCGCGGCGGACGGAGCGTGCTGGACATCCGTCCGCTGCTGTGGAGTGTGGATGGATGGCCGGTGGCAGGCGACAACCTGGCGGAAGGAACGTACCAGATTGTGTCGCGGCAAAGCGAGACCACGCTGGAGTCGCATGTGCCGACCGCGCCTCCGCCGCCACCCCCGGAGGGCACTCCTCCGCCAAGGGGACCGGTGGAGGATGTGCCGGGCGCGCCGATTGGACCAGCGGCGCTGCGGCTGTCGCGCTACCTGACGCTGGACGACCAGAAGTGGACGATTGCGCCGGTTGGCGGAGGGTTCTACAAGATTGTGAACGCCGGGACGGGCGATGCGGTTGGCACACCAGCCGGCACGGACAACGCCGCGATCGGTCTCGCGCCATACGCCGGCGCGGATGGCCAGTTGTGGCATCTGGACCAGTTTCCGGACGGCGGCTACCGCATCCGCAACAAGGCGACGGGGATGAGCCTGACGGCGACGGGCGCGGGCGGTGTGGCGGCGAGCGACTTTGTGAAGGACGATGTGCATCTGTGGACGATCGCGACGCCNNTGGCGGGCGGCGCTGCGGCTGCTGCGCTTTGCGGCGGGCGTGGATGCGCGCATGCTTGTGCTCACCGTGTCCACGGCGCTGGCCGGGTCGCTGGCCGAAGGCTTCGGCCTGGTGCTGCTGCTGCCGCTGCTGGCGGTTGCCGGCATGAACTTTACCGGCCCGTCCACGGCCAACCGCCTGATCGTGGAAGCGCAGCGGCTGCTGCTGCGCGCGGGCGTGCCGCACGGGCTGTGGCTGCCGGCGGTGCTGGCGGTCTTCCTGCTGACGGGCGCGCTGCGCTCCATGCTGCGCCGGTTGCAGTCGGAGATGGTGTACGCCATGGTGATCCGGATGCACCTGGCGCTGAGCCGCCGTGTGTACGCGTCGGTGGTGAAGGCGCAGTGGGGATTCCTGGTGCGCCAGCGCGCCGGGCGCCTGACCCATGTGCTGACCGCGGAGTTGAGTCACGTGACGGACGCCGTGAGCTTGCTGCTTTCGCTCGTCAACCTGAGTTGCCTGACGCTGCTCTACCTGGCAATCGCGCTGAAGCTCTCCGCGCCGATGACGCTGCTAGTGCTGGCGCTGGGCGGAGTGCTGATGCTGCTGCAACGGCGCTCGCTGGAACGCATGCGGGCGAGCGGCAAACTCTTCTCCGAGAGCGTCGGCGAAGTTTACGCCGCGACCGACGAGCATCTGCTGAACCTGAAGAGCGTGAAGACCTATAACAATGAAGAGCGCGACGTGCAACTCTTCGCGGACCTGTGCGGCGAAGTGGCGCGCCACGCCAAAAACAACGCCAAGCATCAGGCGGCAGCGGACTTCCGGTTTGAGGTGGGAACGCTGGTGGCGCTGGGCGCGGTGCTCCTGCTTGCGCTGGGCGTGCTGCACGTGCAGGCAGCCACCTTGCTGCTGCTGCTTGCCATCTTTACGCGACTGATGCCGCAACTGGCCAGCGTGCAGAGCCAGGCCCACCAGGTGGCGGGCGTCCTGCCCTCGTATGACCACGTGCTGGCGATCGAAGCCGATTGCCTGGCCCACGCCGAGCCGGACGCCGGCGCAGCAGACCCGGCTGATTCGACTACACCAGCGCTTCGGCTGGAGAGTGAGTTCCGCCTGGAGAATGTCTGGTTCGCGTACCAGCCCGCAGCCGGAGATCGCAACCCCGGCCAACCCGTGCAGGAGGCTGAATTCGTGCTGCGCGGAATCGACCTGGTGCTTGCCGCGGGTACGCTGACGGCAGTGGCCGGCCCATCGGGCGCGGGCAAGAGCACCATCGCCGACATCGCCAACGGCCTGCTGCTGCCGACGCGCGGACGCATGCTGCTGGATGGCCGCGCGCTTGATCCGGCCGAGACTCGCCGGTGGCGCCGGCAGGTGGGATACGTGGGCCAGGAGGCCGTGCTATTCCACCAGAGCGTGCGCGACAACCTGCTGTGGGCGCGGCCCGACGCGACCGAAGGCGAACTGCGCGAGGCGCTGGAGCTGGCCTGTGCCGGCTTCGTCTACGACCTGCCGGGCGGCCTGGAAAGCGTGGTGGGCGATCGCGGAGTTTTGCTCTCCAGCGGGCAGCGGCAGCGGATCTCGCTGGCACGCGCGCTGCTGCGCAAACCCACGCTGCTGATCCTAGACGAGGCGACCAATGCGCTGGATGTAGAGAATGAGGCGCGCGTTCTGGACGCGATTCGCGAAGCCATCCGGCCTCCGGGCGCGGGCGCGAACGCGGCACGCCGCGGAGGACTCACGGTCCTGATGATTGCGCACCGCGCCAGCGCAACCCGCCGCGCCGACCGCATCTTCGAACTGGAAAACGGCCGCATCGCGCGTTGCGGAACCTGGGAGGAACTGAATGCCTCAGGGTGATGCGCCGGGTCTGGTTGCTTGTCCCTTGTTGCGGAAGCGGGAGACGCCGACGTAGAACGTGTTGGCATCGGTTCCAGGGTTGTGGATGCTGATGTTGGCGTTGGAGAGATGCTGGTAGCGGTAGCCGACGGTGACCGCCTGGTTCCCGTGGTGGAAGATGTTGAAGCCGGCGCCATAGTCGATGGTGTACATGAACTGCGAGCCTTGGGTGCTGAGCACCCGCTGGTCGAAGTAGAGCATCCCGGCGTTCATGGAAAGAAAGGGCTGCAGCCGGTGGAGCGGCAGAAAGCCCCACTGGAAGCCGACCGGGCTGACTCCGCCGCCGTACGCCCGCACCCTGGGACTTTGACTGGTGACGGTGTTGGTGGCGGGGTCCGGCTGCGACCAGTCGATCATGGCCAGCGCGGTCACTTCCGGCGAGTAGCGGACGGCCCATTCTTGTTTGTGGCGCGCGAATTCGTATGAGTAGCGCACATCGATGGGCATGTACTTCACGTTCCCGGCATATCCCCAGATGTGACCGCTGATCAGCGACAGTCCCCACCACGCGCCGAATTCGTGACGGCCGCCGGGGCCTTCCCATCCGGCTGCGGCGGCCTGGTCCGCCGGCTGCGCATTCGTCATTCCGGCCGCGGCCGCAGCCCGGCTCATCTGAGCAAGCGCCGGAGCGGCGAATGCCAGCACGGAGCCGATGGCCAGCGTGCCTGCCAAACACCTGCTGCTCAGCCCGCTTGCCAGGCACTGTCCGCGAGCGGTCGCAATCCCGAGCGGCCCAGCCGACTCCGCCTTTCCGCGGCGCGATCCACCCGGGGTAAAGATCATCCGTGCGCCCTTTCCGTCCCTTCGGTTCAGATGTCAGCGCAAAATCCAGATGCTCAAACAGCGAAACCGTCCGATTCGAATCTGAACCCAATATAGTCGCAACCCGGTTGGTCTCCGCGGCCAACCTTCAGCAGCGATTCCGCTGGGGAGGCGGGCGCGATTTCCGTCAGGAAATATTTCCAATCCATATATCGGCTCTGCTAGCATGGCGGGCGATATGAAAACCTTCGATTCCGCCCGCCGCGATNNGCAGCATGGGTCTTGCCGCCTCCGCCGTATCTGCTATTCCTGCGCTGGCCGCGCCTCCACAACCCGGTGCGATTACGACGGTCGGCGCCCACCCGGCAGCCGGGGCACACTCGCCAGCCACGACACATCGGGCGACGCCGGCGACGTTTGACGTGCGTGCGTTCGGCGCGAAGGGCGACGGCAAGGCGGTCGATTCACCCGCCATCAACAAGGCGATTGAAGCGGCCGCGGCCGCCGGCGGTGGGACGGTTATCTTCCCGGCCGGAAACTACATGTCGTTCTCCATCCGGCTGAAGAGCCACGTCGACCTGTACCTATCGCAGGGAGCTGCGATCATCGCGGCGGACTCTCCCAAGCCGGGCGAGACGACCGGCTACATGGGCGGGACCTACGACCCTGCCGAGCCGAAGACCGCCTACGACGCCTACCAGGATTACGGCCACAACCACTGGCATAATTCGCTGCTATGGGGCGATGGCATCAGCGACTTCTCCATCAC
>PLUT01000194.1:0-4160 GCA_003162875.1 Granulicella sp.
TCCGCATCATGTAGCCCGCCAAATTACTTGGAACCCAATGGCTCCGGGCCGCGTTCCGTTCTCTTAGAAAGCGGCCCCCATGAAATTCGTTCCTGCGCTCCTTGTCACCTGCCTTGTTGCCATCTCCGCCTACGCACAATCCACCGGCCACCAGCCGCAGACCATCCAGCAGCAGATCGTGCAATCCTATCTACTCTACGACCAGCACAGCTACGCTGCGGCGGCCTCCATCCTGGAAAAGCTCCCGGCCGATCCAGAAGCCACGTCCCTTCCCGACTGGCCCGACACGCTCTACAATCTGGCCTGCGACCAGGCCCTCGAAGGCAAGCCCGCGCAGGCGATGCTCACCCTGACGCAGGCCGTCGATCTCGGCAGCTCGTCCTCCGCCGCTCACATCCGCGAAGATACCGATCTCGTCTCCCTGCACAATAACCCGCAATTCCAGGCCTTGCTCGCACGCATCGTCAAGCAGGAAGCCCTCTGGCGCGACGATCCCGCCATCGCCACCCCCTACAAGCCCGCGCTCAGCGAAGACGAAAAAGTCGCCGGCCTCTCCAAGTTCTGGTCGGAGGCACGCTTCAACTTCCCCTTCTTCGCGCGCCTCCCCGACCTCGACTGGGACCGCCTCTACATGGACTACCTGCCCCAGGTGCGCGCCGCGCAAACCACCGCCGATTACTACCGCGTGATGATGCGCTTCGCAGCCTCGTTGCACGACGGCCACACCAGCGTTTCGCCACCCGATAAGCTATCCAACGTCCTCTCGGCGCAACCGGCATTCGACACGCAACTGATCGAAGACAAGGTTCTTGTCACAGGCATCTACGATCCTGCGCTCGCCGCACAGGGGATTCGTGTCGGCGCGGAGATTGTCACCATCGACGGCCAGCCCGTGCGCGAATATGCGGAGAAATTAGTCACGCCCTATGTCTCCAGTTCCACCAAACAGCTGCTAGACCTCGATGTCTATACCATTACACTCTTTAACGGCCCACGACAGCTTCCGATCAACCTTACTCTCCGAGACGCGAACGGAGAGACAATATCCGCCACCGTGCATCGCTACTGCGAACCCACATCAAAGTGTGTCTGGCCTGGAGAACAGCATGTGCAGTTCAAGATGCTGCCGGGAAACATCGCATATCTTGCCGTGAACGAGTTCATGGACGACATCGGCGCAGAGACCATGCGTGAGAACTTCGCAGCCATCTCCCAGGCAAAGGCGCTCATCGTCGATGTACGAGAGAATGGAGGCGGAAGCAGCCAGAACGGCTACGCCATTCTGAGCATGCTCAGCGCCAAGCCGTTCCAGAACTCCAGCGCCCGGATGCTCGATTACAAGCCTACGTATCGCGCCTTGGGCGAGGTGCCCGGATGGTTTACCGTCCCCGCCAGCGCTGTGAATCCCGATCCCGCACATCTCTTCTCCGGCCCTGTCATCGTCCTCATCGGTGCCGAGACTGGCTCCGCCGCAGAAGACTTTGCCGTCGCCTTCGACGCCATACGCCGCGGAACACTGCTTGGCGAGCCAACCGGAGGAAGCACCGGACAACCGCTTGTCTTCCAGTTACCCGGTGGCGGCAGCGCAAGAATCTGCACCAAGGACGACACCTATCCCGACGGACGCGCTATTGAAGGCGTCGGCGTCCTTCCCCAGGTCAAAGTCTCCCCCACCGTCTCCGACATCCGCCAGGGCAAGGACGCCGCCCTCGACCGCGCCCTCGAAATCCTCAGCGCCACCAACTCCACCCACTGACATCCATCGTAGCGTCGCCAGCCTGTCCTCATTACAATGGCCCCATGTCCACCGTCAGCGAGCAGGTAAAGCGCCTGAGAGCTTCCCGGAGATAGCCCGCGCTCAGCGTCGGGCACTTCGACTGTGGAGTATACTGTGGAATGAGATCGACATATGGAAACCGTTCAGGTTGTCCTCGATAAAGAGCTTCTCCGGGCCACCGATCAGGCCGCGCGCAGGACCAAGCGGAATCGTTCCGCATTGGTGCGCGACGCCCTGCGCGAGCACCTGCGGCGATTGGAGATACACGCCACGGAACTCCGGGACCGGGAGGGTTATTCCAGACAGCCCCAGGCGCCCGGTGAAGCGCAGCGATGGGAAGCGGAGGCGGTGTGGCCGGCAGAATAGCTCGTGGTGATATCCGCCTTTATCGCTTTGCCCCGCCCGACAAGAAGAGGCCCGTCGTCGTGCTCACGCGTGACAGCGCCATCGCTTATCTCTCCACCGTCACCGTCGCGCCCATCACCTCCACCGTCCGGGGCGTGCCGTCCGAGGTCGTCCTGACCCAGGAGGATGGCTTGAAGTCGCCCTGTGCGGTCAACCTGCACAACGCGGTCACCATCTCCCAGGACCGGCTGGGGAAACGCGTGGCCCATCTAGGTGCCCCGCGAATGAAGGAAATCTGTACCGCCCTGCGCTTCTCTTTGGGCTGCGATCTCAGTCAACCGTAACCACCGACCCTCGTCTGCCCATATGATCGCATCATGGACGATGAACGGCGCTGGTCGCGGGCGTTCCAATTTGCTGCGGCAGTTTGCATATTCAATCTGGCGCTGTCGACCGTAGCTTCGTTCGGCCCCCAAATCAGGTTGACTCTCCCTGGTATCCAATTCTCAATCGGATCCAAGTTCGTTCTCTCGATGCTGGCGGGCCTTGTGCCCGCAATTGCCTGTCTCGTTTCCTACGCATATACCCGTGAGGCTCTCAAGAGGTGGAAGGCGCCGCTGATCGTTTACCCGGTTGCCATTGCAATTGGATTCCTTGTCCCATTCATGAGCTATTTTGGCTCGCATTATGCGAGCTTCCCTTGGGACTACTCGTCCCGATTGATGCTGGCCCGAGCGTTCTGCTTGAACATATTTCTAATGCCACTTTGGGAAGAGATCATCTGGCGAGGATGCTTTCTGGAAAGACTGAGATCGTTCACATCGAAACCAAAGGCGATAGTGCTCTCATCGGTTGCGTGGACAGCATGGCACGCTGGCTTTCTCGTATACCTCCATGGCGAAGGCATCCCCATCAGGGTTCTCGCCGTTCTGCCTCTCATGTATTTTTGCGCGGGCATCATTCTCGCTGCCATCTACGAACTGGGGCATAGAAGCCTCTGGCCGTGTGTCCTATTGCATGCGGCGTTCAATGCCTCCACGGCTGTTTATTACACGACCTACGACAGATCGTCTGAGTTAAGCTCATACATCGCTGAACTGATCGCTGCGTTGGTTGTGGCAGGAGTTCTTTACGTCATCGCAAATCGAAACCGAAGCACCCGCCCCCAAAACGATGAGGACGCGTCCGTCGCTTGACGTCAAACCGCCATTGCCCCGCACAGTTACCGCAAGCTCTGTGGCCGTCTCTCTCCAGATCGTGTACGTTAGCCAATGAGCCTATGACCACTCCTCTCACCTTCCGCCAGCGTTACGCCCTTGGCCAACAGCAGCGCAAGCACATGCGCCGCGCCGGCCAAGCCGGCTGGAAGCCGAAGCTGCGCCGCGCCGACCCCCTGCGGCTGGTCGCCGACTCCATGCGCGGACGCGTCCCCGCACTGGTCCAGATCAAGTACGACCGCATGGCCGCCTCGCCCTTCGGCTTCTTCCGCGGAGCCGTGCCCGTCATGGCGTACGACCTCTCGTTCGGCCCCAACACCGGCATCCACACCCAGCTCTGCGGCGACGCCCACGTGCGCAACCTGGGCGCCTTCGCCGCGCCCGACGGCCGCCTCGTCTTCGACCTTAACGACTTCGACGAGACCATCCGCGGCCCCTTCGAGTGGGACGTCAAGCGCATGGCCGCCAGCCTCATTCTCGCCGGCCGCGAGGCGGGCGCGAAGCACGGCCCCTGCCGCGACGCCGCCGCAGCCTTCCTAGCCAGCTACCGCACCCAGATGCACGTCTTCGCGCGCATGCCCGTGCTGCAGCTGGCGCGCTTCATGGTCCGTCGCCTGCAGAGCGTCGAACCTATCTCGCAGATCCTCCGCCTCGCCGAGCGCGCCACTCCGCTGCACTCGCTCGATGCCCTCACTGTCCCGCCCGCCGCAGCGCGCTCGACCCGCGCCGCAACCGCCGGACTCCAGCCCCGCGCGGGCGCTCGGAAATCCAAAGCCCGCATCTTCAAGTCCGCCCCGCCCGACCTCACCCGCGTCCACGGC
>PLUT01000194.1:4185-26062 GCA_003162875.1 Granulicella sp.
TTCAAGATCGTCGGCACCGGCTCCGTCGGCCTGCGCGACTACGTCATCTACATGCAGGGCAACGGCGCCGCCGACCCGCTCTTCCTGCAGCTCAAGGAGGAGGCGCACTCCGCCTACGCGCCCTACCTGGGCGACGCGCGCGAGCCGCACCACCAGGGCCGCCGCGCGGTGGAAGGCCAGCGCGCCATGCAACTGCAGTCCGACCCGTTCCTCGGCTGGACCACCATCGCCGGCCGCGATTACCTGGTCCGCCAGCTCAACGACCACAAGGCCGCCGTCGACCTGGGTGTGCTCAAATCCGCGGCCCTGCTGGAGTACGCGTCCGTCTGCGGCGAGGTGCTCGCCCGCGACCACGCTCGCGCCGGCGACCCCGGCCTGATTGCAGGCTATATCGGCACTTCGGCCCGCTTCGACGACGCCATCGCGCGCTTCGCCACCGACTACGCCGACCAGACCGGCCGCGACTGGGAAGCCCTCGTCCGCTCCCGCCGCCAGGCCAAACCAGCCGCAAAGTCCGCAGCCAAGTCAGCCGCCCCACCCGCCGCGTCCAAAAAGAAAGCGGCCGTGGCCAGGAAGGCATCCCGCTAATACACTTCCGGACAAAACAGAGCCGCCGCCTGCATTGCTGCGAGGCGGCGGCACTCAGTTCCTGCGAGTTTTGCGATCAAGCTACCAGGCGATGCGTGCCGACAGTTGGAAGTCGCGTGCGTTGCTGCCGTTGGCAATACCGATCAGTTCGCCAAACTTGCCGCCGCCATCCACCACTGCTCCCGGTGCTGCGAACACCACATGGTTCAGGGCGTTCAGAGCGTCGACTTCGAACAGCAGCTTCACGTCTTCATGGATCGGGAAGGTACGCTTCAGCCCGAGATCGAGGTTGAACAGGCTCGGTCCCCAGAGATTCAGCGCTGCGACGCGCGCCGCATTTCCAGGAACGTAGAATGCCGCTCCCGTGCCGACTCCAGTGAACTGTCCGTTCGTCACGACCGCTCCGCTTGTCCACGGTGCGGAAGTGGTTCCGGCTGCTGCGTTGGTAGCTACGGTGAAGGCGTTGGGGTTGATGTAGGGTGCCTGGGCGTAGGTGGCCGCAGTGCTAAAGCCTGCGAGTTTTCCGTAGGCTCCGTTGACTCGTCCACCCTGCCCGGGAACGATGCTGGGCATGCACTGATTCAGAATCTGCCCTGTGCCGCAACCCGTACCGGTTACCGCAATGGGGAAGCCGGAGTGATAGATCGCAATGCCGGAAACACTCCAATCACTGGCAAGCGCGCGCACTATGAAGTTGTCTCCCCCAAGAGCACCCTTGCCGAAAGGCGACTGGTAGACCGCGGTCGCCGCAAGGTTCTGAGGCTGGTCCGCGGTGGAGAAAGAGCGATCCAGGCGTTGGTTGTCGCCAACCCGGAAGGTGCCCAGGTCGTCGATCGTCTTGGAGTAGGTGTAGTTCAGCATAAAGTCCAAACCATGAGCGGTCCGCTGCTTGAGAGTGATCTCTAGGGCGTCGAAGGCCGTGTTTCCCACGAAGCTAGTCGCGTCCGTGATGCTCTTGTATTGCGGGAACGCCTCATAGGCCTGGTTGACGGTGTTGCTGGCGTAATACCCGGTGTAGGCATTTGGAGGAGCGAACCCGGCATTGGCCGCTAACAGCAGGTTCGCCACGGTCGCCTTTTGCGTCAGCAGTGGAGCCGTGCAACCGCTTCCGGTGCATGGTTGGAGAGCGCCGCTGACGACGTTGTAGTTGGCCATCGCAGCCAGCGACTCGGGGAGATAACCATTCCTCGCGCCATTTGCATTCGAGATGGAGACGAAGTGGCCTTCCGCGCCGACGTAGCTCACCATGATGGACATGTCCTTGGTGATCTCGCGCTGGATCCCGAAGTTCCAGTTCCCGTACTCGGGAGCGCGGCCGGCAAGATATGGATCGTAGTACGCAGGCGACGTGCTGGAGGCCTTGGCGTACGGACCAGTCGTCTGAGTGGTGTTGCCGGTTCCGTAGGTCGCCAGACTTCCATTGCCCCCGGACGCCGTCGAAATAGCCGTAGCGGGCGCGATAATCGAGCCGGTCCAGCCGCAGGCTACACCGCCGCTGCCGGTGTAAATGCCGCTCGAGCAATAGGACGCCCCGAGCGCATTGTTCTGGTCCCAATAGAAAGCGGGGGCGCTGCTGAGGCCTGAGGGCGCCGTCGCAGATGGTGTAAAACCAGTCACTGACGGACCCACATTCGCAGCGCCGCCAATGTTGTTGCCGTGCGCGTACGTCATGACATAGCTGGCGCGAATCACCGTCTTCGAATCCACAGAATAGGCCAGGCCAATATGCGGTCCGAAGTTCTTGAACCAGGTTGGCGTCGCTCGCGTGCCGGAGTAGACGCCCGCGGTCCCGGGTCCAGCGAACTCCAGCGTCCCAAGGTTGCCGGTGATGGGATTGCTTGCCGTTGGGTTCAGGTAGGTGTACTGGTTATGCACTTCCACGTACGACGGGAAGATGTCCCAGCGCAGACCCACGTTCAGGGTCAGACGGGAATTCACCTTGTAATCGTCCTGCGCCCAGAAGGAATAATCGTTGTAGCGCGATCCCGTCTCCGGATAAAAAGCGGTAACGGTTGAGCTGTGCACTCCACCCAGCATATAGCTGGCAAAGGAGGCGCCACTGGAGCTGGTCACTCCGCCTGCGCCGTTCGTGCCCGTGAAGGCTCCCGTCTCAGTCGGAGCAAAAGTGAAGCCCATGGGGCCGGAGTTGGTGGCAACTTTGATGTAGTTGTACTCCAGCCGTACCCCCTGGCCGCCCAGCGTCAGGTTGTGCTTCCCTTTTACCCAAAGCAGATTGTCAGTGATGTTGTACGAGTTGGATACCTTGGTATTCCAGGCATACCCGCCTTCCGTGTTGACCTCTTCCGGGGATGAGAAGGTAATGCCCGGAAAGCCGTTGGAAGCCTGGCCCGAGGGCATATTGAGCAGGCCCGAAGCCGCCGCACTGAACTGTGGTTGCTGGTTCGGGGTGGTGGATGCGCTCTTGTAGCGCGCATATCCAATCGCAAACTGATTCACCAGGCGCGAATTGATGCTGTAGACGTCCTTGACCATGTCCACCGTGGTCTGCGGCGCGTAGGTCTGGTTGGTCTGGAACGGCGGCAGCATCTGGTTCGACGTTACCGGCAAGGGTGACGTGTGCTGCACTGACGCAAATCCCGTGCTGGCCTGGCGGCCAAACGCAATGATCAGGCTGAGCTGGTTCTTCTGGCTCAGGTTATAGTCCAACCGTCCAGCCTGATACCAGTTGTTGAGACCAGACGAGAATCCGTCCAGAAGATTGTTGGAATACAAGTTCTGATTGACGATCTTCTCGACGCCCGAGCTGATCATGAACTGGTTGTAGTAGTTCGCGGTCTGCGAGAAGCGGCTTGCAGGAATGTGATTGCCGGTAAACTGGGTGCGGGTGCACGGGGAAGCAGTAGTCCCCGCGCAGTTGTACGTCTGGGTATTCGGGTCGTAGACGGTGGCAAATCCGCTGAAGTCGGCGTATCCAAGGGCGCCGCCGCAGTTTCCATCGGCGCCTACCGCATATCCCATCATGGCGCAGGTTGGAGCAGTCTGCGCCTGGATGGTCGGGCCGGCTGCCTGGCGATACTGGCCATAGTTGTAGAACATGAAGAGCTTGTTCTTGATAATCGGCCCGTCCAGCGTAATTCCGGCCTCGTTCATGTTTTCACGGGGCTTGATTCCACCGGGAATGATCGTACCCGCGGCATTGGGAGTGGGCACCTTGTTGGCATATTGCCACGCGTCCAGCGCGGAGTTGCGGAAGTACTCATAGATTGCGCCGTGGTAGCCGTTTCCGCCCTGCTTGACCGAGTAGTTCTCAACGCCCTGGCCGCCATACTGAGCGCCCCAGCCGGCCGTAAGCACCTGGAACTGGCTAACAGCATCGACGCCAATCGCCGTCCAGATGAAACGCGGATCGCCGACTGACTGCGGCGTGGACATGTCGACGCCGTCAATGTACATCTCTTCCGCGCCGGCCGCAGGACCGCTGCCGTTGATAATGCCGGAAGCCTGCGTGCTGTTGTTGCTGCCAACCCAGTTGTTCTGCACTCCGGGCATCAGGTACTCAAAATCGGTCGCACGCCGCTGATCCGGAGTTCCCGCGCCGCCCTGCCCCATCTGCAGCGGAAGGTTGGAGTACATCACATTCTCCATCGCGCCACCCAGGATCGCATCCGTTGTGGTCAGGTTCGCAGGCGCGGTGGTCACCTCGACCGTCTCGCTCGCGGCCCCAATCGTGAGTTTGATATCCAGCGCTACGGTTTCGAGAGCATTGACGTTCAAATTCTTCTGAACGAACTTCTCAAACCCGGCCGCCGTCACCGTAACGACATACGTGCCCGGCGGCAGCGGAGTAACGTTGTAATCGCCCGCGCTGGTCGTGGTACGGGTGATGGTCGCGTTCGTGTCGATGTTGGTCGTCGTTATGATCGCGCCGACCACTATCGCGCCGGAAGGATCCTGCACGTTGCCGGAGATGGCTCCGGTTCCGGCAAGCTGCGCATGCGCCATGCTGCCAGCCAGGCCCGCCAGTGCTAATAGAACTACTCCGAAACCGATACCGAATCGTTGCGTGAATGTCTTGGACGACCGCAGGGATGTTTCGTGGATCATTTTCTTGACCTCGCCGGAAATAGTGAAAGCAACATCGACAGACGCACCCAAACTTGTTCCCTTCCCTCTACTGTCTGGAGGATGAGAGGTTAGACCACTTTTGGGCTCGAACAAGAGTCCGCCCTGCGCCAGCATCTGTCAAGCATAAAATGTCATTAAATGTTTCATTTGCCGGAGCATAACGAAGTCCAAACCAGAAAGTATTTCCCCACTGAAACACGGCTTGGACGCTCGCCCCCGACTGCTTCTTTTGATCGATTTGTGAGTGGTTCACATTGAATGCAGACTCGTTGAGATGCAAGTTTCAACGGCTTGAATTCCAAGTGCATAACAGGCTCTAGGAGCTTGTTAAAAAATGCATCCGATGTCCGCTTGCCGACAAACACATCGCAAGCAGAATGCCCCAGGAGCGACTTGTAGCGGTCCGGCGACCCCGAAGCATCCCCGAATTTGTAAGCGAAACGGGTGTTTCGGGAGTTTTCAACAAGCCCCTAGAACACGATCCTCGCTCCCAATTGCACCTGGCGTGGCAGGCTGTTTGTGATGACTCCCGTGGTGTTGTAGCCGAAGTTGGCCGCCGTTGCGCTGGATGTGTTGGCGGGCGCGAACACCGGGTGATTGAGGGTATTGAACGTCTCAAACCGAAACTGGAGATACGTGCCTTCGGCGAAGTTGAAGTTCTTCAGGATCGACGCATCCATGTTGTTGTACCCATCCGAGCGCACCCAGGACATGGTGTACGGCAGCGTCCGGTAGTGGTTGACGTACTGGCCATTGATAAACGCCGATCCGTCGCAGACAGATCCAACGGCGCAACTGCTTGCGCTTCCGGTAACGAACGCCGCGCCGTTCAGCCCCCCCGTATACGTGGCCGTGTTGGCAGCCCCTGCTACGAGGTTTGTATTGCGCGGCTGATTGGTGATGCTGCGCAGGGTTGCGCCCGGCGCCAGCGGAATATCCGCCGAGAACTGCAGCGGCGCGCCGGTCTGGAACTGGTAGACGCTGTTGATCACGAATCCGCCCAGAACCTCATTCCACAGCCGGCTGTCGCCAAACGCGAACATCTTGCCTTTGCCGAACGGCAAGTCGTAGGTTCCGCCGACCGTGAAGTGATGGGTATGGTCTTCCGGCGAGATCTGCCGGTTTACCGCTGTGTCTTCCTGGTTCAGGAAGACATCCGCCTCAATCAGCTTGGAGAAGCTATAGTTCGCCGTCAGCGTCAACCCGTGCTTCGCTCGCTGCTCCAGGTGAACCATTACGCTGTTGAAGTAGGATTGCCCGATGGTCTGGTTCTGCTCGGTGATGGCGGCATTGCAGAACTGCGGATACGGCACCAGAAGACTGGAGAAGGTGTTCGTCGAACTGTTGCAGCCTGAGCTGTTCGGCAGTTTCCCTGCGAACGGATTGGCTACAGTGTTGGCGTAGGCGGTGGCCATATCCTGGTCCCGGTATGGGGTGGTGGCCATGTACTGCTTCTCGATCGCGTTGAGGTTTTGCGTATTGACCGGCAGATGCACTCCATGATTGCCGACGTACAGCACTTCAACCATGGTGCTGCTGGTCACCTGCTGCTGGACGCCGATGTCCCAGCGCTCCGAGTAAGGATCGTGCTGAACCGGCGCAAGGAAGTTGATGGCCTGGCCAAGGAACGTGCTTGCCCCGGCAGAGGATCCCGCAGGCTGTACAAAACCGTTGGGGAACGGGTTGCCCAACGGGTTCGTCACGGGAGTCTGAAAGCTGCTGTTGTTAGCTGCCACAAACGTCGTGGATTGACTATAGCCTTCCTGATTGATGTATTCACTGGACGAAACGACGCCGGTGACATCGTTCAGCTCGGCTACTGTCTCGGGCTGGACGAAGATTCCAAAGCCGCCGCGGAAGACGGTCTTGTTGTTGAATGTCGCCGGGCTATAGGAGAAGCCGATGCGCGGGCTGAAGAACCCGCTGTTGGTCTGGTAAGGCGCGCCATAGTTCACGTTCGGGAAGGTAAGTCCGCCCAGCGAGTTGACGCTGTTCAACGTGAAGGTGCTGACGCCTCCGGTCACAGATTCCGCTGCAGCAAGCTGGCTTCCCGAGGCGGTGTTGGTCGCCGTTGGGTTGAAGCCGTTGACGGTACGCCCGAGCTGTTCGCCGAAGGGAGTATCGATGTCGAAGCGCACTCCCAGGTTCAGCGTCAATTCATTGCTCACCCGCCAGTCGTCCTGAACGAACGTCCCGACGTAGTATCCACGAAAGGCTGCCTGCGCATTGAGGTCGTACTGGCCCGCGGTCGGCTGGCCGAACTCGAAGTCCGCAAGATCTCCGCCGAAGGTCGGGTTTGACTTACCCGATCCTGCCGACGTGAACTGCGGTCCGAAGGTAAAGCCGCCCGAGGAGTTGCCATAACTTGCATATCGCAACTGGTAGCGCCGCCCGTCGAAGCCGATCTTCAGCGTATGCCGCCCAATCACCTTCACCATGTCGACGAACGCCTGATAGCTAGTGGTGGGATCGATGCTGGAGCCGTTGTTGTCGCCCAGAGCCTGGAACGTGGTGGTCGAAGCAGAGCCACACGAACTCTGACTGGTGCTGGTTCCGAAGAGGAAGCAGGGCAGCACCGGCTTTTCCGACGAGGTCGTCAGCGCACTCGGCAGCCCCACCGAGTTCGCATTGTACTTCTGCGCCAGCGCCGCATGCACCTCGTCGAAGTAGGTCCAGTTGAACCGCACGTCGAAGATGGTGCTCGGGTTCAGGGTGAACACGTTGTCCGCTGTCGCCCCGAAGTTCTCGCGCAGCAGCTCCGAGCCGATTGTGTCGTTGTAGAAGAAATTGTTTTTGGTCTGGGCGCGGTTGTTGTGCCGCATGTCGAAAAAGATGTGATCGCGCGAACTCACGTTATAGTCCGCCCGGCCGAATTCGCTGTTGAAAGTGTCGGCACTCGGAGCATTGCTGATGTAGTTGCCCACTCCATTCGTCGCCGCGTTTGCCGTATTGTTCGGCGCGGGGAACAGCTTGAGATAGGCAGCCGCCACCGAGTTGATCGCGAAGCCCGGCACCGAGGTCAATTGATTGTTCAGGATCGGAGACCGGGTGAAGGTCGACCCGGAGGTCGCCGAGTAGGGGTTGTAGAGCTGGTTCGGATCGGGGTAGTTGGCCTTGTTCGACCCCGAGGGAAGGCAGATCGCCGCCGCCGTCGCAGGGGTGTTCGCGAATCCGCCCGGGCACCCAGCGACCAGCGCCTGATAGAAGTCGCCGTTCACTTCGCCTGTCGTGGAAGTCAAGCCTCCTCCAGTGGTAGGCACCGTCATGCCCGTCGTCGTCACTGGCTGCGAATCCTTCAGTCCTTCATACGCGAAGAAGAAGAACGCCTTGTCCTTGCCGTTATAGATCTTGGGAATGATGACTGGCCCGCCGACCGTAAGGCCCCACTGGTTGTAGTGGGTAACGAGGAGCTTCTGAACGGGGACGGCGCGGTCATTGCTATAGGTATTTGCATCCAGGTTCGGGATCTGGTTAAACTCATACGCCGTGCCGTGCAGCCGATTGGTCCCCGTCTTGGTGACCTGGTTCACTACGCCGCCGATGGTATGACCGAAGCTCGCGTCCGTGTCGAACGGCCGGATCGAAACCTCCTGCACCGTGTCTTGCGAAGGGCTGAAGGCAAGCTGGCCGATGACCGTCAGGTCCGGCGAGCCGTCCAGCAGGACCTCGCTCGACTGGTTCGGCGTTCCGCCAATGCTCCATGAGTTGCCTGCGCTGTTATCGAACGGGTGAACCAGTTGCGGAGGAATCTCCGAGATGACGCCTACCGACAGCTCCGTCAACACCGCCGGGGTCCGTCCGTTCAGCGGCAGATCCGCTACCGACTCGGTCGAGATCACCTGACCTACCGATGCATTCGCCTGGTCGATCAGAGGCGCCGCGCCGGTCACGGTCACCGTCTCCGTCGCCTGGCCAATCGTCAGGGTCAGGTTGAGGATTGGGTGTTCTTGCGACTGAAGCGGAATGCCGGAGTGCGTCAGCTTCTCGAATCCCGATGCACTCACCGAAATCGAGTACTCCCCGGGAAGCAGAAAGGGGATCACATATTGTCCGGCGCCGTCGCTCACGGTGCGATTTACCGTTCCGGTCTGGGTCTCCGTCGCAACCACACTGGCCGCTGGAACGGCAGCTCCCGACGGATCCGTGATTACCCCCGAGATCGTACCGCGGAATTCCTGCGCGCGCGCCATGCCGCCGGCCAGGCCCGCCAGGGCCAATAGAACTACTCCGAAACCGATACCGAATCGTTGCGTGAATGTCTTGGACGACCGCAGGGATGTTTCGTGAATCATTTTCTTGACCTCGCCGGAAATAGTGAAAGCAACATCGACAGACGCAGCCAAACCTGCTCCCTTCCCTGTCTACTGCCTGGAGAATGAGAGGTTAGACCACTTTTGGACTCGATCAAGAGTCAGCCTTGCGTCAGCGTCTGTCAAGCATAAAAACATCATTCAAATGTTTCGTTGACCGGATCAAAATGCAGTCCAAGCCAGAAAATGTTTCCCCACTGAAACATTGCTCGAATACCCGCCTGTTACTGCTTCCTTTCAATGTCTTGTGACTGATTCGATGAGGCATTCTGCTCGAACCAGGGTTCCGGCTCGTCCGCGTGGAACCAGCGGCGACACCCCGGCCTGCCCCGAACCGCCTAACCTTTCGGCCCAATCCGGCTCGCAATGCTTAATGTGGTCTGACCATAGTCGCCTGCTCCCCCGGCGAGTGGGCAATCTCTCGCTACTGCTTCGCCGGCGCAAAACACACATGGACCGCCTCCGCCACGCCCCTGCTTTCCGGAAAAACGCCTGCGCCTGTCCCTAGCCGCCGAAATCTCCGCCTATTGCCGTGGCTGCGCGTCCAGCCACTGGCGCAGCTCCGGTTCCTGCGCCGCGCGCAGACGAATGCAGTCGTCGATCGAGTCCAGCGCCTTCGCCAGCGTCCGCTGCGACGATTCGACCGGGTGCGCGGCAAAGAAGCCGGCCACCGCATCGCGCTTGGCCACCGTGCAAAAGGAGCCCGCCGCCTCCACAATCCGCGCGCCGGAGTTCTCCGTCGCCCTCTGCTCGATCTCCTCCCAGTGCTCGACCACGAACTCCCACGCCTGGTCCTGGGTCTCCCGCCGCTCCAACAGCAGCGCAATCGGCACCCAGCTGTCCTGGTTGCGCACTTCGCCGGAGAGCGCGAACTCCAGCGTGCGCTCGACCAGCGCTCGCGACTGGAACCGGGTCAGCACGTCCAGCGCCGCCCGCTTGAAATCCGGGTCGCCCGCGTTGCGCGCGGCCCGCAGCATCCGCTCGTACGTCTCCGCGTCGCCGCTCGGCGTGGTCAGCAACACGGCGGCGTCCGCCAGCATCGGGTCGGCCGGCTTCTGTCCCGCCAGCAACTGCCGGGTCAGGCTCTCCGCCTCGGCCAGCACCGCCGGGTCTTTGGCTTCGCCCAGCACTTCAAACAGCGTCTCGCGCAGTTGCGCATGCTCATACGGCTCATGCTTTGCCGGCCCGCCCAGCGCCGCATACACCGGGCCAAACTCCCGCCGCACCACGCCCTGCAGCCGCTCGCCCTCCGCTTCCGTCGCAATCTGCGCCTCGATAGCGTCGACGCGGCTCAGCGCGCTGTCGATCGCGCTTGCGTTCGGGTCCGTCTTCAACGCCAGCACCAGGTCCAGAAAATCGCCGACCGTACCTTGCCCTGCAACTGTCGATCCCGCACGCATCAGCGCCCACCGGTCACCCAGCAGCCCAATCCGCTCCGGCGGCGTCAGCCCCGTCTCTACGCTCGCCTCAATCGCCTTCCACTGCTCCGCCGTGTACGCCGTCCGGTAATACCCTTTGTCCCCCGCATCCGCATACAAAAAGCCGGCGGGCGAATCTGGCAGCATGCCCTTCTCCGAGCTCAAAACCTTGCAACCCTCGCCTTTCAGACACACCGGCACCGTCCACAACGGCGCAGTTGCCTTCGCTGGCAAATTCATAGGAAGCACGCAGCTGCCCCCTTCGAAGTTCGCCCCACATGGCTCCGCCTGCGGATCCGGCGAAATGGAGAACCTCGACTCCCCCACTGGCACTCCGCCTGGCGCCGCCGTCCCCAGCGTCACCAGCGGAACTCCCGCCTGGTCCACGAAGCTGCGCATCACCTTGTCCACCGGCAACCCGCTGACCCGCGCCTGCGCATCCCAGAAGTCCTCCGCGGTCGCATTTCCGTACAGGTGCGCCGCCAGGTAGGCATGCACGCCTCGGCGAAACACCTCCTCGCCCACCCAGCTCTCCACCATCCCGATCACCGCGCCGGCCTTGCCGTACGCGATGTCGTCGAACAACTCGTTGATCTCCGCCGGCGTCTCCGCCCGCGTCCGGATCGCCCGTGTCGTCCGGCTCGCGTCCTCGTCCATGGTGTGGTTCAGGTCCATCGCCTCGTCCTGATCCAGGTTCCACCTGGGCTCGCGTTTGGCCGCCGCCTTGCTCTCCATCCACGTGGCAAAGCCCTCGTTCAGCCACAGGTTGTCCCACCACGCCGGCGTCACCAGGTCGCCGAACCACTGGTGCGCCATCTCGTGAGCCACCGTGGTGGACACGGCTTTCAGCGCCGGCAGCGCCCCGTTCTTCTCGTCCACCAGCATCTCCGTCTCGCGGAAGGTGATGCACCCGAAGTTCTCCATCGCCCCCGCCTCAAAGTCGGGGACCGCCACCATATCCAGCTTGCCCATTGGGTACCTTATGCCGAAGTACTTGTCGTAGTAGTGCAGGTCCCACTTCGCCGCATCCAGCGCGAACCGGGTCATCTCCACCTTGTCTGGCGTCGCGCACGCCCGGATCGGCACCCCGTCCTGCTTGCCCTCGGTGCAGGCAAAATCTCCCACCACCCACGCCACCAGGTAGGTCGACATCTTCGGCGTCGTCGCAAAGTCGACCCTATGCTTCCCCGATCCCTCCGGCCCCGGCGTGTCCCGCACCATCTTCATATTCGAGAACGCCGTATCGCCCGTATCTACTATTAAGGAGACATCGAACGTCGCCTTCAGCGCCGGCTCGTCGAAGCACGGAAACGCCCGCCGCGCGTCGGTCGCCTCAAACTGCGTCACCCCGTAGCTCCGCGTCTTCGACCGGGACAGGTAGAACCCGCGCAGCTTGTCGTTCAAAATCCCCGTGTACGCAATCTCCAGCGTCACCTCGCCCGCCGGCAACGCCCGCGCAAAGGTCAGCGTCGCCTGCTCCTTCGCCGCATCCAGCGTCACCACCGCCGCCTGCGCCTCGCCCGATACGTCCGGGTGCCCCACGCTCGCGGAGCGATCGTGGGAAGTCACACCGCCATCCGCCCCACCACCGCCGCTCGCCCCACCACCACGGTCGTCATTCTGAGCTCCGCTCAGAATCTCCGTAGTTGCCCTTTGTTCTTGTTTGTCATTCTGAGCGAAGCGAAGAATCCCCGCATTGGCTTTTGCCGTTGCCGTTGCTGTTGCCGTTGCCGTTGCCGTTGCGGCTGCCGTTGCCCCACCCGCCCCATTCCACACCGTCGCCGTCACCGCCCCAAACCCAATCTCCGCCGCATTCAACGTAATTGTCTTTGTCGGCGCCGCGAGCACCACCTCAATCGTCTCTTGCCCCGCGAACGTCGCTTTCCCCAAATCCGGCGTAATCGTCAGCGAATAGTGCACCGGCCGCACGCCCCCCGGCAGCCGCTGCGCCTCGACGCGCCCCGCACCGGCTCCGCCCAACCCCAGCACCACCCCCGCCGCCACCGCTCCGCGCCAAAACGCCATCGCCGACCAACCGCCTCAAACCGCTCCCACCAGACTAGAGCAACCTAGGTTGCTCGAAATGCCCTGCGGGGCTCTCAGAAGGAGAAGTAGATGCCGCTATTATGCGTTCGCTTCATACGCGGTCTTCTTGATGCCGAAGGCTAGGACAGGACACCCTCCTGACGCGCGGTTGTTTAGTTTCGGTATTAGCTTGCCCATATGCGTCGTCGAATTACCGAAGGAACGTCCTTTGCCCAACTCGTCGAAGATATCCTGCAACTCGCTTGCCCTCGTGATGATCGCGCCGACGCTCAAGACGTTCAATTCAAAAAGCAGACGGAAAGTCGTGAGGTCTCGGTCGAAGAACGGGTCTTTATTGTTCCACTCGGTCTCAATAGCGATACGGCTTCGAAAGTAATCGACGTGATGAGTCGGAGCCAACGTCACAGCGTCGTCTGCGCGAACCTCGATCTCGAAGTTGTGTTCTTTCCAAAGTCGATTGTAGAAAAACCCATTGATTCCACGGGAAATCGGCGATTTGCCACCGCCCGGTGTCAGGATGTCAGAACGCTTCAAGGTGAATTCTGAGAGCATCGCGATCACCCCGGGCTATCCCGGGATCGTCTACCTTCCTTCAAGCCTCGCTTCGGCGTAGTCCCTGGCTTGCTCCGCGGTTACGGTCGAACGAGCAATATGCGCCAAGCTTGGGACCGTCAACCCGAGTCGTCGCGCTGCCCCTTCGAAATCTTGAGGGAGTAGCTCTCGACTTAGGTCACGCCATGAGACTGGGCTGGATTCCAGGTGACATGAAGGGCATCTGTCGTTGCAGGTGCATGACCACTCGTCTATCCACTCCGTTGAACATCTCGGGCAGATATAGCTTTTCTCATACCATCTGACTTGAGTCACTGGATCGTTGTCCTTTGAGTGAATTTGTATAACCCTCGCGCCTCGAATTGTATGATTCCCGCATCGCGAAGCACCTGGAGTTGCTGTCTGATCTTTGGGCGCACATTGTTGTTTGCAGGGTATAGCTTTGCGAGATGTTCTTCGAAGGAGTAAGCGTCGTTTAGGGAAAAATGTCCATCGCGAAGTTGACGCAAGAGATTGAGCAGAGATGCAGCCCAGCCTCTTCGCTTCGCGGGCATGTTCGAAAGAAACTGGAGACGTGTGAAGGCCGTTCGTGGGGCCTCCCGCGCGAGAACATTGCCAGCGGTCACTAGAGGTATGCGACCTTCGAGGGCAATCTTCGGCAGGATGATGTTGCAGCCTATCCAGCCGGCCCTGCGGGCCGTTGGGCCGAGCGCCCTTCGTTCTTCAATGCATTCTTGAGTGATCAGCGAATGATGCACAACGGTCAGTGCTTGTACTTCCCAAGCGAGGGAGTATTCCATCAGTAGAAAGCTGGGTGTACGGCCTTCGCGAATCGTTGCGCTCATCGCAGAAAAGGCTCCGTCCGGTATTCGGCTTCCGAATTTACCGCGCGTGCTCTTCAGTTCGTATCCGTGGGCGCAATGGGGGCAGACGAAGTCTTTGGTTCTGGTGTTGGCGAGGGTTGGTAAGAGGCTGTCAGATTCGCAGGCGAGGCAGTAGCCGTTCCTCAAAACCCAGGCCTCGCTTACGACGCGAGCCCTTTGGGAGTTGCTGGTGTAACTTGCAACCAGCGACGAGTTGTCCCACGTATCTGTCAATTAGCGGAGTCTAGCTGATCGCAGACTCGGTAAGAGCGCCTTGCGGCGGTCTTGTCCGGTAAAGGTGCGCGGTCTCCGATGCGCAGGCTGAAACGGGCAGCGCCTTAATGTCGTCGAGGGACAGGGTTGCGTATCGGGCGAGCCGCCTATGTTCTGGAGCAACCTTCCCGGTTCGATTCTTGAATTGCCAAGGTGGGTCTGCCAAGATCGTCCGAAACTTGGTCTCTCCCGCAGCCGCGAGTAAATCCGCGGCTGCCATTGCTCCATGCGGCGTTCCGATGCCATTGACTTTGCCCACACCCACATGATGTTGGCAAACAAATGGCGAAGTCAATACGTTTGGAAAGATATATGTGGATAGCTTGGTTCAAATTGGGATTCTTATAGTCCCGGCGGGAGTTGAAGGGCGAAATGTTTGCCTCGCACCGGTCCTACCGTATGCGGATCGGAATCGCGCTGCGCATCACGTCGATCGGCTCCAGGCAGAACGCCTCGTAGCCCAGCATGGAGATGTCTTTCCAGCTCATGCCCTTCTCGCACCGCGCGCTGAACTTCAGCCGCTGGCGGTGGCACCCGGGGCAGCGACGGCTCTCCGCTCTAGCCGGCCGCAGCCGCCACCGGAATCCCCGGGGTCCCCGGCGATTTTCAATCGCTGGGGTGGAGCCCCGCCCCCGCCAGCCCCTCGCGGATCGCGCGCAGGTTGGCGAAGTCCGCCCCGTCGTAGAACCCCAGCATAATCCCGTTCATCTTGGTCTCGACGGCGATGCCCACGCCCTGCCGGATCAGTTCCGGGGTCGCCCGCGGCCGCACCGCAACGCCGCTGACGACGTTGAACTCCGGCCCCAGGCTGCGGCGCTCCTCGGTCAGCCACGTCCGCTTGCCCTCCATCGCCGCCGCCTGCCCGGTCTGCTCCGAGTAGTCCTGGATCCGCAGCGCATCCAGTTGCGGCTTCAACTGCACAATATCCACGCCCCAGTCCCGCGGATTCTTCGCGTGCATGTTGTAGCGCAACACGATGCCGGGCTTTGCCTTGTGCACCGCCGCGTGCAGCATCTTGTAGAACGCATCCACCGAGTCGTAGCGGAACTGTAGCCACTGCGCCAGCTCCGGCTGCGCAGCCGGGTCCTTCAGCAGCGCCGCCTGGATCTTCTCCAGGTCGACGCCAAACCCCGGAGCAGCCTGCTTGCACGCCGCGCAGAAGCATCCGCCGCCTCGCGCCGGGCTGCCGCCCACCGCCTCGTCCATCAGCACCATCGCCGACTCCACCCAATCCACCTGGTACTTCTCCACCACCTCGGTATACGCGGCCACCGCGTACTCGCGCGTGTCCTTGTGGTTCGGGCACACCGGCCGCAGCCAGTCGCGCACATGGGTTATCTCGCCGTGGATATTGCGATTGGCCAGGTCGGCGAACTCGCCCTCCACGCGCTGCTTGTCCACTAGCGAGTGGGAGAACTCGAACCCCACCCGCAGCCCGCGCTTCCGCGCCGCATCCACGAACACGCGCGTCCAGTCCGTGTCCGCCAACCACGCAAAGTCCGACGCCCGCGGCTTGATCCGCCCATAGCGCTTCGGATCGAAGAACCAGTTCGCGCGCGCGTCCTCCGCCACCCAGAATGGTCGTACCGGGTTGTGCGGAAACGTTGCCGAGGTCTCCGGCCTGCGCTCCGGGTGCATCAGCCCAATGATGTAGACCGAGTTCACCGCCGCCATCCCCTGCACGTTGTCCAGCACCTGCTCGACGCCCTCGTCGTGCAGGTCCCAGGCGTACAAGGCCGCCTCAACCTCGAACCGCCGCCAAGGTACCGAAGCCGGAATCGCAACATGGGCATCCCACGCGCCCGCCACTGCCTTCGCCGCCGCTCCGGCCGCTGCTTTCGCCGGCACGGAAGCCGGAAGGTTCGTCGCCGCCCCGGCCGCTGCTTTCGCCCCCGCCGCGCCGGCCCCCACACTCTGCGCACTCGCCAAGCCGCCCGCCCCCAGCGCCGCCACCGCCGATCCCTTTAGAAACTCCCGCCGCGTAACCATGCCGTCCAAGATACACGTCCCCTATATGCGCAGACCACGCGTCCGATACGCGTCCAGGCTACGGACCTCCAAGCTGCCCACAGGAAACTGCGCCCGGCGAAAACCTGGTTGTCTCCTGCTTCGTCGCTTTTTCACCGCCCGCCAGCGGCCTATAATTGTCGTCATCCGCGAGATGTCTCGTGCCGCATTGGTGCGGTCGGACATCTCACCTCGTTCCCAGGGGAAACCATGCAGCTATCGCGTTCGCTTCTCGTCTTTTCCGCCGCTTCGGCGGCCTTCCTTGCGCTCGCCGGATGCGGCAGCAACTCTATCGGCAGCGGAAACACCGGCCCCACGCCCTACACCGGAACCGCCGTTTACCTCGTCTCCGGCACTACGACCTCGTCCTCGCTGGTTCTCGCCTACCCGAGCGGCCAGGCCAACAGTCCCACCGCGACAAGCTCCATCAGCCTGCCCAGCGGCAGCGGCACCACGGGGGAGTACATCGCGCTCGATCCCGCCGCCAATGTCTACGTCGCCACCCTCACCGACGTGCGCGAGTACGCCGCCGGAGCCAGCGGGGCCGCTACGCCCACCCGCGTCCTTCCCTTGAACGCCACCACCACCCTCAGCAACACGCCTACCGGCCTGGCCGCCGATGCTTCCGGCAACATCTACGTCTCCGAGTCGGGCACCGGAGTCGCCGTCTTCTCCGGCTCAGCCAACGGCAGCGTCGCGCCGGCGCGCTTCATCTCCGGCGCCCTCACCACCCTGGTCGATCCCTTCCAGCTCGCCGTCGACGGCACGGGCAATCTCTACGTCATGAACTTCATCGCCAACGGGCAGCTCGACATCCTGGTGTTCGCGCCAGCCGCCAACGGCAACGTGGCGCCCATCCGCACCTTGAACGTCAATGAGATCGGCTTCACCGTCAACTCCGCCGGCAGCGTCTATGCCGCCACCCAGGCCGGAGTCGAAGTCTTCGCTCCCGGAGCCAGCGGAACTCCCGTGCCCACCCAAACCATCACCAACTCGGCCACCGGCCAGGCCGCGCTAACCGGCGGGATTGCGGTCGACTCGGTCGGCAACCTCTTCCTGGTCACCCTCGGCACCATCAGCGGCGGCACGCCTCCTGCCAGCCCCAGCATCGAGCAGTTCGCCAACGTCTCCGGAACCCTTGAACTCACCAACACCTTCACCCCCACCAACTGGGCCACCGCAAGCGAACCCCAGGACCTGATCGCCGTCCACTAGGTCTTATCCTCATAGAACCCGACGCCAGCCTGTTCTGAATACAGGAGCCATCATCCTGAGCGACCCTAAGCTTGGGTCATTCCCCATTTGTTGCACCAAGAAAGACTTGATATTATGTCAACAAAAGGCTACTGTCCTCCTTACCTGACCGAGGCCCAGCTAAAGGCCCTCGTAAAGCAGGCGCTGGAGGACACTCCGGGGCAGGCCAACGAAACCTACCACGCTCGCTACGATCATCTCGAACGCGGCCTTACCGCCGATGATGTCATCTACGGACTCGAACAGAACTGGCACTACGAGCGCCCGCCCGAGTTCAACGAAGATCAGTGGCAGTGGAAGTACAGGATTGCAACCGAGTCCGTTGACGGCGACGAGTTGACGATCATCATTGCAGTGGACGCAGCCAACCGGACCTTCGAGGTCGTAACCCGATGGAAACACCAGGAATGACGCAGCAAAACCTCACCGAGCACCTCGCCACCGACCAGCAACCCTTCCATTTCACTGACTGCGGCCTCGACAACGTCTACCTCGTCGGCGTCAAGTATTTCACCCACCCCGACGGCCGCATCGTCGCCGAAATCCCGGCCCTCAAGCAGCTCATGTGCGTCATCGCGCGCGACCTCGTCCTCTCCAGGTCCGACCTCAGCGGCAGCGAAGTCCGCTTCCTCCGCAAGCGCCTGGGCAAGAAAGCCACCGAGTACTCGAGACTCCTCGGCCTCGAACCCGAAACCCTCTCGCGCATCGAAAACGGCAAGCAGCCAATCTCCAGCGCCACCCAAAAGCTGGCCCGCCTCTCCTACGCCATCCTCTCCGAGGAGCCCGGCCTCCTCGATCACGCGCGCGTCTTCCTTCAGTCCATGCTCGACGAACTCCAACCAGCCAAAGAGAAGCTGGTCCTCGAAATCCGCGGCAACAACGAGTGGCGCGAAGCCGCCTGAAACACCCCCGTTTTCCGGCGTCAGAACCTCGGGGGGGGTACCTGGCGCCTGGCGCCTCCCATGCTACGATGTCCCGCAGGAGAATCCAATGACCCTCGCCAGCTTCCTCGGCAAGCAGTTCATCCGCGTCATCGAGTGGAACGAGCCCGAACCCGGCATCCTCGTCTGGCGCTATCCCATGATGGACCAGGAGATCGAGAACGGCGGCAAGCTCACCGTGCGCGAGTCCGAGATGGCCGCCTTCGTCAACGAAGGCAAGATCGCCGACATCTTCTCGCCCGGCCTCTACACCCTCAGCACGCAGAACCTGCCCATCCTCACCGACCTGATGAACTGGTCGAAGGACTTCCAGTCGCCCTTCAAGTCCGACGTCTACTTCTTCTCCACCCATCTCCAGATCGACCAGAAGTGGGGAACCGCGAATCCCATCACCATCCGCGACCAGGAATTCGGCGCCGTCCGCGTCCGCGCCTACGGCATTTACACCTTCCGCATCGCCGACCCCCGCACCTTCTTCACCCAGGTCAGCGGCACCGAGCAGAGCTACCATGTCTCCGACCTCGAAGACCAGTTGCGCAACACCATCGTCGCGCGCATGACCGACGTCTTCGCCGCCAGCCAGACCAACTTCCTGGACATGACCGCCAACGAAGCCGCGCTGGGCGACAAGATCAAGGCCGCCGTCGCGCCCGCCTTCACCGCGCTCGGCCTCGAACTCGCCCAGTTCGTGGTCGAGAACGTCTCGCTGCCCGACGAACTGCAGAAGTCGCTCGACGCGCGCATCGGCATGAACATCGTCGGCGACCTGGACAAGTACTCGCAGTTTGCCGCCGCGCAGTCCATCTCTACGGCCGCGGCCAATCCCGGAGGCGTAGCCGGACTCGGTGTCGGCCTCGGCGCCGGAGCCGCCATGGGCCAGATGATGTCCGCCTCGCTCCATCCCGCCGCCCCGCCACCCATCTCCACGGTGCCGGCCACCTCCGGTCCCACCGACCTGCCCGCCGCAGCCACCAAGTTCTGCATCGCCTGCGGCCACTCCATCCCCGGGCAAGCCGTCTTCTGCCCAGTCTGCGGGAAACCACAATGAACTGTCCCTCCTGCGGCGCGCCCATGCACCCCCAGGGTGCCAGCCTCATCTGCGATTACTGCAAAACCGTCGTCGTCCCCGAGCGCGACACCAGCGGCGTGCAGGTCCTCCAAGCCTCACCCGACAACCTGGCCTGCCCCGTCTGCAACGTCGTGCTCATGCAGGCGGCCCTCGGCCGCTCCCCGCTGCTCTACTGCACCAAGTGCCACGGCATGCTNNTCGACGCGGCCCGCACCGCCAGCGCGCCCATCCCCGCGCTGCCCGCCGACGTCCATGAGTTGGACCGCCGCATCGACTGTCCGCACTGCCACAAGACCATGGAAGCCCACTTCTATGTCGGCGCCGGCAACGTNNACTCGCCCGCATCGCCCAGGCCAACCCCGACCAGCCCAACGCCATCGACAGCAGCCCCGATTCCTTCTACGATCCCAGCCTCGATCGCGAGAACCAGAATTTCGCCGCCCAACCCGACCCCGCCGCCGAAGCCGTCGACCTGCTCACCCGCGCCTTGAAGAACCGCATAGGATGAGTACGTTTCTCGTGCGCAAATCGGAATCCTGCGTAGAGTTCTTGAATAACACAAAGGTAACTGAATCATCCCCCGTGAGTAACCATCTTCGAGGGTATCCACAACAAATTCAAGGAGATACAAATTAATGGTTTTGTTACCACTGATTGCTTCCCAAGTGGCAAATGCTTCCCTATCAATGGCGATCCGTCTGTGCTGGCGGACAACAGTTTTGACGGCGTCCCAACGGGCGGCAGCGGTTTGTGGGACCAGATCTAAAACCTAACTATCTGGTCTTGCACACGTAGTCATTTGTTCCACCGCAAATGGCAGGGAAACGTGTCCTTCGGACTGCCGACTACAAACACTCGGCGATGCAAGTGAGCAAACGGCCCGCTCACAGTACCGAAAAAGAATCTGCCCGCGCCGAGTGGCCCGTAATCTCCGCGGCGCGCGCCTCCGCATACGCCGCCGCGCCCTTGAGCGCGCAGGTGTCGTCCAGGATCACGCGCACCGCAATCGACTCGAGCACCGGCGACAGCCGTCCCTTGTCCAGGAACGCCTGCATGAATCCGCCGCTCGCCAACGTCTTCAACGACTTCGGCGCGATGCCTCCGCCCAGGTACATGCCGCCCACGGCCAGCACCTTCAGCGCGATGTTGCCCGTCTCCGCGCCATACGCCGCCGCAAAGGTCTGCATGGTCGCGGCGCACAGCGGGCTCGACCCATCCTCGGCGCAGCGGCCGATCACCGCGTTCGGGTCTTCCGTCTTCATGCGATCGCTGAGCCACGCCGGCTCGTCCATCTTCTCCACGTCGCGCAGGTACGCATACACGTTCTTGATGCCAATGCCGGACACCACGCGCTCCCAGCTCACGCGGCCCTTCAGCGTGCCGCGCAGATACTGCAACAGCGCAATCTCGCGGTCGGTGCGCGCGGCAAAGTCGCAGTGCCCGCCTTCGGACGGAATCGGCCGGTGCCGCTTGCCGTCCCAGATCAGCAGCGCCTCGCCCAGCCCGGTGCCCGCCGCAATCAGTCCGCGATGCCCGACGGCCGACGCATCGCCTTCGTGCAGGGTCACAATCGACTCCGGAGCAAGCTCGGGAATCCCGTACCCATTTGCCTCCAGGTCATTGATCAAGAAAATATGCTCGATCCCCAGCGACTTCTCCAGCTCGCGTTCATCCAGCGTCCATGCCAGATTCGTCAGCTTCAGCCGGCCATCGCGCACCGGCCCCGGGCAGCCAAAGCACGCGGCCGCGATCTGCTCGCGCTCGCCCGGCTTCAGGAAGCTCTCCACCGCCGCTTCTAGCGAGCCAACCTCATGCGACGGAACCTTATCGTCGCGAACCGGTTTCAGCCGTCCCCCGGCAAAGTCATACAGCGCCAGATGGACCTTGGTCCCACCCACATCGCCCGCAAGAATCATTCAGGAAAGCTCCAGAGTGCCAGCGCCGTCCTTGTCCGGTGCGGGCAGTTGCGCCGCTACAGCCGCATCGAGCAGAAAGGTCAGCTTCCCGCTCTCCGGGCGAATTAACTGCGACGGCCTCGTCTCTGGATCGTACGCCCCCAGCAGCACGTCGTGCAGCACCTGCGCCTTGCCCGCGCCCTCGATCAGAAACGCCACCTCGCGCGCGCGGTTGATCACCGGCCAGGTTAGCGTAATCCGCCATGAGTCCCGCTGCTGCGGCACGTGGTTGGCGACAACGATGCTGCTCAGATCGAAGAGCGCCGCGGTGTGGGGAAACAGCGAAGCCGTGTGGCCATCGTTGCCCATGCCCAGCTGCACCAGGTCGAATACGGGTGTCTCCGCGCCTTCCAGGCGAACCTCCGTGCGCAGCGCCGCCTCGTAGCGCGCCGCGGCCGCCGCGGGAACGAGTTCGCCCTCCATGCGGTGGACCTGCGTCGCCGGCAGCGGTACGTGCTCGAGCATCGCCTCGCTGGTCATGCGGTAGTTTGAGTCCGCGTCCGTCGGCGGCACGC
>PLUT01000109.1 GCA_003162875.1 Granulicella sp.
TCGTCGAGCAAACTGCCCGGATCGAACAGGCCGTGGAAGTCGAACGAGCCGCCGCCGGTGAGGAAGTCGCGAATCTCCGCGGTGCGCTGCTGCTGAACGTCGATCCACGCCGCGTCCGCCGAAGGCTCGAGCGCCAGCACCCAGGCGCGCCCCAGCGGCGATGCTGCGTGGCCGGCGATGTGCTCGCGCAGCCGCGGCCACTCCAGCGCTGCGGCGCTGGATTCGGCCAGGGGTAAGGGGATTTCCGGCAGTAACGGCACAGCCTTATTATCAACCCGCACATGCTGTAATCTCATTGCCATGCTGCGACTCCGCACCGTGCTGTTTTGCGCGCTGGCTGCCGTGGCGGCGAACCTGGCTGCCAACGCGCCGGCTCAGTCGCTACCGGGCGCACCGCCGCGGCTGGTCTTGATCGATCAGGATGGCTCGGGCCCGGGCGGGTCGAACCAGATGGCGATGATGGTGCTGCTGCAGTCGCGCGCGGTGCAGGTGCTCGGCATCACCATGGTCAGCGGCAACGCGTGGGAGCCGGAGGAGGTGCAGCACACGCTGCGCATGCTGGAACTGATCGGACGCAGCGACGTGCCGGTGGTGCCAGGAGCGGTCTTCCCGCTGCTGCGGACCGAGCAGGAGTCCAAGCTGGAGCAGCCGCAGATTGGGACGTTCTCCTGGTACGGCGCGTGGGGCGATCTGGCGGCGAAGACCAGTGCGGAGCCGTATCACGGACCCTACGTGGTGCCGCCGCTGGCTGAAGGCGAGGCGCACACCAGGCCGCTGGACGAGGACGCGGCGCACTTCCTGATCCGGCAGGTGCACGCGCATCCGCACCAGGTGACGATCTACGCGGCCGGTCCGCTGACCAACATCGCGCTGGCGCTGGCCATCGATCCGCACTTCGCGGAACTGACTGAGGGCATCCTGATCATGGGTGGAAGCCTTGCGCCGCAGACCGGCGACGCCGAGTTCGCAACCCATCCGCGGCACGAGTTCAACTTCTGGTTCGATCCGGAGGCAGCGCACATGGTGCTGCGCGCGCCCTGGCCGCGCATCGACCTGACCACCGCGGACATCTCGGTGAAGACCATGCTGACGCCGGCGATGCTGGAGGAGATTGCCAAGTCGCCAAGCCCAGCCGCGCAGTATCTGGCAAAGTACACGCCCGACTTCTACTACATGTGGGACGAACTGGAAGCCGCGGCGTGGCTCGATCCCAGCATCATCACCAAGGAGCAGATTCTGTATATCGATGTGGACACGGCACGCGGGCCGAACTACGGCGACACGCTGAGCTGGACGGCGGCGAACCGGCCAAAAACCACGCTGCAGCCGGTGCATGTGCAGGTGGACCTGGACCTGACGAAGTTCAACCGGATGTTTGTGGAGCTGATGAAGGCCCCGCCGGTGAAGCCTTGAAGTGTGCTCGGCTGGCCCGACGCGTCCCGCGCGGAACTAATTCGCCAGGGCGCGCGTATCCATAACTTGGAACTCCAAGCTTGAGGGAGGTTGCGATGGTCTGTCAGTCCTGCGGGTATTCGGCGGCGGAAGGCGCTTTCTGTTCGCGGTGTGGCGCGCCGGTGCAGGCTGCGCCGCCCAATGCAGCTCCGAACCCCAATCAGAATCCGGTTCCCATGTATGGTGTGCCGCCCGGCGTGCCTGGCATGCCGCCGCCGATCGGTTACCACCCGGCCTACCAGCCGCGCGTCGAGCGGCACGTGCAGACACTGGGCATCCTGTGGTGCGTCTATGGTGGCTACCGCGCGCTGGGCGGGATTGTTGCCGCCGCCATCCTGATGGGCCTGTCGATCCCGGGATTCTTTGGCGACTGGGGCGGGATGCACGGTTCTCCATTCCCGTTTATGCCTCACTTTCCTTTCATGGGAGTCCTGGGCGTCTTCGTCGCCGTCGTCACGCTGACCTTCGCGGCGCTGTCGTTCCTGGTGGGGTTCAGCCTGCTCAACCGCAAGCCCTGGGGCAGGGTGCTGGCGATGGTCGTGGCGATCCTGCAACTGATCAAGATTCCGGTCGGCACGGCGCTGGGCGTCTACACGCTGTGGGTGCTGGGTCCGTCAGCCTCGGCGGCGGAGTACGACGCCATCGCCGACCGCACCTGAGCGCGGTGGCTCAAAGCGACTGAAGTTTGCTATTCACCGAGAGTTCATCGTCCTTTCCCCTGTTGTTCACTTGAACGGCGTCCGGGGTCTGTATTTTTAGTCACGGAGGTCAACCCGTGAACAAATATCTGCTTATGGTTCCAATCTTGACCCTGGCCGTTACGGCAGGATCACCGGCAAGATTAAACGCACAACAGAACCATCCCCAGGATCATGACCGGGGTTTCCAAGGTTTCCAGGGTTTCCAAGACCGGGGTTTCCAGTTCGTGCCCGGCACTCTGGTCGTCAGCCGCAGTTTCTATGAAGGGCTTGCTTCGACCGTCACCATCGGCGAAACGCTGCCGCTGGGATGCCAGGGCGGTTTGACTGGCCTCACCGTCAATGTTCCCCTCATTGCCGGCGGCACCACCCCCGTCACCGTTCCCTGCGGTGTTGCCAGCGATAACGGCGAGTACCCGAACCTGTTCGACACACACAACGTCTGGAACAATTCAAACTCCGATGGCAGCTTCGGCGTATCGTCGCCCATCTTCCTGGACGACATAACGACCGATGGCTGGGAACTGGGAAGCCTCCCCATCCCCAGCGATAAGATCGTGACCAGCTTCAGCTCGAAGTCGGAGTTGGCGCTGAACCGCTCCGTTGATGGGCGTTCCATCACCTTCATGGGCTATGTCGGCGGCGTCGGCTGCGGAGGAAGCACGGTTTCTCCTACCCGGCCGAACCTGCTGGATGCTTCGGCGTCCAACACCCCGGGCGTCTGCGATCCCACCAATCCAGTCTTCACCACGTTTCAGAGCGATCCCTTTGTTCCCGCGGCCTACTACCGCTCGGTTGCCGAAGTGGATGCCGACGGCCATCTCAGTGTCACCGAAGGCAACGCTTACAGCGGCGATAACGGGCGCGCGGCCATCAAAGGCATCAATAGTCTGTACTACATGGTGGGCAACGACAACTCGGGCAACCTGTCCAAGAAGCAGATGTCGACCACGCAGGACGGGATTAACCTGGTCAACGCGACGGGCGCCGAGCTGCTTTTTCCGGGGCTGACGCCACCGCTGCCACCCAACATCGACATGATCGGGCGTCTCGAGTTCGGCACGGACAAGCCCGGCAAAGACACCAACTTCCGCGGCCTCACCATCTTCAACAACACCCTGTACATCACCAAGGGTAGCGGCAGCAATGGCGTCAACACGGTTTATCAGGCGGGCACCGCGGGCACGTTGCCCACCGGCTCCGCCGCCTCGCTCGCAACCGTGCCGCTGACCATCCTGCCGGGGTTTCCCTCGACCGCCGCTAGCACAGGCACCGCGTTTCCCTTCGGCATCTGGTTCGCCAACGCCACCACTCTCTATGTTTGCGACGAGGGTGACGGCACTCTGGTGACCCCGGCGGTCAATGGCAATGTGGCCGACGCCCAATCCCTGGCCACCGCCGGCCTGCAGAAGTGGCGGCTGATCGACGGCGCCTGGGTGCGGCAATACATCCTGCAGGACGGGCTGAATATCGGCGTGCCCTACCGCGTCGAGGGCTACCCCTCCTCACTCAATCCGGCCACGGGCGGCTGCCGCAACATTACCGGGCGCGATAACTTCGACGGGACCGTGACCGTCTTCGCCATTACATCCACGATCAGCGCCAATGGGGACACTGGAGCTGACCCGAACAAGCTGGTGAAGGTCACCGATCGCGTAAGCGATACAACCTTACCCGCCGGAGACGATTGCCTGGGCCATTTCACAACCATTCGCAGTGCTCGCGCGCGGGAAGTGCTCCGCGGAGTTGCATTCGCTCCGGGGGACGACCGCGAGTGGTGAGAAGGGCGAATCTCAAAGAGTGGTGAGCAGCACGAGTCTCAAATCTGGTCGGAGCCGCGACATCCTCACGGCTCCGACTTTTTTTCGACACGGCGCTGGGCGTCTATACGCTGTGGGTGCTGGGTCCGTCAACCTCGGTGGCGGAGTACGACGCCATCGCCGACCGCACCTGAGCGCGCTGGCTCAAAGCGACTGAAGTTTTCGATAACCGGCCTTTATGGGATGTTCGACAGAGTGCTACCAGCAGGCTAACGAAGATCAAATCGACAAACCTCCAGGCTGCCACGGTAAGGCAATCCACTACTCTGGTATGGTTGCAGGCACCGGGGGTGCGCTTGGAAGATCAAGTTCTGGCATCGCTTCGCGACCAGGTCGGCCTCATCATCCTGGGCACGGTGTTTCTGTTCGTGGGTCTCGTGGCGTGCTGCATCGCTGCAATTCGCGGTCGCGGCGGAGTTCGCATCCTCGTCTGGTTTGGGATTCTCAATCTGATGTATGGCGCCATCCTGCTGGCGCAGGCACCCGCGGTGCTCAGCATGCTCCCGCGATCGACCTGGGCATCCCGTCCCTATGTCATACCGATCATCAACTACCTGATCTTTCTTCCCGCGCTGCTCTTCTGGATGGAGCTGAGCCGCGGCAGGATACGCCGCTTTGTGCGGATCGCGATCATCGCGACAGCGATAATCGGCGTCGCCGGCGTTTATTCAACGATCTTTACCCAATCGTCGTCCAGATTGATGCCTTACAGCAATCTGATGTCGATCCTGGTGTTCTTGGTCCTTCTGGCACTCGCACTCGTAATCGCTATCCCAGCACTGTCCAGGAGATTCAGGGTTCTGCACAACAATGTTTCCTCAATCGGCACATTGGTCTTCGCCGTTGCAGCCCTCTACATGTACCTCGCCAGCTATCTCCATCTCCCTGAGCCCCCTCTACTCGAGCCACTCGCCTTTGCGGCCTTCATCTTCTCGATGGGATACACCGCTGCCGATAAGATATTCACGGATTCACGCCGCCTGCTCACCATTGAGAAAGAGCTGGCCATCGCCCGGGACATCCAGAATTCCATTCTCCCCAACAGCGTTCCGGAGATCGAAGCTCTTGACGTTTACGCCGCATATTTTCCTATGACCGCTGTAGCTGGGGACTTCTATGAATTCATCCCCGTCGATCGGAACCGGGTCGGCGTACTGGTGGCCGATGTCTCCGGGCACGGTGTCCCGGCCGCCCTCATCGCGGCGATGATCAAAGTTGCGATGCAGTCGGTCGCCTCCTGCGCACGCGAACCGCATGAGGTGCTGCGTGGATTGAACCGCATCCTTTCGGGTCAACTAAGAGGGCAGCTCATATCTGCTGCGTACCTCTGGCTGGACACTGAGACGGGCAAGGCGCTGTACTCGGCCGCCGGGCATCCACCGCTTCTGTGTTGGCGGGCGGGCAGACTGGAGCGGATCGAAAGTAACGGGCTCTTGATCGGAGTCCTGCCAGACTCGGACTATCCCGTTTGCGAGATTTCGCTCAATTCGGGCGACCGGTTTCTGCTTTACACGGACGGCGTCGTCGAACCGGAGAACGCCGCCGGCGATGCCTTTGGCGATCACAAACTGGAAGAGGTCATTCGCAAGAATCAGTCGCGCTCACCCTCTGAACTATCCGATCAGTTGCTCTCAGAGATCCGCCGCTGGCAACCTGCCTCCGTAACCCAGCAGGATGACATCACGCTCATCATCATCGACGTCGCCTAGCCACGCTGGGATTCCGAGGCCACCGCTGACCGCACCTGAGCGCGCTGACTCAAAACGACTGAAATCTCCGAAAGACGGACTTAGCAGGCAGCTCGAACTATCGCGGCGGCGACGGGATCGTCCAAGGCCTCCGAAAACCGAAGGTCTCTACTTCTTCTGACGATTGAAAAATCGCTCCGTTATGGGGTCCAGCGGGACTGCGGTTGGGGTCTCCGTGTGGGCCTGCAGCAGCCACTGCCCATCGCGCTTGACCCAGGTGCTGGTTACGTTGACGTCTCCTGTCTTATGTCCTAAACCGCAGCCTAGATCCTGGCTGGCACGGTAGGTAATGATCGCGACGTCCTGCGTGGCCGTTATGGTCATAGGCTGGATAAAACTGTTGTGGCCTGGATCGCAGGTGCCAATGCCAGCGAGCATCTGCTCGCGATTCTCAATTTTGTCGCTGACGTACACAAAGTCGGGCAGGATGAGCGAGCGCAAGGCAGTCAGATCGTGCGTAGCGACTGCTTTCCACAACTGCAGTTCCTCGCGGAACATAGGAATGGGAGCGGGCGGTGGGCCGACCATTTTTATCGATTTTATGGGCTGCTGGGCCGTTGGTGGCTGCTGGGCCGAGAGCGACGCGGCAACCAGAAGAAGAGCAGCGGACGTGATGATTCGGATATACCACCTCCGAGAACACAAACTCGATTCGGTCCGAATATACACCGTGGTCTGAGTAGAACGTCCCCGAAGACGGCGTTTTCGCCAAGTTCAACCCGTCGAGCCCGCTGGTCTGGGCTCGCCCGACGTAGACTTGTAGGCATGAACTTTCCCGTTACACGAATGCGGCGTCTGCGCCGGACGGAGGCGCTCCGTTCGCTGGTGCGCGAGACGCGGCTGCATCCCGGCGCGCTGGTCTATCCGCTGTTTCTGTGTCCCGGCGAGGGCATTCGCAAAGAGATCGGCTCCATGCCCGGCGTCTTCAACCTGTCCGTCGACGAGGCGGTGAAGGAAGCCGAAGAGTGCGCCGCGCTGGGCCTGGGCGGGCTGCTGCTGTTCGGCCTGCCCGCGGAAAAAGATGTCTTCGCCACCGGAGCCTACGCGGAGCAAGGCATCGTCCAGCAGGGGCTGCGCGCGCTGAAAGCCTCCCGCGCCTGCGACTCGCTGGTGACGATCGCCGACGTCTGCCTGTGCGAGTACACGTCGCACGGCCACTGCGGCATCGTGGTGAATGATGGCGCCCGCGGCCCGCAAGATCCAGACCACTACCACATCGACAACGATGCGACGCTGCCGCTGCTGGCCCGCACCGCCGTCTCGCTGGCTCAGGCCGGAGCCGACATTGTCGCGCCCAGCGACATGATGGACGGCCGCGTCGAAGCCATCCGCGCCGCGCTGGACGCCGCCGCGCTCGCGGACACGCCGATCCTGAGCTACGCGTCGAAGTTCGCGAGCGCGTTCTACGGTCCGTTCCGCGAGGCCGCCGATTCGGCCCCGCAGTTCGGCGACCGACGGAGCTACCAGATGGACGGCGCTAATATTCGTGAGGCCATGCGCGAGATCGATCTGGACCTGGCCGAGGGCGCCGACATGGTGCTGATGAAACCGGCCATGCCCTACCTGGACGTGATCCGCGCGGCGCGCGAGCGCTACGACTTGCCGCTGGGCGCCTACCAGGTTTCGGGCGAGTATTCCATGCTGCACGCGGCCTTCGCGCGCGGCTGGCTGGAGCCGGAGCGGGCCATGCTGGAGTCGCTCGTGTCGATCCGCCGCGCCGGCGCGGACTTCATCGTCACCTACTTCGCCAAGGACGCGGCCAGGGCGCTGGGGTAAGAAGTGGGTGCCCCATGTTCGACGCTGTTTCATTGCGTCGACCATGGGGTTACTCTTATCCCGCACCAAATGCACAAAGGAAACACCGTGCCGCCGCGCCTCCATCGTTATCAGGCCTCCAAAACACCTCCACTTCCTTACCTTCAGTTGTCAGGACCGCCTGCCGTACCTGAAATCACCGGACTCCAAAGCTGTCTTCGAATCGGTTCTGGAATCGAGGCAAAGTCAATACGGATTCAGCATCCACGGCTACGTCATCATGCCCGGACATGTGCATCTTCTGATGTCTGAACCTCCGATAGAACCTCTCTCCAAGGCGATCGCGTCGCTGAAGCGGGAGGTTTCCCGGTTGTCGCCGCAGTCTCCTTTCTGGCTTCCTCGCTACTACGATTTCAATGTCTTCTCGGAAGGCAAGAAGATCGAGAAGCTGCGGTACATGCATCGGAATCCGGTTGCGCGCGGCTTGACGGAGAAGCCTGAAGATCATCGATGGTCGAGCTTCCGGGCCTATGCATTGCACGAGGCTGGGACGGTAACTGTTTTGCGACTCTTCTAAGCTGGGGCAATGAGTAACCCCATGGTCGACGCGATGAAGCAGCGTCGAACATGGGGCACCCGGCATCTACTCGTCTCGGAAGCGGTTTTTTTCGCGCAATTTCGCGAAATATTCACTTGACCTGTATTGAACCACGCGCTACTCTAATTCAGATAAGAAACATCTGCCCCCTCTGTTCCCCTGTGAACTCTGCGCTTCGCCTTTCTCCTGGGTTCTCTGATCCGTATTGGGTTTCTGCGGCATCTGGTGAGGTCGATTATGGCGAACGTCTTGTTGGAACCATCGTTTCGGCATCGTGAGAATCTGGACGGAAGCTGGGACTCCATCTGCCTGCGCTGCTACGCGACCGCGGCCCACAGCCATGGCGAGCGGTTGCTGGCTGAGACCGAACAAGAGCATTGCTGCGACGAGGCACGCTGGTTCTTCAGGCAGCCGCTCCCTCCGCGGCGCCACGACGGCCGGCCCGCGGACCTGCGCGAAGCAGCGCCGGTGGCACGGCGCGGCTGATCCGCCGGCGCTGCTTTCGTCCGCATCCCGGAACCAGGCATCCAAATTTCCCCAGAATTCTCTCGTATTTTGTTGCAAACACAAGTTGTTAGCAGATGGGGAGTCCCTTCCTGGTTAACATGATTCGGCGACGCAAACGAGTTAGTGGAGGGGAAGTCATCTTTGCGTTAACTTTGGAGAAGCAGATTCCTCCGCTGCGCTCCACCCCAGCGAGCAAAGACCGCTCTCCGGGGACCCCGGGCCGCGGAA
>PLUT01000204.1:0-4749 GCA_003162875.1 Granulicella sp.
TCAAGGACAGGAATCATCAATTCCTCCGTAGTCCCGGGGTAGGTTGTGCTCTCCAGCACTACCAGCTGGCCTTCGCGAATCCAAGGCGCTGCAGCTTTAGCCGTATTCTCCACATAGCTTAGGTCCGGCTCGCGATTCTCCGTCAGCGGAGTTGGAACGCACATAATAATGGCGTCCTGGTCCGACAAGTGGGCAAAATCAGCTGTCGCAGTGAAGCCCTGTTTCCGAGCGCTCTGAATCTCCTCTGCCGGAATGCGGAAGATGTAGGACTTTCCCGCTTCAAGGTCGGCCACTTTCTTGGTGTCAATATCAAAGCCAGTAACCCTAAAACCGGCTTCGGACAGAAGCAGGGAAAGAGGCAACCCCACGTACCCAAGTCCGATCACCCCAATCGTGGCTGTGTGACCCTTCAGCCGATCAAGGCGTTCCTGGGCAATCTGTGGCAAAGCAATTCGATTGACGTTCGACATGTCTGCGATTATCGCATCCAGGTCTATCGACTCCATGGTTCTCACGAGTTGGCGTAATTCGCGAAGCCAAAGATGCAATAGCTTCTTAATGTAAGAGGCTTTGGCGTCACGGAGCTGTACAATTCGACCGTGAAGCCGCGCGAATGGAGTTGAAGCCGCAACTTAACATTGTTCCTCATGTCCACAGAAAGGAGCGCCCTCCATGGCTGTGCATCGCATCAGAGCATCAAAACTCAGAGTGTCGGGCGGCAGATTGATAGTTGCCGCGATGATCTGGGGAGCCGTCGGCACGTCCACCGTCGGGGGCCAGAGCGCGCCCTCAATCCAGCCCGGACCTCAGATCGCAGGCTGCTCCCTCTTTCCCGCAGACAATGTGTGGAATGTTCCTATCGACAAACTTCCCCTGGATCCGCGCTCGAAAGACTATGTTGCCAACATCGGCGCCAATCTTCCGCTGCATCCTGACTTCGGGGCCGACCCGAACAGCGGAATCCCCTATAACATCATTGACGCAAGCGTGAAGTGCGTGAAGGTCTCCTTCGATTACGAGGACAGCGACATGGGCAACTATCCCATCCCGCCCAACCCCATCATTGAAGGTGGTCCGAAGGCACCCGCCGACACCGATCGCCACATTCTTCTGGTCGATAAGGACCGCTGCATGCTCGCCGAACTATATGCAACGCATCGTCTTTCGGATAGCGCGTGGAAGGCCGGCTCCGGCATCAAGATGGACCTGGCCAGCAACGCTCTTCGTGAAGAAGGCAAGACCTCAGCCGACGCGGCGGGCTTGCCGATACTGCCCGGACTCGTCCGGTACGACGAAGTCGCCGCCGGAGAGATCCGGCATGCGCTTCGCTTCACAGCGCCCAAGACGCAGCAGGCCTATATCTGGCCGGCCCGCCACCACGCGTCGACTATTACGAATCCCAAATTCCCGCCTATGGGGGTTCGTTTTCGACTGCGCGCCGACTTCGACATCTCCGGATTCTCCAAGACAAACCAGGTCATCCTGACCGCCCTGAAGCACTATGGCATGTTTCTGGCCGATAACGGAGGCGCTTGGTTTGTCTCTGGCGCACCGGACCCGCACTGGAGCGATGACGACCTGCACGACCTCACCAAAGTAGAGGGGAGCGATTTCGAGGCCGTAGACGAGTCCAACTGGCCGTTTGTAGCGGACTCCGCGCGCGTAGACCCCGTTGAACGGAAATGACTGGATCGCAGTTTTACGCCTCCTGCCAGCCGCGCTTCTGGCTGGCGTATGTATGACGTACAGCAGGCATTGCGCTGTCTGCCAAACTCCTCATGTGAAGATTCCCGTAGGGGCTTCTGGTTTAGGGGACAGATCAACATTGTGCTGCGCGCCGCCTCATCACGGGATACTGACTAATGTGGATCCTATGAACCCGGTTCGCTGAAGCAGTGCCCAGCATCGTGCGACCAGACTGCACGAAAGTGGCATCGACAGAGATGGCTTCGCTGGTGAGACTGAAAGCTCGTGTCGGCTCCTTGCAATAGACAGAACAGGTCTGCTGGTTTCGGCAAAGAAAATCATCTGCGGAACAGCGATAATACTCAGCAGCAGCTAAGCCGCTGAGTGGAGGATGGATGGCCCGCTATCTGATCACGGGAATTGCAGGCTTTATCGGATCGACCCTGGCCCACGCCCTGGTGGAGCAGGGACACGAGGTTCGAGGCATCGACAACCTCTCCACCGGAAGCCTGGACAACCTCGCCGACATTCGGCACGCGATCTCCTTCGAGCAAACCGATCTGCAGGATGTTGCAGGGATGAAGGCTGCCTGCGAGGGCGTGGACTTTGTGCTTCACCAGGGAGCCCTGGCTTCGGTGCCCCGGTCCGTCAAAGACCCTCTTGGGTCACACCAATCCAACATCAACGGCACTCTGAATCTGCTGATTGCCGCGCGCGATGCGAAGGTCCGCCGCATTGTTTACGCGGCGTCGTCTTCGGCGTACGGAGATCAACCCACCCAGCCCAAGCAGGAAGACATGCCGCCGCTGCCCCTGTCGCCGTACGCGGTGCAGAAGCTCACCTGCGAGTACTACATCCAGTCCTTCTACCGCGCCTACGGTCTGGAGGGAATCTGCCTGCGCTACTTCAACATCTTCGGTCCGCACCAGGCAGCGGATTCGCCGTATTCCGGCGTCATTGCGCAGTTCACCTACAAGATGATGGCCGGCGACACGCCGACCATCTTCGGGGACGGACTGACCAGCCGCGACTTTAACTATGTCGATAACGCGGTCAGCGCCAACCTGCTCGCCTGTGCGGCACCCAGCGCGGTGGCTACGGGCCGGGTCTTCAACATTGGGACAGGAAAGAGTCAGACGCTCAACGACGTGTATGCCGCAATCGCCGGCGAACTTGGGTTCCGGGAGAAGCCGAAGTACGGTCCGCCGAGAGAGGGCGACATCCGGCACTCGCTGGCCAATATCGAGCGTGCGACCGCGGAACTTGGCTATCGGCCAAAGGTCGGCTTTCACGACGGGCTGCGGAAGACGATCGCCTGGTACGTCGCGGAGCACGAGAAGAAGGCGGCGACGACGATCGAAGGCTGAGCGGAATTGCATAGAACTGGTCGCATAGATGGCTTTCGAGGCCCAGCGAGCGACCTGAAACCCGCCTTGGTGGCGGGTTTCATTCGAGCCGTATCGTGCACCGTTGTATTCATGCAACCAGTTCTAGCGGAATGCCCACCTGGAACGTCTAAGATGGACAGAGCCCTATGACTGAGTTCGTAATCAGGTTGGCGGATGAGCGCGGGCGGGTGCAGGAGCAGACGCACTCGGCGGCTACGGAAGAAGAACTGCGCGCGCGATTCACGCAGGCCGGTTACTACGTCTACTCGGTTAAGGCGCGCGGCCTGCTGGCGGGAGCAGGCAAGACCAAGAAGGTGAAGCTGGAGACGTTCTTGGTCTTCAACCAGCAATTCCTGACGCTGATTCGCGCCGGGCTGCCGATTCTGAGCGCGATGGAGCTGCTGGCCCGCCGGCAGAAGCTGCCAAACTTCCGTGCGCAACTGGAGGACGTTGCGACACGGGTGAGGAACGGCGAATCGATCTCGGAGTCGTTCGAAGCGCAGGGCGGCTTTCCCATTGTGTACACCACGACGCTGCTGGCGGGCGAGCGGTCGGGCAACCTGGAAGAGGTGCTGCAGCGCTATCTCGACTTCCAGCGGGTGAGCCTGACGTTTCGCAAGAAGCTTACAGCGAGCCTGATCTATCCGGCGGTGCTGGTGGTAATGGTGTGCCTGCTATTCATCTTTCTGATCACCTTTGTGGTGCCGCGGTTCGCCGAGCTGTATGAGCAACTGGGAACCCAGCTGCCGGCGCTGACGACGTTTCTGCTGGCGCTGGGCAAGAATGCGCAGCACTACGGAATCTACGCCGCGGCAGCGTTTGCGTTGCTGGTCTTCCTGCTTACGCGCTGGATGAAGACCGATGCGGGAGCGACCCTGGTGGACCGGGCGCGGATTGCGCTGCCGCTGATCGGCCCGGTGTGGCTGAAGTACCAGGTCGGGCTGTTCTCGCGGACGCTGTCCACGCTGCTGAAGGGCGGGTTGCCGCTGGTGCCGAGCCTGGAAACGGCGGCGCGGTCGATCGACAGCAAACAGATCAGCAATGCGGTGTTTGCGAGCGTGGAGACGGTGCGCGAAGGCAAGGGATTGTCGGCGAGCCTGGACGAGACCAAGGTGTTTCCCGAACTGGCGATCGAAATGATCGAAGTGGGCGAGTCGACCGGCGCGCTGCCGCAGATGCTGAACTCGGTAGCGGAGTTCTTTGAGGAAGACGTGCAGACCAACCTGACCGCGGCGATGAGCCTGATCGAGCCGGCCATCCTGATCGTGATGGGGGGGGTGGTGGTGACCATCCTGATCGCGCTGTATCTGCCCATCTTCAACCTGAGCGCGAGCTCCGGCGGCGGTGGCGGACAGTAGGCAGAGGCTAGTTGCCAGTTGCCAGTTGCCAGTTGACGGTTGTGAGTTGCCAGGTTGACTGGAATACGCGGCACCCAGGATCGGCGAAATTGATTTCATTCTCCAGTATGCNNTGAATGGTGGACGCGGAAGGAATTGAACCTTCAACCTGTCGATTAAGAGTCGAATGCTCTGCCAGTTGAGCTACGCGTCCGCTCGAGTTGCGGCCTCTTTTGGGAGGGGCGATCGGCCGATGCAGCCCAAGTTTTCAAGGCCTGCTACGCGCAATCACCTTGAAAAGGATAGCACATGTTTGCGGCGGAAAAACTCGGCCATCG
>PLUT01000204.1:4792-12311 GCA_003162875.1 Granulicella sp.
GCTGCGCAACCGCTCAGTCGACGAACGCGACCTCGGCCCGCATGGGGATGATCCCGCGGTCGAACCCCATATCGAGGAGTTTGCGGATGGCTTCGCGACCGTCTTCGCCGTAGTTCAGGGTGCGCTCGTTGACGTACATGCCGACAAACTGATTGGCCAGCGCGGGATCGAGATCGCGGGCGAACTGCATGGCGTAGGCGAGCGCTTCCTCGCGATGGTCGAGTGCGTGCTGGATGCTTTCGCGCAGCGCGTTCGTCGTAATCCGCATGGTCTCCTCGCCTAAAGCCCGGCGGATGGCGTTGCCGCCCAAGGGCAGCGGCAGCCCGGTCTGCTCCCGCCACCAGGCACCGAGGTCGAGCGCTTTCACCAGGCCATTATTGCTGTAGGTGAGCTGGCCTTCGTGGATGATGAGGCCGGCGTCGAACTCGCCGGCAACGACCGCGGGGATGATCTTGTCGAAGGGAACGACCGCGGTTTCGATCTCGGGGGCGAAGAGCTTGAGCGTGAGATAGGCGGTGGTCAGGGTGCCGGGGACGGCGACGCGCGTTTTCTTGATTCCGGCGAGGGAGAGCTTGCGCGGCGCGACCACCATGGGGCCGTAACCCTCGCCCACGGAGCCGCCGCACGCCATCAGGGTGTACGCCTGCTGCATGTAGGGATAGGCGTGGAAGGAGATGGCGGTGACATCGTAAAAGGCCTCATGAATGGCGCGCTGGTTGAGGGTCTCGATGTCGGTGAGGGTGTGCGTAAACTTGAAGCCCGGGACGCGCACCTTGTTGGTGGCGAGGCCGTAGAACATGAAGGCGTCGTCGGAGTCGGGGCTGTGCGCGATGCTGATTTTCTGGAGGGCTGCGGCAGTGCTGGTGGCATTCATGAGTAGGCTTTTCCTTGGCAGAGCGGTTCAGTGAATGGAACGAAGAATCGGAAGCTTGCCGGCGATCGAAGACACTTGGCTTCCGGGATGACACAGGCTAGTGCGAGCCTGTGCGATGACCTTTGCGAATCGCGGTGTAGGCGCTGGCAGCCGCGGCGATCTTGAGGATTTCGCCGGGCAGAAATGGTTGTACGCCCAGATGCCATGCGGCGTTTGCGTTGAGATGAAGCAGGTGGGCGAGCCAGCCTGCGCCCATGGCGAAGATGAAGATGCTGGCGGCAAGCCCCGCCAGGATGGCGGCAGGGAGTTGCGATTGGCCGAGACGGATGGCTCGAGCGGCTCGAATGACGCCGCCTGCTACCGCCGCCGCGAGCGGGTAGGAGAACAGATAGCCGACCGTGGGACCGAGAAGCTGCGCAATGCCGCCGGGGCCATTCGGGCTAAAGACCGGCAGGCCGATCGCGCCTTCCGCGAGGTAGAGCGCCAGGGCTGCGGAGCCGAGCGCCGGTCCCAGGGTCAGGCCGACGAGAATAACCGCCATGGTCTGCAGCGTGACCGGCACCGGCGTGAAGTAGAGCGGAACCGAGACGTGCGCGCATAGAGCGACGAAGGCCGTAGCCGAAACCGCCAGAAGACTCCTGCCCGCCAGAGTGCGGGTAAGGGCCTTGGGGTCTTGAGCGGCACCGAGCGGGATCGGGAAGGTGGATTGCATGGGCGGTCCTTTCGGTGTCGGGCGCGATCGAGATTGAAGGGTGGCCCTGACCTGTGGATGCGAAGACGTCCCCAGGCAACCGTGCAGTCTTGATACGACCAGAATACCAAGCGGCGGGGAATCTTGCCTTCCGTATGCCAACGCGAAGGTGGAACCCGCAGAGAGCGTGGACTTTGAGGCAGGGCCCCAGTACGAACTTGATTCCCCCCGGCATGCGTTCGGGCTTGCACCTTGACTCCAGTGAAAGCAGCATCTCAACTCAAGGAATGACCGTGAACTCACCCACTGCGCGAACGCCAGGCCGTTTTGCCCAAGTGCGCGCAATATGGGAGAGGCTTGCCGTCGGGCGGCGAAAAGCGCTGACGGTCGCAGCCGCGGCGCTCGCTGTGGGCGTTGGATATCACGTTATCTTCGGGCCGGATGGGTTGACGGTGTATGAGCAGAAACAGCAGCAGACGCAACGGCTGAACCAGGAGATGCAGGACCTGCAGCGCGAGAACGACCTGTTGCAGGGGCATGTGGATCGGCTGCAAAGTGACCCGAATGCCATCGAACACGAGGCGCGGGAGCAGTTGCGCTACACGCGTCCGGGCGAGGTCATCTACACGCTTCCCGGCAAGTGAGGATGGCGCGACCGGCCGCGCCGGCCTGAAAGGCGACTAGAACTGGTTGCATAAATGCGATCGAGGCGCCACGAAATCTCCCTCAGGAGCTAAAGCCCTTGATTTTTGCTGGCTGTTTTCGGCACGACCGAAGTCGTGCCCTTTCAAACCCGATTTACGCAACCAGTTCTAGGGCGTTGGTGCGACCGGCAACGTCACCCAGACTTGTGTTCCCTTGCCCACAGCGCTCTGGATGTGGATGGTCCCGTTCGACCGCTCGATGATTGCTTTGCAGATGGAAAGTCCCAGGCCTGCGCCGCCGCTGTTGCGGCTGCGCGATCGGTCGGCGCGATAGAAGCGCTCGAAGACGTGGGGCAGCGCGGCCTCGGGGATGCCCTCACCGTCGTCCACGACGCGCAGCTCGGTGACTCCATTGTGGATATGCACGGTGGCGGAGACGTGTCCGCCCGGCGCGCTGTGCTGCAAGGCGTTCATCAGCAGATTTGAGCAGAGGACTTCCGCGTCATCGGCCTGCATCGCGACCTTGTCAGTCTCCTCTGCACTGACCTCGAGCACCACCTGCTTGAGCGCGGCGAGCGGCCGCAACCGCTCCGCTACGGCGTGCACAGCCGCTTGCAGATCGCTGGACTCGCTCGGCTCTGCCGGCGCTTCTTCCAGCCGCGCCAGGGCAAGCATGCGGCTGGCCAGGTCCTCCATGCGCTCGGTATCGAGCAGCAGGCCTTCCAAACCTGCTTCGTACTGCTCGGCGGTTCTGGGGTTCATGGACAGCAATTGCAGGCTGGACTTCAATACGGCGATCGAGGTCTTCAACTCGTGCGCGGCGTCGCCGGTAAGCTGGCGCTGGCGCTCGAAGGACTGGCGCAGTCCCTTCAGCAGCTCTTCGATCGAGAGCGCAATGGGCGCGAGTTCGGAGGTGCGCAGCACGGCGCCGGGGGGTACAAACTCCCAGGAGTGCACGGACACGCGACCGGCGATTGCCGCCAGCTCCTGCAGCGGCGAGAGCCGGCGGCGGAGAAACCATACCAGCGCGATCCCGGTAATCGCCAATAGCAGCGCGCCTGCCGCGACGTAAAACCTGACCGCCTCCACCGCTTCATGCCAGAGGTCCCGGGTGGGCGAGGCGTAGAAGACCGTTACCGGGCGGCGTAATCCGCCCTTATCGTCGCGATCGATGACCCGCACGCCATCGAACCGGATCGCCCCATACCAGGTTCCGTTGGCCTTGAAGCTGAAGTAGGTGGGCCTATTCGATCCGCTGGGGCCGCTGAGCAATCCGGGCGGCGCCACCGGCGATTGCCCAAGCACGCGCCCGGCTGGGTTCAAGACTGCGTAGACGTCCTGCCTGGGCAGGACCAGTTCCGTGGGATCGACGACCACGTTGTCATCGGGATCTTCGGCGTCCTGCACCGCGCCCAGCAGCGAGTCGGCCCGACCGCGCAGCATCACGTCGAAGGCCCGCCTGCGGCCGTGCATCTCGTGCCCGACCGCGACGAACGAGAATACAGCCGCGCAGATCAACTCGGCCAGCAGAACGCCGCCAATGAGCTGGCGAGTCAAAGAGCTCCGCTTCATAGCTGCTTCTCCGGAGCTTCCAGCCGGTAGCCGCGGCCGCGGATGGTGGCAATAGAGGTCTGCTCGCCGGCCGCGCGCAGCTTCTTGCGCAGGTTGGAGACGTGGGCCTCGATCACGTTGGAGTGATGCTGCCAGTTGTAGTCGTAAAGATGCTCAAGCAACTCGCGGGCGGACACGATAGCACGCGGGCGGAAGATCAGATACTCGAACAGGCGGTACTCGGTGGGGGAAAGGTCGATCAGGTGGCCTGCGCATCGCACCGTCTGTTCCACGGTATTCAGGCTGATTCTTCCCACCGTCAACACCGGCTGGGAGACGCCCTTGCCGCGGCGGATCAGCGCCTTGGCGCGCGCCAGCAACTCGCCCAGGTCAAAGGGCTTGGTCAGGTAGTCGTCGGCGCCGGCATTCAGCAGTTCGACCACCTGCGCACGCTCGTCGCGGGCAGTGAGGATAAGAATGGGGGTCATGTCCCGGCGCCGGCGCACCTGGCGCACGATGCTTAGTCCATCGAGGCCCGGCAGCATCAGGTCCAGCAGCAGGAGATCGTAGTTCCGATACTCGGTCAGGGCGGCCCCGTCGACGCCATTTTCCGCGCAATCCACCGCAAAACCGCAACGCTCGCGCAACGCTGCCGCGATGTTGTTCGCGAGCCGGACCTCGTCTTCAACGACCAGCACTCTCATACCTAGCCCAATCTACATTCTCATACAATGCTTATTCCCTTAATCTCCGCTTAAGCCCATGCTGGCACAGTTACTCTTGGAGCGACCGACAGTCGGTATACTTCTTGCTTCTACGGAACTCCCCGATTGAGCCCTATGCATTTTCCCCCTGCAATGATGAATCTCCCGCGCCTGCGCAAACGCCTGTGGCACGTCGCCGGTCTAGCGGCGCTGGCATCGGCGGGGCTGGCCCAGCAGCCGGCCGCACCGGTCGCCGCGCCGCCCACCCCCGCCGCGATAACGCTGGACGACGCGATTGCCCGTGCCCGCGCCAACGAGCCAACCTTGGCCGCCGCCGCGGCCGCGGCCCACAACGCAGCGTTGGACCGCTCCATCGCGCGCGCCGCCCTCTTGCCGAGTGCGAACTATTTGAACCAGTACCTGTATACCCAGGGTGCGCGCTGCCCGTTAGCGAATGCTGTCTGCGCCGCGAATGCGGGCGTGCAACCGCAGAGCACCGGCACCGCCATCAGCTCGATTCCGCGATTCATCGCCAACAACGCGGTGCACGAGTACAGCAGCCAGGCCCAGGTGAACGAAACCATCGGTGCGCAGCAGTTCAACACGGTAAGCCGCGCCTCCGCTTCGCTTGCCGTTGCCACGGCGGAGCTGGAGATTGCGCAGCGTGGCCTGGTCGCCGGCGTGGCCGGACTCTTTTACGCATCGTTCACCGCCGACCGCCGGGTAGCCGTTGCCGAGCGCGCCGCCAACGAGGCAGCCAGCCTGACCAAGCTGACCCAGCAGCGCGAGAACGGCCGCGAGGTCGCCCACGCCGACGTCGTCAAGGCCCAACTGCAGCAGCAGCAGCGAGAACGCGACCTCNNGGTGCCCGCGCGCGCGGATGTGGAAGCCGCGCTGGCCAAGCACAATCCTGAACTGGAGAGTGCGCTGGCCAGTTCTCACCTGGCCAACCTGAATGTCTTCGCTGCGAAATCCGCGTATCTGCCGGACCTGGCGCTGAACTACACCTATGGCATCGACGCGCCGCAGTTCGCTCTCAACGGCCTGGACGGCACCCACAATCTCGGCTATGCCGCCAGCGCCACGCTGAACATTCCTGTCTGGGACTGGTTCACCACGCGCGACAGGGTCCGCCAGAGCGAGATCAACCGGGATGTCGCCAAGATCACGCTGACCTATACCCAGCGCAAGCTGATCGCAACGCTGGACGAAGTCTACGCCGAGGCGGTGGCCGCGCACGATCAGCTCGACAGCCTGAACCTGAGCGTAACCACGGCGGCCGAAAGCCTTCGCCTGACGACCATGAGCTACAAGGCCGGCGAATCCACCATCCTCGAGGTGGTCGATGCGGAGAACTCGCTTACTTCCTCCGAACTTGCCCGCGAGGATGGAATTGTCCGCTACCAGACCGCTCTCGCGAACCTCCAACTGCTGACAGGAACGCTGTAAACCATGATGCCTTCAAGACTGCTTCCCGCCCTTGGCCCTCGCCTCTTCCGGACTTCCGCCGTTGTTCTCTGCGCTGGTCTTCTGCTTGCGGTCGGCTGCAAGAAAGAGGAAGAGACGCCGACGCCCGAAGTGTACGTCCAGGCCGCGCACCCGGAGCAGGGAAGCATCTCCGAGCAGATTGCCGCGGACGCCATGCTGTCTCCGCTGGCGCAGGCGGCCATCTCGCCCAAGGTGACCGCGCCGGTGAAGAAGTTCTATGTGCAGCGCGGCTCTCGCGTGCACGAGGGCGAGTTGCTCGCCACGCTGGAAAACAACGATCTGACCGCCGCGGCACTCGACAATAAAGGCAGCTACACGGCCGCGCAGGCCACCTTTGAAACCGCAACCAAGGCCACGGCGCCGGAGGACCTGACCAAAGCGAAGCTCGATCTTGCCCAGGCAAAGGCCAATCTCGACCTGAGCCAGTCCATCGTGAACGCGCGCAGTGAACTCTTCAGCCAGGGCGCCATCCCCGGCCGCGATCTGGACACTGCCAAGGCCGCGCTGGTGCAAGCGCAGGCCACCTACGACATCGCCGCGCAGCACCTCGATTCGCTGCAGAAAGTCAGGAACAAGGCGGCGCTGGAAAACGCCCAGGGCAACCTTGAATCGGCCAGGGGAAAGTATCTCGGCGCGCAGGCAGAGCTCGGTTACACCGAAATCCGCAGTCCAATCTCCGGCATCGTCACCGATCGCCCGCTGTTTGCGGCGGAGACCGCAGCCGCTGGAGCGCCGCTGATCACGGTGATGGACACCTCCGCGTTGATCGCCAAGGTGCACATCGGGCAGATGCAGGCCCAGCAGCTTGCGCTCGGCTCCGCCGCCACGCTCACCGTCCCCGGCGTGGCCGACCCGGTACCCGCGAAGGTTTCGCTCATCAGCCCGGCGCTGGATCCGGGCAGCACGACGGTCGAGGTTTGGCTGCGAGTGGAGAACCGCAAAGGCCTGCTGAAGGCGGGCACTCCCGTCCATGCTTCGATCACCGGCCGCGCCATTGCGAACGCCCTCACGGTTCCGGCTGAAGCGATCCAGGTCAGTGCGGACGGCGACAGCAAATTCGTGATGGTCATTGCGGCGGACTCCACCGCGCACAAGAAGGCCGTCACCCTGGGCATTCAAACGGCGGAGGACGCGCAGATTCTGAGCGGCCTCACTCCGTCCGACATGGTGATCTCCACCGGGGCCTACGGGCTGGACGAAAACACCAAGGTGAAGATCGGCACGGATCCCAACGCCAAGCCGGATGAGGATGACAAGCCGGCTGCCGGAACACCGGACTCCAGCGCCAAACAGCCGGGAAAGGATGCGGACGACAAGTGACCGTGCCGGCAGCTTCCTCATCGCCGCTCCCAGGGCGCGAGTCGCCCTTCTGGCTCGCGCGCATGTCGCGCACCATCTTCTTTTTGGTCGTGGTGCTCTTTCTTGCCGGCGCCTACGCTGCGCTGCAGGTGCCGATCTCCGTCTTCCCCGAAACCAATTTCCCCCGCATCGTCATCGCGGTCGACAACGGCGTGATGCCGGTCGAGCAGATGCAGGTCACCATCACCAAGCCCATTGAGGACGCGGT
>PLUT01000204.1:12412-12550 GCA_003162875.1 Granulicella sp.
GACGATCGCGGGGCGGCCACCGTCCCGCAGACGCGTCTGTGGGAGGTCGCCACCTACGACCTGAAGCCGCCGCTGAACCGGGTAGACGGCGTGGCGACGGTTACCGTCCAGGGCGACCAGATCCCGGAGTACCACGTC
>PLUT01000204.1:12566-13725 GCA_003162875.1 Granulicella sp.
CCTGGCCTGTACGAAGCCAACCATGAGTTGATCCTCACGCTGGTTGGAGCGCAGGCGCACGATGCCGCCCACCTTGCCTCGCTGGTGGTCAAGACCACCCCATCGGGCGCACCCGTCCGGGTCGCCGACGTCGCGACGGTCGAACCCTCAACCGAGCCCGTATACACCGCGGTGACCGCCAACGGAGTTCCCTCGGTCCTGATCAATATCACCCGGCAGATCTCTTCCAACACCGTGCAGGTCGCGAACGACGTCGCCGCCGAAATTGCGCAACTGCAGAGTGTTCTTCCCCAGGGCACCCACCTGACTCCGTTTTATGACCAGTCCGAGCTGGTCCGCGAAGCCATTGCCAGCGTCCGCGACGCCATCTTCATAGGCCTCGTCCTGGCGTGCCTCATCCTGTTCCTCTTCCTGAACGACTGGTCCAGCGCCCTGGTCGCCGGCCTGGTGATTCCTGCAACGGTGGCGGTTACCATCCTGTTCCTCTGGGTCATCGGACAGTCCTTCAACCTGATGACCCTGGGCGGGCTCGCCGCAGCCATCGGCCTGGTGATCGACGACGCCATCGTGGTGGTGGAAAACATCGTCGTCCACCGCGACCAGGGACAGTCCCGCACGGAAGCCGTCCGCCTTGCCATCCGCGAGATCTCCACTCCGCTGGTCTTCTCCACCATCACCCCGGTGGTCGTCTTTCTTCCGCTGATCGCCACCTCCGGCGTTACCGGAAGCTTCTTCCGCGCTCTTGCCATCACCATGACGGCGGCGTTGCTTACCTCACTGGCGCTGGCCGTCACGTTTACCCCGGCGCTGTCGCTATCGCTGCTGCACGGGCACAAGCCGCGCAAGGCAACAGAACCTGGCAAGCCATTGCTGGCCTTTCTTTCCCGCGGGAGGAAGAAGGACTCGCCGACCCTTTTCGCAGAAGAAACTCCCGCGGTCTTTGAGCGGCAGGCGGGCACCAGCGAAGGCCACGTGGGTGACGAGGCCGGCCCGGTGATGCGCCGCGTCCTGCAAACCCATGCCCGCGCCCTGAGCTGGGCCCTGGCTCGTCCCCTTACGCTTCTGCTGGTCTGTGGAGCGCTGGTCGTCGCCACCTACTTCGGCTACAACGCCCTCGGCTCCGACCTGCTGCCCGCTATGGATGAAGGCGCGTTTATCC
>PLUT01000239.1 GCA_003162875.1 Granulicella sp.
CGGTCTTTGCTCGCTGGGGTGTCAATACCCGGTAACGTGCAGGGGACTGGACCCAAGGATCGCGGCCGCCTGTGGTCCGTCCTCTGCCTGCTTTTGTTAGACTGGAAGCCGTTGCGTTGGCCGAACGGCGCTGGAAGCGGACTTCCCCCTCAGGCGGCCAAACGCGATAGGAGACGTGTGGTTTTCTCTGAAAGCAAACCACTTTGCACCGTATTCGGCAATCCACAGCCGCTGAGGATCTGGCTTGGAGACCGGAGCAATACGCGCATCTAACTGTTGCAGCAGCGATACGTTACCAGACAGTTTCATCGAGGGGCCTGTTCGCTGGACATTCACTCGGCGCTGCTGCAACGCTGAATTCTCTCTGGCTTTTCCAAAGGATCGAATCTTCGCATGAGCTTTCCGACCTCCCCTTCTTCCGCGCCTGATGTTGCCAGCGTCGATCTTGCGGCACGCCGCATCGCGTACTTTTCCATGGAAATAGCGCTGTCTTCGGCGCTTCCGACCTATTCCGGAGGGTTGGGCATGCTGGCCGGAGATACTCTGCGCTCCGCAGCGGACACGGCTGCGCCCATGGTCGCCGTCTCGCTGGTGCATCGCCGCGGATACTTCCGCCAGAACCTGGATGCCGCTGGGAATCAGACGGAGTCCGACCAGCCCTGGTCGCCCGAGACCATGTTCCCCAGCGCGCAGCAGGTGGTGCGCATCGCCATGCAGGGGCGCGAAGTGTCGGTCTGCGCATGGCGGTTCGACGTAATGGGCGCTGCCGGACACGTGATCCCCGTGTTCCTGCTGGACACCGATGTGGAAGGCAACAATTCTTACGACCGGCATCTGACCGACTACCTGTACGGCGGAGACACCTACTACCGCCTGTGCCAGGAGACGGTGCTCGGACTGGGCGGCGTCGCCCTGCTGCGGGCGCTTGGCGTCGAGCCCGAGGTTTACCACATGAACGAGGGCCACGCCGCGCTGCTCGGCGTCGGGTTGCTGGAGGAACGTCTGGCCGGGTCGCCCCTGGAACAGGCCACCGAAGAGGATGTAGCGGCAATCGCAAAATGCTGCGTCTTCACCACCCACACGCCGGTGCCCGCCGGGCACGACCAGTTCGGCGTCGACCAGATGTACGCCGTCCTGGGCCAGGAGCGCGGCAACGTCATCGAGCGCTTCGGCTGTCTGCATAATGGGCTCCTCAATATGACCTATCTGGCTCTGCGCTTCTCGCGCTACGTCAACGGCGTCAGCATGCAGCACGGCAAGGTCTCGCAGCAAATGTTCCCGGATTATCATGTCCACTCCATCACCAACGGCGTCCATGCCGCGACCTGGCTGTCCCGGCCCCTGCAGGCACTGCTGGATGCTGAGATCCCCGCGTGGCGGCATGACAACAACTACTTCCGCTCGATCTACGGAATTCCTCCGGCCAAAATCGCGAACTGCCACGAACTGGGCAAGCAGCGCCTCTTCGAGGAAGTTGCCCGGCGATCCGGGCAGCAGTTCAACCCCAAGATGCTGACCCTCGGCTTTGCCCGGCGCGTGGCGACCTACAAGCGGGCCAGCCTGCTCCTGCACGATCCCAAGCGACTGGCGCGGCTGGCCAAGAAGATCGGCGGCCTGCAGATCCTGTTCGCCGGCAAGGCCCATCCCGCCGACATCGCCGGCAAGGGCCTCATCCGCGATGTCTTCGAGTCGGCCGCCAGCCTCCAGGCCAGCGGCATCCGCATTCTCTATCTCGAAAACTACGACTGGGAACTCGCCGCGCTGCTTACCCAGGGCGTCGACGTCTGGGTAAATACGCCGCGCCGGCCGTATGAGGCCTCGGGAACGTCGGGAATGAAAGCCGCGCTGAACGGCGTGCCCTCGCTCAGCGTACTCGACGGCTGGTGGATCGAGGGATGCGCGGAGGACCTCACCGGCTGGGCGATCGACGACGCCGAAGACGAAGAGGGCGAAGCCTCCAGCCTCTACGACAAGCTGGAAAACAAGATCGCCCCGCTCTACGCCCGGCCCAACGCCTGGGCGCGCATGCAACAGCACTGCATCGGCATCAATGGCACGTTCTTCAACACCCATCGCATGCTCGGCCAGTATTTCCTCAACGCCTACTTCCCGCAGATGTCCGAGGAAGAGGCGATTCCCATCGCCGTCGATCTCTATGCAAAGGAGCGGCGCTCCGGTGGACGCCGTGCCGCGGACAAGGAAGCCTCGAAAGCCCTGGTCTAGAGCGGATTCCCCATCTCTATAGAGGCGGCCGTTGCAGGCCAAAGGCCCGCGCTAACCTAGCCTGGGGCAACGCCCCAGGACATCTGGCAAGAGAGAAATCAGCGGGCTGAAGGCCCGCGCCAAAACCTCGCTACACACCATCAAGGAATCGGATCTAGCGCGAGCTCCCACCACCAAAAAAACGGCCCCTCGAGTGAGGGGCCAATCTGCCTTGGTTCTCTCTGGTAAGGAGAGCTTGTTGCGGGCGCGCTCTCAGTCTGCGTCCCGCGAAACTTTTGGGGCGGCTGGCGGGAGGAATGCTCTAGGTCCTCCCGCCTGTGGTCCGCCAGTTAGCCCCGGGGAGGACTATTGATTGGTTGACGGCGCCGGCTGCCCGTTGGAACCTGACTCCGGACTGCTCAGGAACGCGAGACTGTTGTGCAACAGGGTCACGCGGACTCCGTTGATAGGAAGCGCCTCGGACGCCTCAGTTCCGGTCGAAGCCATAGCAGGGGCTGCCGCGGAAGTCGTCGAAGCGGATGTCGCCTCGCCGGGCTTGGGCGCTTTGCCCAGGCCAGTGCGGTAGATCCGATAGAGCGGCACCTGGTGTTCCGTCACCAGGTAACGAGCCACGGAGTCTGCCATCGCCTGCGAGGTTTGCACCCCACTGCGGCTGTACGCCTGGATCTCGACGATGTAGCCCTTATCGCCGGCAAGCTTTGCAGCCATGTCGTCCAGCGTGGACTTACCCTGCGGCCCCAGCGCTGTGCGGCCCGCTGCAAATTTAACATCGGTCGACGTTGCTGGTTGATACTGGTCAAGCCCGCTCACCGTGCCGTTCAGCGCGTCGGTGCGCGAAGTAGCTGTCGTCGCTGTGCTCTGCGCCGCATTGGCCCGGCTTGCCGCATCGGCTGCATGCTGGTCCGCGTTGTTCGCCGCCATCATTGCGTTATTGATGCCGGCCTGCGCGCGGCTGTCCACATCCTTGATGTTATTGGCGTTCTTCGCCTGCAGCTGATCGAGTTCGTTCTCGCGGTCGCGGATGGGATCCACCTCGCGTTTTACCCACTTCTTGCGCGCGAACGGATTCATGTGGCCCCAGAATCCCTCGTTCGACTGGTTCTCCAGCGGCTTGCCCGTCGCATAGGTTTGCGCGTCATTCGGATTCGACTGGGCCGAAGCGCTGGTGTTGCTCGGAGCGGTCTGGGTCACTGCTGGGGGGGCCGACTGGTCCGTAGCCGGCGCCTGCGCAAGTGCGGTGGCTCCCATCGCTCCTCCTAAAACCAGGGTGGAAATACCTAAACTTTTCGCCAAATTGATCATCGTTGTGCATCTCCTGGGCGGACCACCCGGCAGTTGACCCACTGCTCAGAGGCATCCGGTTGCCCTCCATTGTGCAAGCCGGTGGCCAAAACTGGACGTACCCACCCAACCCTTTCACCATCAGGCAGATCGATCCAATGCAGGGTCGCCTGCCAGGGCTCGGAGGTGCGGCAAAACCGGACAATTCTGCCCCTGCGCCAGTAAAAATTACGTCCGCCCCGCCGGATGGCCGCAAGCGCGCCTGTCTTCTTTACTTGAGGGAATTGCCCGGCGACGCGATGGTCCCGCGATAGCAAAATCAGAGTTGGTGTAAGGCGGAACCGATACAGCCAAGTGGCTTTTTCCTCAAGAAAAAGCCACCCAGCACGCATTCCCCAACAGCACCGAAACTCTGATTTTGCTCTAGGGCTCCAGGCCGGTGTGGATCACGCGGACCTCGGGCATTTGCATGTTCCAGTTGTCCGGGACTGCCTCGAAGGTGAGCCGGAACTCCTGTTCGTCGCCGGGCTTCAGCGGGGCCGCGCTCACCGGCTCGGTGTCGATGTAAGGCTCCTTCATGCGAATCAGCGTGAGCGGGACCGTATCGATCTGCGGAGCGAGGTCCTCGTCATTCGCGAACACCACCTGCACCGTCACCGCGTTCACCGTGCGATTGCCCGTGTTTCGCACTTGCCCATCCAGATAGGTCAGCTTGCCTCCGGAAAGGATCGCCGCCTCGCTCATCGCAAGCTGCGAGAGTGGAAGGCTGGCGGCGTACGCGTCCGCGGGCTGCAGCGTATTGGGCACCGGTGCCGGCTTCTTGCGGCCCGCGATCGCCAATGCTCCAACCACCACGATCACGATCAGTGCGGCAACCCCCCAAGCGGCCAGCGGAAGACCGCCGCGCTGCTCCGGCCCGGGCGAGAAGATCGGTGTTTCCCTGCCCGTGCCGCTCGGCCCATCCTGGTGTGCGGCGTCGACAGACGGACGTTGCAGTTCGCTCATAAGCGGAGATTCTATACCTCTCAACAAGATCCGCCGCCGCATCACCCGAAAGAAGAGCTTGCTGACCCGAAAGCAGCATTTCCCATCGCACTGCCCTGGCCTACTTTCAAATCGTCGTCACCCGAATTTGCCCGGAAAATGGGCAGAAAAGGGTCATTCTCACCGGGAGCCTCCCCATGACCGCCCATCCCGCCGCCTGCACCGCTCCACCCGCATCTGCACTCCAGCCCGCACTTTGGAGCCGTCCCGATCCGGTCCGCTCGCGCGTGCATTTCGCGCCCCAGCTCACCCACTTCGAGATGCTTCGGGCAGATGCAGCCCGGCGTNNCTCCAAAACGGACGTTGCCGGCAACGTCCGTTTTGGAGAACTCCCGAATTACTTGCCGCCCGACACCGGCACTCCCCGGCCGCGCCGCCCCCATCCCGGCGACATCGTCTACTGGCTCACCTGCCTGGGCGGAATATGCCTGCTCCTCTTCGCCGGCACCCGCTAGCAATTCAACTCAGCCGAAGCTCGCCCGCTTGACCTTCTGGCGGAAGTCCTCGCCCTGCATCTCCACCACCACGCACATCTCCTGCAGTCGCGATCGCATGCGCTCGCCGATGCGGTCGCCCAGCGTCTCGTCCCGCATCGCGGCGCGTGCGGGGCCATTCGCTCCCGCCGAACGCGGCGACCCCGTAAACGCTAGCCTTTTCGCGGGCTGCTATCTAGACGCTTTGGTTGAGGCGTCACCGATTTATCCCTCTTGCCGCGACCTCCCGGGGGTTCATCCGGCAACTGGAGCCGTTCGTCGGGGAAAGACTCTCTCCGCGTAATCATCGGCTCCGGCACCCCGTTCACCCATACCTGGGGAGCAATCGGACTCTCCTCTTCTTCCGTCTGGGTTCTCGGTTCCGGGATAGCGACCGCCAAATTCGTACTGGGCCGAATCCGGCCCGATAGAGGGTCTTCCAGCTCCAGCGCGGGTGTCGCGATAGGACGTTCGCCGATGCGGGTGCCGCGCGGCATTGACCCTACCGCCGCTCCACTCTGAATTGCCCTGGCTCCGTCTTGAATCGCGCTGCTGATACTCGGGATGTCCTGTTCAGCGGCAGATTGCAGCGCTTGAGCCGCAGAAAGCAGAGCCTCAGCCGCCGATTGGAGGTCCAGTGACGTGGTGGCCTCCTTCGTGCTACTCGCGAAGTCTGCGCGCTTCACCTTCTGGCGGAAGTCATCTCCGCGCATCTCCACAACCTCGCACATCTCCTGAAGTCTGGATCGCATGCGTTCGCCGATGCGGTCGCCGAGCGTCTCCTCGCGCATCGCCTGCTCGGCGTCCTCCTGTTCAGGGCTCTTTCCTGCCTTCCGACGCGGCGTCGCGCCAAGCGCCCCCGCGTTCGGATAGTTTGTTGTAATAATGGTCGTCCGTTGGTCGTTGTAGCGGGAGTTCAGGATGTGCGCGACGGTATCCCACACCCAATCGCTTGGCTTAGCGGCTCCCAGTTCATCCAGGACGAGCACTTCCGCGTCGAAAACGGGCCGAAGGATCCCCAGTTCGGTAGCAGCAACCTGTGGATTATAGCTGTTCTGCACCTCCTTCAAGAGTTCACGATAATCGCAGAAAAGTCCGGAGGCGCCCCGCTCTTCCACCAATAAACGGAGAATACCGACGGCCAGATGTGTCTTACCGACACCGATCTGGCCGACCAGCAGAAGTCCTTTTCCGTCGGTCTCCACGGGATAAGCTTTAACAAATCCCTTGGCTTTGATCAGCGCGGCGGCCAGTGTGCGATCGGCGCCGCGAAATCCGCTCACGTAATTGTCCAGCGAGCAATGCTCATAGCGCTTGGGGATGCGCGCCTGCTCCAGCATGCGTGCGGCGCGCCGCTGGATGCGGCACTCGCAGGGCCGCGCCACCTGCCGCCCACCCTCTTCGACCACCCGCAGCCCCGAACCTTCGCACAAACTGCAAATCTCAACCATACCCAGTGCCCAACCCGTCCCGCTCTCGAAACCGCCAACCCAAGTATCGCCCATCCTGTCCACCCTGAATCGAATTGCCGCATGTGGGAATCCAAGGTAAACTGAGGATATAAGTGAGCCATTGTGCCCTACGTCTTCAAACGACAGGGCTCTGTGGGCTTCCGCGACAGGCAAATCGATGTGACGGTGACCACACCCGCTGCAAGCGAACCGCGAGCCGGCAGGCGACACCTCAGCGAAAAGAGAGAGATTCATGCCCAAAGAAGGAATTCACCCGAAGTACGCCACCATCAACGTCAAGTGCGCCTGCGGCAATCGTTTCGAGACCCGCTCTACCAACAAGGGCGACATCGTCGTCGAAATCTGCGCTGCCTGCCACCCGTTCTTTACCGGCAAGCAGAAGCTGGTGGACACGGCCGGCCGCGTCGAGCGCTTCCGCCGCAAGATCGCCGGCTCCGACGCAGGCAAGGCAGCTACCGCCGCAGCCGCCAAGGCCGAAACCGCGAAGGCGGCAGCCACCAAGTAACTTCAACCGTTCAACCGCAAAAGGCCTCCGCCAGCGCGGAGGCCTTTTCCATTACCGATAAACTGGGACCGGATGAAGAAGCGCTACACCCTCGAGCAGAAGAAGTGGGACTCGCCCGCCGAGCACGCGATGCCCGAGCACGGCCGCGTGCCCGCCAGCTTCTCCATCGGCAGCGTCCGCATCGCGCCCGCCACCGTGCTCGCCCCCATGGCCGGCGTCACCGACACCGTCTTCCGCCGCTTCATCAAGAACGCCAGCCAGTTCACTCACCAGACTTGTCATCCTGAGCGAGGCGCAGCCGAGTCGAAGGACCTGCGGTTGCTTTCTGACGCGACCGGCATCGACGCCGCAACCACCAACCAGCAATCCGGCTGCGGCCTCATCATGACGGAGTTCACCTCCGCCGACGGCCTCTCCCGCACCCGCGAGTCCAAGCGCAAGCGTTACCTCACCTACTACGACGACGAGCACCCGATATCGGCGCAACTGTTCGGGTCGAATCCGGCCACCCTCGCAGACTCCGCGTGCATCGTCCAGGACGCCGGCTTCGATCTCGTCGACCTGAACCTCGGCTGCCCGGCCAAGCGCGTCGTTGGCTGCAATGGCGGCTCCGGCCTGTTGCGCGACCTGCCGGCCATCGAGCGCATCTTCCGCGCGGTTCGCGCCGCCGTCACCATCCCCTTCACCGTCAAGTTCCGCATGGGCTGGAACGACAACGACATCGTCTGCGTCGACCTCGCGCGCCTCGCCCAGGACTGCGGCCTCGACGCCGTCGCCCTGCACGCCCGCACCCGCGAGGACGGCTACACCGGCCAGGCCCGCTGGGAGTACATCGCCGCCTGCAAGGACGCGGTCGCCATTCCCGTCATCGGCAACGGCGACATCCGCACCCCCGAAGACGCCGCCGCCATGGTCGACGCCACTCACTGCGACGCGGTCATGATCGGCCGCGCCGCCCCCGCCAACCCATGGATCTTCCGCCAGATTGCGCAGTACACCGCCAGCAAGGAAGCCACCGGCGTCGGCACCTATTCGCATCCCACCGACACCGACCGCTATCGCATGATCCGCACCTACTTCCAGA
>PLUT01000108.1:0-2151 GCA_003162875.1 Granulicella sp.
GGGCGGCGTCCTTCTCGTACTCATCCACATCCACGCGCGCGCCGTCTTCGATGCCATCGAAGTCCTTCTTCGACAGCTTCCCATACGCCGGGAAGCGTGCGATGCGGAAGTACCAGCTTCCATCCTCGGCCTTGTAGGCGATGTCCTTCGCTGCCAGCCGCTCGATCAGCGCCACCATCTCGGGGATGTGTTCGGTTGCGCGCGGCAGGTGCTCCGGCCGCTCGATGCCGAGCGCGTCCATGTCCTCGAAGAACGCCTTCTCGAAGCGCGCGGTGTACTCGCCGATCGACTTGCCCGCCGCCAGTGCGTTGCGGATGATCTTGTCTTCCACGTCGGTCACGTTCATCACGTGCTCGACGGCGACGCCCTGCTGGCGGAGAAACCGNNGCGCCCACCGGCTCCAGCCGCTCCAGCTTCCCGCTCATTGTGTTGAAGAGTTCCAACGACGCCACAGCACTCACCGCCGCAACCAGCGCGTCAGCGCGGTGCAGTCCACACTTTCCGTCTAGAATTGCTCAGCTAAGATTCTACAGGTTGGCCTCGGAAGCGGTTACCTAGAGCTGCACTCCTCCCTACTTGTTCATCTCGGCATCTTCCTGGAAGAATTGGTGTCGAAGATCATGCCTCGTTAGGAAGTAGTCGTACCGAAACGTAACTTCTTCGCTGTACGACTTAGAAATCGTGGAGTACGTCGAAAACTGCTTCTCGAAAGCTTCGTCTTCATCCCTACAGACGTCCATCTCGTGTATCCGGTCCATTAGCCCTGTGACTGTCACATGGGGCGTTGCGTGTGACATCGAGCGGAACTGCCCGTTTACCATGATGACCGTATTCACGCCGAGATTTCTTGGGTCCTTATCGTCGGACGGATCGGTCGTCCATTTCTGTGCGTCCGCCCGGCACTGGAGAGCGCCAAACTTCGGCCCCGGATGCCCTTGCTGGCCAAGCGATAGCGCGGGCGTGAGGATGCAGACTGAGAACAGCACGGTTCTGAGAAAGCCCATAGATCCCCCTTTTCCGGATGGGAAAAGTCTACTACTCGCCTCAGCCGCCGCCGCCTGGACGGCTACCACCGGCAAAATCCGCTTCCCTTACACATCCACGCGGCCTATCCTTCCTCTATGCCCCGCTACCCGCGCTGAGAGGTCGACGATGAAAGCAAGACCGTTAGCACATGGACTTTCGTTCGCAGACGTTGACCCATCGATGGGCGAACCTCGATTTTACTGGGGAGTCAAATGTAGAACCTGTTCGGAAACTGTGGCCTTTGGCCTCCGACGCGACCCGGAGTTTGGAGGAATCTCCAGCTTCCTCAAGCCCGGAAAGTTCCAGTGCCCTAACGGTCACGTTCATATCTACTTCTGTGATGATCGGGTGTTTTTCAGGAACGAGGACGAGATACCCAGAGAGGTCATCAAACGGAATCGCGCAGCCTACAGGCCCATCCCACCACCCGAGTCTGAGTAGCTTACGGAAACCTTAGCTCCGAAGTCCTCTTCCCGTAAGCAGACGCCGACCGGAACCTCACCCCAGCTTCAAGCCCGGTACGGCGACCAGGTCATCCCCGGCAAACTCCCCCGCGCAAAACTTCCCCCACGCTGCCGCCGCGATCATTGCAGCGTTGTCCGTGGAGAGCGCTATCGTGGGGAAAGCTACCGGCAGGCCGCGCCGGTCGGCCTCCGCCGTAAAGCGCCGCCGCAGCTCGCTGTTCGCCGCCACGCCGCCCGAGACGATGATCCCTCGCGCGGCGTACGCCTCCGCGGCCGCAAACGTCTGCTTCAGCAGGTTGCCCACCACCGCATGCTGGAACGACGCGATCAGGTCCAGCGTCTGCGCGTCGAAGATCTCCGGCATCTCGTGCAGGGCCTCCGCCGCCCGCAGCTCCGGCCGCTGCTTCAGCGCCGTCGTCAGCCGCGCCCTCCTGGCCTCCACCCGCTCGGCCATTCCATGCCCCTGCACATAGCGCAGCACCGCCGTCTTGATCCCGCTGAACGAAAAATCGAAGTTCCGGCGATCCTCGGATCCCTCTGTGCCCTCTCCGTTCCTCTGTGATTCGCTCTTGTCTCGCCGCTTGATCGGCCCAAACTTGAACTCGACTGCCTTTGGATTCCCATGCACGGCGAGCGCATCCAGCCACGGCCCACCCGGATA
>PLUT01000108.1:2214-44717 GCA_003162875.1 Granulicella sp.
CGCCTGTTCGCGCACCCGCGCCTCCATCAGCACCGCATGGATATGCCCCTCCAGGTGGTTCACCGCAATCAGCGGCAGGCTCCGGCCCAGCGCCAGCGCTTTGGCATACGTGATGCCCACCAGCAGCGCCCCGGCCAGCCCCGGTCCCTCGGTGACGGCGATCGCATCCAAGTCAGCGAACCCGGCGCCCGCCTGCACCATCGCCGCCCGCACCACCGGGACGATGTTGCGCAGGTGCTCGCGGCTGGCCAGCTCCGGTACGACGCCACCATAGTTCGCGTGCAGTGCCATCTGCGACGCCACCACGTTGGCCAGCACCTCGCGCCCGCCGCGCACCACTGCCGCCGCCGTCTCGTCGCACGAGCTTTCAATGCCTAAGATCAACCCACGCCCAGCGCTGTTGGCCACCCGTCTATCTTATGCGTTCTACGTTGTACGTTCTCCGTTGTACGATGCAGCCGCCGCTCTCGTAGAACGGACAGCGCAGAACGTACAACTGCCCTACTCCCGCTGTATCTTCCAGCCGTCCTTCTCCAGCATCTTCAGCACGCTGTCCGGCCCGGCCAGGTGCCCTGCGCCCACCACCACAAACACCGTGCCTGTACTCGGGTCCTTCAGCACGCTGTCCAGCGTCGCCGCCCATCTGGTGTTGCGGTCCACCACCATCCGCTTGTATTCGGCCGGATGCTTCACCGCCAGTTCGCGGTTGTCGATGCCGGCGATCTTCTCCACGTCACCGCGCTCCCACGCCGCGACCAACTCGTTCATGTCCGCGGCTGACTTGTCCAGCTCGGTCAGTTGTTCGTGGAGCATGGTCACCTGCTCGGCCTGGGGAACATCGGCCATCATGTGCAGCTGGTCGGACATGGTCTCGAAGCCGAGGATCCGCTTCTGCTCGCGCTTGCTTTCGGCCAGCAGCTTCAGGTCGATGCCGCTGGCCGGATCGTATCCATCCTTCAGCATCGGCACCATCTCCAGCGTGGCCGAGACAAACCACGGTTGCATCGGCTCCAGCATTGCCTCGCCCGGCAGCCCAATGCCCTTGGCCACGGTATCCAGCAGCGCCACGTCATCCTTCGAAAGCTTGCTGGAAAGCGGATGGTCCATGTCCATTCCGAACTGCAGCGCCAGCGGCGCCATGGCCGCGGAGTCGTCCGCATTCGCAATCTCCAGATACAATTCGTCGCTCGCGTCGAGCGCAGCCTTCAGCCTGGGGCTCTCCCACTGGACGTTCGGCTTCATCACATGCACCGACCCCAGCAGGTACACCGTTCCGTGCACACCCTTCACCTGCCACCAGGCCGGGTTTACAGCCGCCGGCGTCTCACCCGCCTTCGCCACAGCTCCATCCGCCGCAACTGCCGCGGCCTTGCCCGCACCTCCGCCCGGTCCCGCTGGCGCGGCCTGCTGGGCGGCGACGATTCCGATGCCCGTCCCCAGCCCGCATCCCCACGCTGCCAATATTGCAGCCACCCGCACCAGCTTCTTCATCCTTACCCTCCGTCAGGAACCCTTCCCTATGAATCTATCCGCTTTCATCCCTTCGGTTGTCGATAGAATCCGTTTAGAGATTCGATACGGGGCAGTGGTACCCGCAGAATGGCGCCGTCAGACCCAAAATACCGAGCCGCTCTGGCCATCGCGCAAACGCTGCGTGACGCCGGTGCTCAGGCGTTCTTCGCCGGCGGCTGCGTGCGCGATCTGCTGCTCGGCGTCAGCCCCAAGGACTACGACATCGCGACCTCCGCCACGCCGGACCAGGTGGTTGGGCTGTTCCCGAAGACGGTTGCTGTGGGTGCCCACTTCGGCGTCAGTCTGGTCGGCCAGACCGTTTCGGACGGGACCGCAGTTGGCGCAGGTATCGAGATCGCCACCGAAGTTGCCACGTTCCGCAACGATGGCGCCTACTCCGACGGCCGCCGCCCGGACGCGGTTCGCTTTTCAACCGACGCGCGCGAAGACGTCCTGCGCCGCGACTTCACCATCAACGGGATGCTGCTGGACCCGCTCGCGTATGAGGCGACCGCCGGCGACGCCGCTGCGGCCGTAATCGACTATGTCCACGGTCGCGAGGACCTCGCCGCCGGCATCGTCCGCGCCATCGGCGATGCCAAGCTTCGCTTCGCCGAGGACAAGCTGCGTATGCTGCGTGCCGCCCGGTTCGCCGCGCGCCTGAACTACCGCATCGATGACAGCACGGCCGCTGCCATCCACTGCCACGCCGCGGACATCCACCAGGTCAGTCACGAGCGCGTGCGCGACGAATTGACCCGCATCCTCACCGAGGGCGGTGCAAGCCGCGGCTTCGAGTTGCTGTATTCGCTCGGCCTGCTGGCGCGGGTGCTGCCCGAAGTCGTGCGCCTGCGCGGCGTTGCCCAGCCGCCCGAATTCCACCCCGAGGGCGACGTCTGGATTCACACCATGCTGCTGCTGGAGAAGCTGCCGCCGGGCTGCAGCGCGACGCTTGCCTGGGGCGCGCTGCTGCACGACATCGGCAAGCCGGCCACCTATCAGCCGCCCAACCCCAGGGTCCCGGGCGACCGCATCCGCTTCAACGGCCACGTCGAAGTTGGCGTCCGCATCGCCGAAGAGATTCTTGCCCGCCTGCGCTTCTCGAACGAGGACACCGCCCAGATCGTCGCCCTGGTAAAGAACCACATGCGCTTCGGCGACCTGCTGGAGATGCGCGAGTCGACGCGGAAACGCTTCCTGCGCCTGCCACGCTTCGACGAGCATCTGGAACTGCATCGCCTCGATGTCGAGTCTGCTCACGGCGACCTTACCCTTTATAACTTCGCCTGCCAGCAGTGCGGAGCCGACCCAGCCGAGGAGCTTCGCCCTGCGCCGCTGCTGACCGGTCGCGATCTGATCGCCGCCGGATACCGGCCATCGCCGCAGTTCAAAGTAATGCTCACGCTCGCCGAGGACGCCCAACTCGAGCATGCGGCAACCACCCGCGAAGAAGCGCTGGCGCTGGTCCAGGAGCGGTTCCCACTCATCCCGGCTGTTCCCAAAGCGGCGTCATGACCCTGGGCCAGACAACTTCTCCCATCGTCGTGTATTGTTTTTCACAATGAAATTCCGTCCAAATCACTCCGATGTGTGCATTCTGACCCTGGCGCTGGGCTTGGCCGTCCCGCAGCTCCAGGCCAAGGTGATTGGTAACAATGTGCCCGCGCAGTCGCTCACACAGGAGCGTATCGACAAGCTGCCCAAGAAAGAGCGCGCGGCCTGGGCCGCCTATCTGAAGCGCTCGGAAGAGCAGATGCGGGTGGACCGCGCGACGCTTGCCGCCGAGTTGAAGCCCGGCGAGGTCGCCCCACCGCAGCCTGCAGAAGGCCGCGGAGCGTTCGGCCAGGGAATGTCGCTGCGCCACGAGGACGCGTACTTCGGGACTGCGCCGGCAAGGCACATCGCCGACGTGATTGTCAGCTTTCAGACTCCGGCGGCCGGGTGGAGCAAGAACATGGGGTTTTCAGGGGCGCTGCGGCTGCCGGGCCAACCCTACGCGGCCAACAATCTGAACGCGTTCCCCGACCCGAGCGACTTCGATAAGCCCAGGGACCCCAAGTGGAACTACGTGAGTACGCTGGACAACGACGCGACCAACACCGAGTTGCACTTCCTGGCGAAGGTCCAGGCGCAGACTCCGGGCAAGGATGGGGATGCGTACCGGGCGAGTTTCATCAAGGGCATCCACTATCTGCTGGCCGCGCAGTACCCCAATGGCGGATTTCCGCAGGTCTATCCGCTGGAGGGTGGATACCACGACGCAATTACCTTCAACGACGACGCCGTCTCCGAGTCCGCGGAGACACTGACGGATGTCGCCGGGGGCAAAGGCGAGTACGCGTTTGCACCCGCAGATTTGCGCAAGCAGGCAGGCGAGGCAGCCGATCGGGCGCTGGCCTGCATTCTGAAGTCGCAGATTGTGATTGACGGCAAGAAGACGATCTGGGCGCAGCAGGAGGACATGCTCACCCTGGCTCCGGTTTCGGCGAGAAACTACGAGCCGGGAGCGCTGGCGGCGTCGGAGAGCGCGGACATGCTGGACTACATGATGTCGCTGCCGAATCCTTCCAAGGAGCTGATCGCCTCGATCCAGGCAGCGGTGACCTGGCTGAAGGGTGCGGCCGTTAGCGGATTCGCGTATACCGGAAACCGCACCGACGGCCGGAAGCTTGTGGCCACCCCTGGCGCGGGCGCGCTTTGGTCGCGCTACTACAGTATTCCGGCGCAGAAACCGATCTTCGGCGATCGCGACAAGACGCTGCATGACGATGTGAACGATCTTTCGCTCGAGCGCCGGAACGGATACTCCTGGTGGAGCAATGGCGAGCAGAAGACCGTCGACCACTATGCGGACTGGGCCAAGGCGAACGGAGTTGCGATCGGCGGCTAGCAGCCAAGAGCAAGCCCGCCGATGCGCGGACGCATAGAGATGGGCGGACGCATAGAATGGTTCTCGTGACTCATCAAAACCACTCCTTCGACATTGGTCCCGTGCACGTCGGCGGCGGCCGCCTCTTCCTGATTGCCGGACCTTGCGTCATCGAGTCGGAGACGCACGCTCGCACGCTCGCTGAGGCCATCCAGCGCATCGCCGCCGACCTGCATATTCCCTATATTTTCAAGGCCAGTTACGACAAGGCGAACCGGACCAGCATCCGCAGCTTTCGCGGCCCGGGCCTGATCGAGGGCGCGCGCATCCTTCGCGCCATCGCACAAGGCACCGCCCTCCCAATTCTCACCGATGTGCACACGCCGGAGGATTGTCTGCGGCTCACCCGGGCGCTGGGCGACGTCGAAGCGGTGCTGCAAATTCCGGCCTTCCTCTGCCGACAGACCGATCTGCTGATTGCCGCGGCGCACACGGGCCGGGCGATCAACATCAAGAAGGGGCAGTTCGCGGCTCCCCACGACATGAAGCACGCGGTTGAGAAGGTGCGCGACTCAGCGCCGGCCCGGAGTGACGGCAAGCCGGCCCGCATCTTCGTTACCGAGCGCGGAGCAAGCTTTGGCTACAACAATCTCGTCGTGGATATGCGTTCGCTGCCGATCATGCGCGGTTTCGCTCCAGTCGTCTTCGATGGGACCCACTCGGTGCAGACGCCGTCGGCTGAGGGCGCGGTCTCCGGCGGGGAGCCGGAGTTTATTTCCGTGCTGGCGCGTGCCGCGGTGGCTGCCGGCGTAGACGGCGTCTTTCTGGAGGTCCACGACGATCCCGCCCACGCCAGGTCCGACGGCGCGAATGCGCTGCGTCTGGACAAGCTGAAAGGCGTGCTGGAAGAACTGCTGGCCGTGCAGGCGGCCGTCTCAGGCAAATGAAACAGGCAGAATGACCCGCGGCTTGCTCGAAGCACGCCGGCAGAGTCTATTCATCCATCCGCGCTAGAACTGGTTGAATCAATGCTGGTCGACCAGCGGCGAAATATCCCTCAGGGGCTAAAGCCCCAGATTTTATGCGCCTGTTACGGCACGACTAAAGTCGTGCCCTTTCAAAACCCAGTCTACGCAAACCAGCACCCAGTTTATGCAAACCAGCGCTACTGGTTGAAGTTGTCCTCTTCGTCCGGTTGCATGCCGTAGCGGCGCAGCAGGTTGGGCAGATTCTGCGAGAAGGCGGCGCGCGGGATTACTGCATCGCAACCTGCCTCGACCGCTTTGGCCTTCAGCTCTCCCTGCAGGTGAGAGAGGAAGCCGATGATCGAGGTGCTCTTCTTCAGCTTCGCCTTAAGCTTCGGAATCAGGGTCAGCGGCTTGACATTCGCATTGTTCAGGTCGAAGACAATCAGGCCGGGCCGGTCAGCTTCCTCGCCGGCGGTCAGCTCAGCGATAGCGTCTTTGTCATTCTTGACGAAGGCGACCTTGACCCCGAGCTTGCGCGCGGTCTCGGTGATTTTGGCATTGAAAAAGAGATCTTCGATGAAGAAGAAGATCTTGGTCGGCGCGTCATCCGGGATTGGAACCGGCCGGCCAATCGAATAGTCGATCGGCTGCGAGTCGCTGACGTAGCTGCGTCCGCCGCCGTTGCTGCGGCCCTGGTAGTTGCCCTGCGCCTCGATGGTGGAAGGCGGCGTATCGGCGAAATTGCCGTTGACCGCGCGGTAGCTGTGGTCCATCGGTCCGACAAAGCTTCTCGGCCCGCGCTCTCGCTGCTTGCCCTTGCGTTTAAATCCACCGGCGCTATTGCCCGGCTGATGCGAATCCTTGTCGCGATACCCCGCTCCATTGCCATTGGCGAATCCGTTTGCCGTGGCCTGGTTGCCGGGATTCTCACTGGGGCGCTGACGGTCGCGATCGCGGAACTTTTTCTTCCACCGCTTGGTCGACGGACCACCGCCCGCCTGCTGCTGCGGCGCGCCTGCCTGGGGATTCTGCGTCTGGGTGACGGGCGCGGCAAAACCCTGGCCGCCCTGAATCTCGCCTACAAACTGGCCGGCGCCCTGTTGGCCTGCATCCGGGCCTTTATTCTTGCGCTTGCGGCGGCGCCGGCGACTGCTCTTGGACTGCCCCATGCCATGGGGTATGCCGTGAGCTGCATCCTGGGAAAAGTCGGCTTGATCGATCTGGCCACCCGTTTGCTCGGGCGCCGGTGGCGGACCCTGGTGCTCTTGCACCTCGGGCACATTCTGCTCTGAACTCATGTATCCACTTCCTATTGCTGGTTAGCGATTCGCGTTTCTTCCCCACGCCGCAGGTCTCGTTTCTCCCCACAGCGTTCGTGGAGATGGAACCAAACCGGATTTTGAAGCGTCGGTGGAAACGGTATCAAGTTGTACTCGAACCTGCGTTCCAATGCATCGATTAGGATGCGACCAGTCGGCAAACTGCTCCTGCGCCACCTGAATTGCCAAAGCCACCTGGATTGTCACAAGCCACCGGGCTTGCCAAGAGCCACCCCGGATAATGCCAAAGTGTCGTCGCCAGTTATGGCAATCTCATTCACCCTTGCTGCTGGTTTTCGGACGCGTGCGGAACTCCTGGCGGACCCGACCCTCCGGCGCGTCCCAATTCCGACACATCGAATCCAGTAAGAGTTTGCCGAAATCCAGGAAATTAAGATGCAATCCGCAGCCTCAGAAACGCTAGCGATCGCATGGTCGTCGGCACCCACAGCCGGTTCACAAGGCAACTCCAATAATACGCCGAAAGCCATGCCATGGCAAGAGAAACCTTTGCTTGGGACGCTTTTGCGCCGGCGCGCCAGTTCTCCGCGTGGGCGCTCCGCAGGGCTGCACGTGGGGCCGTTTTCTTCTCTCCGAGACCGGCAACGTCCGACGGGACGAACTGCGGATGCGGCTTGAAGGAAACTACCGGCCAAGACTGCAAGAGCCGCTCCCCGTGAGGGAACGGCTCGCTACAGAATGGCCAGTCAAAGGCCTCCTGAATGGGCTCCCTTGCGGGAGTGGAATCTGGATCATCCGGGGCGCACCTGCTGTGGATGCATCTTCTTCCGGCTCGGACATCGCGAGTGATCGCGCTACCCCTGCTGGCAATGCTGCAATCCGAATGCCAAATCCGGCTTAGCAAGGCTTGCGGCAAATCCCCGATTCTTCCTCCGCTCCCCGAGGAGGGTTCACCATAAACCGGAGAACCGGCATGATTTGCTCCAGATTTCGGTAGATGGGTTTGACCCTCCACGATGGGAACCATATAATGGAGCCGTTGTGGCAGCCCTCCAGCTGCTATGTGATTCGTTGCCGATTGAGCGAAGCGATAGGGATTGGTTGCGCGCGAGCGTGGCCTTGGGTGGAGTGGATGCAGGACATGAAGGCGGGTTTATAGCCTGCCTCGATGATAGGGACGATCCCGAAGGATCCCGAAGGAGCACCACACCTCACATGAACGTTAAGTCAGTACTCGTCTCCGCCCTGGTTGCGGGAGCAATGACCACCGCAGGCATGGCCCAGACGGCAGCACCCCAGGCCCCAGCAACTCCAGCGGCGACAGAGCCCAAAGCTCCGCCCCCACCCCAGGCCTTTAATGCAAGGATTGCAATTATCGAGTTTGATGAGGTGGCCGCCGCGACCAACGAGGGCCAGAAGGCCGCCGCGGACATGCAGAAGAAATACGAGCCGAAGCGGACAGAGTTGGAGACAGCGCAGACAGAGATCGACTCGTTGACCAAGCAACTGCAAAACGCGCCGGCCAGCATGACCGACGAGGAGAAGGCTTCGCGCGCCAGAACGATCGACACCAAGCAAAAGCAACTGCAGCGCGATGCCGATGATGCGCAGAGTTCGTTTGCCGCCGACATGCAGGAAGTGATCGCGAAGATCGAGCCGAAACTTGGGCCGGTGGTGATGAAGTATGTGCAGCAGAACGGATTCACCATGCTGCTGAACAATACAGGCCCGCCGCAACAGGGCGGACTGGGGTTCCTATGGGCCCCGGGAACGGACATCTCGGCGGCAGTGGTCGACGCCTACAACGCCACCACTCCAGGGATTGCGGCACCGACAGCGTCGCGTCCGGCCGCTGCAAAACCGGCCGCTGCAAAGCCGGCGGTTCCGAAGCCGGCCGCCCCGAAGCAGTAAGGTTACTGAGCCGCTGAATCGAAATTTGGGAGAAAGAAGCGGACCGTTCCGTATTGCTGGTGCGGTCGCCAACGTCGAAGAATCCAACCATTCTCCAAGGAGCTTTACCACCGCATGAATCACAAGTCACTACTTCTCGCCGCGTTCATCGCGGGTCTCCTCCCCTTAGCTGCAGTTGCGCAGGCAGCTCCTGCCGCACCTCAACCGGCGGCCGCGGCCGCACCAGCCGCACCAGCCGCATCCGCCCCGGCTGAACAACCTCCGCCCGCCCCGGCGGCTTATCCTGCCAAGATCGCGCTGATTGCCTTTGAGCAGGCTGTACTTCAGACCAATGAAGGCCAACAGACCCTGGCGGAAGTGCAGAAGAAGTACGTGGGGAAGAAGCAGCAGCTCGACGCCCTGGCCGCCGAGATCGATACGCTGAAGAAGCAGTTGCAGGCCGCGCCGGCGACGCTCTCCGATGCGGAACGCGCCGCGCGTCTGAAGACCATCGACACCAAGGACAAACAGTACCAGCGCGATGCGGACGACGCTTCGACCGCCTACAACGCAGACGTTCAGGAGGCCCTGAGCAAGGTGATGCAGAAGGTGGATGTTGTGCTGAGGGCGTACGTCCAGAAGAACGGCTATACCCTGCTGCTCGATGTGGGCGGCCAGCAGAGCCCAGTCATGTGGACCTCGCCCAATCCCAATGCAGATATAACCGATGCAGTGATCGCGGCTTATAACGTTGCTTCCGGTGTGGCGCCACCGCCGCCGGCAGCGCCAACGCCGACTGCCGCACCGAAGCCGGCAGCCACCCAGCCGAAACCGCCGGCAACGCATACCCCAGCGACGAAGCCCCCCGCCAAGTAGCGCAAGCCGCATTTCCAGTAAAGGAGGCCCAATTTGGGCCTCCTTTTTGCGCTTGTCTGAAAAGTCTTATAGCAATTCCGAGTCCGTTTATTCCTGTGGAAAACTTTGTGGATTCCCGGAAGCGGAAAATTCACAAACCGGACAAAACGCCGCCAAGTCGACCGGAGCCGCATCTGCCCGGCCTTCCAAGTTGCATGTTTTCATGTGCTTGGAAGGGTTTTGCGAAAATTCACCGAATTCGTTGCAAGTGCCCTGCAACTACTGGAAATAAAAGGCTTTCCACAGGAACCGGAAATCGGCGGAACGCATCCGGCTGCGGTTTGGCCGCATCCGGGTGAAAGCTCCGGCTATTCTTCGCCAACCTTCAGGACAGCCAGAAAGGCCTCCTGCGGGATGTCGACTTTGCCGATGCGCTTCATCCGTTTCTTGCCTTCCTTCTGTTTTTCCAGCAGCTTGCGCTTGCGGCTGATGTCTCCGCCATAGCATTTGGCGATGACGTTCTTGCGGATGGCCGTGATCGTCTCGCGGGCAATCACCTTGGCGCCGATGGCGGCCTGGATGGCGACCTCGAACATCTGCCGGGGGATGAGCTGGCGCATCTTGGAGACCAGGGCACGGCCGCGGTCGTAGGCAAAGTCGCGGTGCACGATGATGGAGAGCGCGTCGACCGGCTCGCCGCCGATCAGGATATCGAGCTTCACCATGGGCGACACCCAGCTCCCGGAGAGGACGTAGTCGAGCGATGCGTAGCCGCGGGAGACTGACTTGAGGCGATCGTAAAAGTCGAGGACGATCTCGTTCAGCGGAAGCTCATAGGTAATCATGACACGGGTGGAAGTGACGTACTCGAAGTTCTTCTGGCGGCCGCGTTTTTCCTCAACCAGTTTCAGGATGCCGCCGACAAACTCCTCGTTGGTGAGAATCTTCGCAGTGATGACCGGCTCCTCGATGCTCTCGATGTTGGAAGGATCGGGCCAGCGCGAGGGGTTGTCGACTTCCAGCACTGAGCCGTCCGTCATGGTGAGCTTGTAACGCACGCCCGGCGCAGTGATGATCAGGTCGAGGTCGTACTCGCGCTCCAACCGCTCCTGGATGATCTCCAGGTGCAGCAGGCCGAGGAAGCCACAGCGGAAGCCGAAGCCGAGGGCGACCGAGGACTCGGGCTCAAACGTGAAACTCGAATCGTTGAGGCGCAGTTTTTCCAGCGCATCGCGCAGCAACGCGTGCTCGTGGGTGTCGACCGTATAGAGTCCGGCGAAGACCATGCTCTTGATGTCTTCAAAGCCCGGCAGGGCTTCCGCGCAGGGGCGGGCAACGTCGGTGATGGTGTCGCCGACCTTGGTATCCGCGACGTTCTTGATGTTGGCGACGAAGAAGCCGACCTCGCCGGCCGAGAGTTCCGCGAGCGGGACGGGCTTGGGCGTCATGACGCCCATACTCTCCACGTCGAACGTCTTGCCGTTCGACATGATCTTGATCTTCATGCCCTGGCGCAGGCGCCCGTTGATGATGCGCGCGAGCACGATGACGCCGCGATAGGGGTCGAACCAGGAATCGAATATGAGCGCCTGTAGCGGCGCGTCCGCGTCTCCATGCGGCGGAGGCAGGCGATGCACGACCGCTTCCAGGATTTCGGCGACGCCTTCGCCAGTCTTTGCGGAGACGGCCAGAGCATCGTCGGCAGGCAGACCCACAGCCTTCTCGATCATCTCGCGGGTGCGCTCGATGTCAGCCGAGGGCAGATCGATCTTGTTGATGACGGGAATGACCTCGAGCCCGTGGTTGATGGCGAGATAGGCGTTGGCCAGGGTCTGTGCCTCGACCCCCTGGGACGCGTCCACCACCAGCAGCGCGCCCTCGCAGGAAGCCAGCGAGCGCGACACCTCGTAGCTAAAGTCGACGTGGCCGGGGGTGTCGATCAGGTTGAGCTGGTAGGTTTCGCCGTCGTGCGCCTTGTAGATCATGCGCACGGTGTGGGCTTTGATGGTGATGCCGCGCTCGCGCTCCAGGTCCATGGCATCGAGCACCTGGGCCTGCATCTCGCGCGCGGTCAGCGAGCCGGTAAGCTCCAGCAATCGGTCGGAGAGCGTGGACTTGCCGTGGTCAATGTGCGCGATGATCGCGAAGTTGCGGATGTGGCCTGGATCCATGCGGAGTGAGAACTGCCTCAATCATCGATGCTATCACTGTGCCGCGGGGCGCCGGTGTCCGCGGACGCGACGCTGACGGCGTATCGAAGCAGTCGCGAAACGTCTTACAATGAGCAGGGCTGCCACCAGCGAATTGCGCGGGACGGCTGCGACCGCGCCTGCGCGGCAAGAATGAGCGGGATTGGAAAACCGGTGCGGCAAACGCAGGCGAATGAGGGGACCAGAGTATTGATGAAGAAAGCCAGCGGGTGCAGCGCGAACCGGTTGCGGCGGTGGATGACGGCGATTGCGTGCCTGCCACTGGCGATGCTGACGGGCTGCCCGCAGCAGCAGGCGGGCGCCCCGGGCCGGAGCGCGCCACAGGCCACTGCGCCTGTGATGGCCGCTCCCGCGCCGGAGCCTCCGATTTCGGCGGCGGCACAAGCGCAGGCGGACGAGGCTGCGGCAAAGGCGCGCAAGACGCAGCGGCTGATCGGTCAGGTTGAAAGCGCTTACAACAGCGGCGTCAACAACTACCGCGGCGGACGGCTGGAGGCCGCGCGAGCCGACTTCGATCTGGCAGTGGACACGATGTTGACCAGCGGGATGGATTTGAAGACCGACCCGCAGCTTTCCGATGAATTCGAGCACCTGCTGAATTCGATTAACTCGCTGGAGATGGCTGCACTCAAGCAGGGATCGGGATTCTCAGAGCCCATCGAAGCCGCGCCGCTCGATGCGGCCGATGAGGTGACTTTTCCGGCCAACCCGGAGTTGAAGGCGCAGGTTGCGGCGGAGTTGAAGACGACGCAATCGGACTTTCCCCTGGTGGTGAACGATTATGTCGCCGGATTCATCAACTACTTTTCGAACTCGAAGAAGGGCCACGCCACCCTGATGCACTCGCTGGCGCGCGCCGGCAAGTACAAGGAAATGATCCAGCGCGACCTCACCGATGCGGGTGTCCCGCAGGACCTGATCTATCTTGCCGTGGCGGAGTCGGGATTTCAGACGCAGGCGGTCAACCCGCATAGCGGCGCGGGCGGGATGTGGCAGTTCATGCCCTTCCAGGGTGCCTACGGGCTGGCGAGAAACGGATGGGTCGACGAGCGCTTCGATCCGGAGAAGTCGTCGCTCGCCTACGCCCGGTACATGAAATTCCTGTACGAGCAGTTCGGCGACTGGTACCTCGCGATGGCTGCATACAACTGGGGACCGGGGAATGTGCAGCGCGCGGTGATGCGAACGGGATACGCTGATTTTTGGGAGTTGTACAAGAGGAATTCGCTGCCAACGGCGACCAAGAACTATGTGCCCGGCATCATCGCCGCGATCATCATGGCGAAGAATCCACAGCAGTATGGTTTGGAAGGACTCGTCCCCGACCTGCCGGTGGTCTCCGACACCGTGAGCGTCGATTACCCGGTCGATCTGCGGCTGGTGGCGGATGTGACCGACGCTTCGCTGGGAGAGATTGTCGAGTTGAACCCAAGTCTGCTGCACATGACGACGCCGCAGGATACGGACTTCGATCTCCATCTTCCGCCGGGCACGCGCGATGTCTATCTCAAGCGCATCAAGGATATTCCAGAAGACAAACGGACGAGCTGGCGCTTCCACGTGGTGCGCGCGGGCGAGACGCTGGACAACATTGCGAGCAGTTTTCATGATCGCCCTGCGGAGATTGCCATCGCCAATGGCCTCGCCCCCGACGCTTTGCTTAACGCAGGCGATGAGTTGGCGGTTCCGGTGGCGATTGCCCTGGCGATGCCGCACCCGCTGCACTACATCACGCGAGTGGGAGATACGCTGGTTACGGTTGCCGACCGGTTCAATGTTTCAGTGGAAGACCTAAGGCGCTGGAACCATCTTTCGTCGAGCAAGATCCAGCCGCGCCGGTCGCTGTATGTTTCTCAGCCAATCCATCTCGCACCGGTGGCCCGCGGGCATTCGAAGAGTTCCCGCGCGAAAGCCGGTGCCAAGGCGAAACAGCCCGCCGCGCCTGCGAAGTCCGCAGCGAAGTTGTCTTCGCTAAAGACGACCGCAGCGAAGCCGCCATTGCGCGGCGCGGCGGCGAAGAAACCCCCTCGCTCGAAGCAACATGGCTCGACTCCGTGAGGCGCGATAGCTGCCGCACTAGCTACCTCGGCAAAAAGAGTGCTTGCTATTGCTGGCGTGGAGTTGCATTCTGTTGCTAGAATCCGTGCCGTGATGCAATTGCTTTTTTCGTTGCAGCGAATTAACGTTCAGAGGTAGTATCGCGATCAAGTGCGATCAAGAGGATGCGACGATGACGTTCAATGAGCATGGTGGATTCGACGGACTCGATGAGAACATCAGGACCTATTCGGCTGCAGCCAATGGTGACGACCCTGCGGATGGATATGGCAACAGCCCCTTCGACGATGATGAGGAAGAAGAGGAGGTCGTCGTGGCGATGACCTCGGATGACGACGAGGATCTCGATCAGCTGGAGGATGAAGTCGACGACCTGCTGCGAAGCGCGTCTCATATTGAGGCGGCAATCATCGTGGCGGCTCCGCCGTCGCCGGCAGCAGGCTATACGCCCGCGGCGAAGCCTTCGAAGGTTCCCGAGAAGAGCACTGCGCCTCCCGCGCCAAAGAAGGCTGCGAAGAAAGCGTCGCCCGCGAAGAAAGCTCCAGCGAAGAAGGTTCCTGCGAAGAAAGCAAAGAAGGCCAAGAAGAAGGTAGCGATTAAGGCGGTTGCCAAGAAGGCCGTCAAGAAAGTGGCCAGGAAGGCCGCCAAGAAAGTGGTCAGGAAGGCCGCCAAGAAAGTGGTCAGGAAGGCCGCCAAGAAGGTGGTCAAGAAGGTTGCCAGGAAGGCGGCCAAGAAAGCTGCCAAGAAAAAGACATTGAAATCTGCCGCGAAGAAGGCGAGTGCTCGGCGCGGCGGTAAGGCCGCTTTGAAGAAAGCGGTCGGCAAGAAGAGCACTTCAAGAAGCAAAAAACCCAATACGAGAGGTACTACCTTGGCAACTAAGAAAGCAGCAAAGAAGGCAGTCAAGAAGGCAGTCAAGAAGGCCCCAGCAAAGAAGGCTGCAAAGAAAGTCGCGAAGAAGAAGAAGTAGTCACCGGTAGCAACCAGGCAAGCAAAAGGGCCCGGACTCCTCTCGAGAGGTCCGGGCCTTTTTGCGTCTGCTCGCAGCTAGAACGGCTTGGGTTCTACCTTCTGATCTCCATTCAAGCCTGCGATGGCGGCGAGAACGTCGTCGCTGTGAGTGTTCGGGTTGACTCCGGTCCAGACTTTTACGATCTTGCCGGCGGGCGAGATGAGGAAAGTGTCGCGGTTCGCGAACTTGACGGGGCCCATCCCGGAGATCGGCACACCGTACGCGTCGATGACCTTGTGGTCGGGGTCGGCGAGCAGCTTGAAGGTGAGCGAGTCCTTGGTGCAGAAGGTCTTGTGGCTCTCGACGGTGTCGAGCGAGACGCCGAGGACGACGGCGTTGAGCGCGTTGAACTTGGGCAGGTCGCGCTGGAAGTTGTGCGCCTCAATGGTGCAGCCGGTGGTCATGTCCTTGGGATAGAAGTAGAGGACGACCCACTTGCCCTTGTACTGCGAGAGCGACACCGACGCGTCTTCCTGCGAGGGCAGGCTGAAGTCAGGGGCGGTTACGCCCGCCGCGAGGATGTCGCCGGCAGCGTGCGCTCTAATCCCGGCGCCGCATGCGGCTACGATGCCGATGATGACTGCGATCCATACACCTTTGCGAACCATCGTCTTCTCCTTGTCGTCCAAAATGTGAGTTGTGGCGAACTTTTGGCGGCCCGTTCACGCCTTCGCGTATGGCTATAGTACCCTTTCGCGCTTAAGCGCGTGTCACAGAGATGTCTCAGCGGATTCCGCAACGACGGCGATGCCGACGCGGTCGGCAGCCGCGATGATGGCCGCGGCGTCGAACAGCAGCGTTGCGCCGGCCTGGACGGCGAGGCAGGTGGCGCCCGCCCGCGCCATGGCTTCAATGGTCGCGACGCCGATGACGGGCACGTCGAAGCGCATGTCCTGGTTTGGCTTGGCCACTTTGACGACGGTGAGCGAGCGGCTGAGGGTGGAAGCCGGGTCATTCAGGCGGCGCATCAGCGCGCCGGCACGTTCGATGGTGGCGTCGGTGCCTTCCATGGCTTCGACGGCAACGCAGGCCTGCGCGGCGATGACGACGGTTTGACCGAGATCGTACTTCGCCAGGGCACGAGCAACCGTCTGACCGTAGGCGATGTCGTTGCGCTCATCTTCGGTGGGCGCGCGCTGGGTGAGGACGCCGGGTTTGGCCAGCAGCGGCTCGAGGTAGTGGGTGGAGGAGATGAGTTCGATGCCTTCGTCCGCGAGGACTTTGGCGACCGCGCCGAGCAGCATGTCGGTATTCCGCGTGCGCAGGTTGAGGAGCAGTTTTGCGAGGCACCAGTCGGGGCGGATGGAGGAGAATATCTGGGTGTGCTTGACCTGGCCGGCCATTACGGCTCGGGTGACGCCTTCGGCCTGGAAGGTTTCGATGAGGCGGGAGAGTTCGCCGAGCGACAACCAGTGGACCTGGATGGAGGAGTCGGCGGCGGCGCGGGCGTCGATCTCGGGGTCGGTCTCTTCCTTGATGGCGGCAACGACGACCGAAAGACCGTGGGCGCGAGCGGCGTCGAGCAGCAGGAACGGGAAGCGCCCGTTGCCGGCGATGAGGCCCAGGCGTTTTGCGCTGTCCTCGACCGCCTCGCGGTGAGAGTTGCCGGGTTGTGGGGATGGTTCCGGGGGGGGGAGGGGGTGGTACCCCCCTATGATCTTGCGGGGAACTGATTGAGAATCAGTCATTTGTCGGCACCGCCTGTACCCAAATATAAGAATGCAAATGGGTTAGTCGCAAAATCGAGAAAACAAAGGGGTTCGCGGGAGCGGGCGTGGCTGCGAAGCGAACTTGTTTAGAGCCAGTTGTTCGGAATCTGCCCATCCGGCTGCTCTCCAGGTAAAATGCAGAAACTAAATTTCTTATTGCTTCAAGCGCGACGTCGACGCGGCGTCGCGGGCATACTTCCCCTACTCTTTAAATTGTACGCTTTTTGAATAACTCGACTGACACCTCTATTTCTTTTTGATTCAGTTAGATAGGCTATTTGGGGGCTTGACATGCGAATTTGCTGGGTCTTTTGGAAATATATTCTATAAGTGGCTGTTACGAAATTGTTTAGCAAGGGTGGGCGGAGCCCCGTCGCGTTTGAACCGTCGAACCAAGAACCGGAGATGTGGGGCACCCGGCGATTCGTTATTGCGGTATCAGTAAATCGACCAGACTCCCGGCGTGGCAACCTCGATGAGATGCCGGTCTGGATCTCTGAAATAGAGGCTGTGACCCCCGAGCTCCCAGGCACGTCGTTCTTCCACGGCGATTCCGCTTTCGGCCAGCCACGCTTCCCAACGCGTCAATTCGCCGGCGGCGATCGCGAAGGCAAGATGAAGCTCGCCATCGCCGTCGTGCGACGATACGATGTCGCGGGATCCACCCCTCTTGAACAGCAGCAAAACCTGGCGGACCCCAGCCTTCATGGCGCAGCTGCGCTCTCCGAAATCGCTGATGACGCGAAAGCCGAAGATTGTCTCGTAAAACTCAACAGAATGGGCAACGTCGGCTACGTACAGCGAGGACTCCAGGATTCCCTCAGTGTTCGGATGCATATTTGATCGCCACGATACAGGCTTTTCAAATCCTAACGCACCCTCTAGTTTGGGGGCGGGTCAGGGATTTGGCTGGTGACGCGGATTCGCGGCAGGCCATTGTCGAGGCGAAGAGCAGGATTGAGACAACCGCGGCGAACGAACCGGTGCGCATGGATGTCGATTCGATCGCTAGAGGTTTAGCTTGCGCAGGTAGGCTCTGTTGACGGCCAGGCTCTGCGGAATGGGGAGGGAGGTCTCATCCTGGTCGACGAAGGCATATTTGACGCCTTCGGCGCGGGCCTGGACAAGAATAGAGGGCCAGTCGATTGTGCCTTTACCGAGTTCGGTGAAGTACTGCGGCGGGTCCATGGTGTAGCCGGTTTTGGCTCCAGCGAGGCGGTCTTTGAGATGGATGAGCCGGACGCGGCCTGCGTACTTCTTAAGCATGGCCATGGGATCCTGTCCGCCCTGAGTGAGCCAGTAGATGTCGAACTCAAGCTTCACCAGCGCGGGATCGGTGTGTTGCATGAGGTGGGCGAAGCCGGTGGTTCCGTCGATGGGACGAAATTCGTAACAGTGGTTGTGGAAGACGAACTCCATGCCCTGGGACTGCGCCTGCCGGCCGGCGCGGTTAAAGAGATCCGCAGCTTTGGAGAAGCCTTCGAGCGAGGTCCATTGATCTTTCGGAATCATGGGACAGACAACATAGGTGAGGCCGAGCTGATGGGCGAATTCAAGCTTGTCTTCGAGGCCAGCATAATCGAAGTGGCCTGCGACAGCTTCGATGCCTGCATCCTGCATCATGCGGCGAATCTCCGCGGCGGAATGGCTGTAGGCGATCGGGTAAAGCTCGACCTGGGGAAAGCCTGCATCGTGAATGGTGCGGAAGACGCCGGCAAGATCGGTCTGCGCCTGGCGGCGGAGCATGAAGAGCTGGACGCCGAAGGTGATTCCGGCGACATCGGCGAAGGCGCGGGCAGGCCGCAAGAGGCAGCCAGCCGCGGCTGCGGCGAGTGAGGCCTTCATGAAGTTTCGTCTCGAGGGAGTGGGGATGAGGGGTGTCTTCATCGCAAATGCTTACCTATCTTCTCTTTTTCTTTGTTGGGCTGCTTGCCGAAAGGAAGGCATGCTTCATGGACTGCAACTCTACTGCATTGGGCTGCCAGGGTCAAAGCATCGCAAGACCTGCTCGCGCGCGCTACGCAGGGTCGTAACGACGTCGCCGGTTGGATAGAACTCCATCGCGATGGTGCCGGTGTAGTTCAGCTGGGCCAGCGTGCGATAGATGTTGCCGTAGTCCAACTCGCCGGTTCCGGGCTGATGGCGTCCCGGAACGTCTGCGACATGGATGAGACCAACAAGCGCGATGTTCTGTTGGAGCTTTTCGATCAGATTCCCGTGAGCACGCTGCTCATGGTAGAGATCGTAGAGGACGCGGAGACTGGGGCTGGAGACCGTCTTCACAATGGCGAAAGCTTCGGTGATGCCGTCGAGATAGATGGTGGGGTTCTCGAGGCGATCGATGGGCTCGATGACGCCCTGGAGACTTGCAGCGCTAAGGAGTTCGGCTGCGCGCTTGAGGGTCTCGATGGACGCGGAGTGCTGAGCTGGATTCTCGTTTGCGCCTCCAGAGTCCGCGGTAGGGGCGGCTATTCGCTTTCCTGAGAGAAGGATGATCTGCCGACAAGCGAGCCGGTTAGCTATGGGGATCAGGGTCTTCAGTTCCGAGATGAAGGCATCGCTACCAGCGGGATCCGCGAAGCCAAGCGTCATCCCAGCCATCGCATCGACGCTGATCCCGAGTGCCTGCATGCGAGCGAGAATGCGCGCCATGTCCGACTGAGACCAGTTCTTGAACTCGCTGACAAGCTCAACCTGGTGGTATCCCGCCTGTGCGACGCGCTCCAGGTTTTGCTCGAAGGTTCCAGTTTTATTCAGCGTCCACATCATCACGGACGTCTTAGGTTTGGCTGCACGAGATTGGGACGGCAAAGTCTGGCCGTTCATGCGGCTGCCGATCTGAGGGAAGGCGAGCGCGGCCGTGACGAGGCCGGTGAAGTCTCTACGAGTCAACATGCCGAGAATGGTAGCAAAAGGAGGGTTCGGCGATCCTGAGAATCGAGAATCGGCAGATTCACTGTCTTTTAGTTTGCTGGCGGCTTGGGGGATTTGGCGGTGGTGACGCGGATGACCTGGTAGGAGGCGGGGGTGGCGCCGAGGTTGCGCAGCGAGCGCTTGTCGTCGGCGGCCCAGAACATGACGGAGCCGGCATGCATGCGGGAGGAGACGCCGTTGACCTTGACCTCGACCGAGCCGGACTTGATGAGGACGAACTCGTCGTTGTGGTCGATCATTTCCGCGGCGGTGCTCTGGCCGGCGCTGAGGGTGGTGATGTGGCTTTCGAGCGTGAGGAAGGTGAGGGTGGGCGAGTTGAGGACGCTGACGCGCGAGCCGGTGGGGGTGGGCGTTTGCGGGAGCGCGTTGCAGTCGATGACGGTGGAGGCGAGCTTGCCGGGGACGGCGCGCTCGGCGGCGGAGGGGGCGGACTCGTTGTGCGAGAGGTCGCTGACGAAGTTGATGACGTAGTAGGTGGCGGGCGTGAGGCCGACGTTGGTGGCGTTGTGGGGATCGTTGGCGGCGAAGAAGACCAGCGAGCCGGGGCCGGCGTGCTGCTTGCGTCCGTTGATGGAGACTTCGAAGTCGCCCTGCGTGACGAGGAGGATCTCTTCCCAGGAGTGGCGATGGATGGGGTGCGACTGCATGCCGGGATTGAGGGTGGTGACGTGGACTTCGAGCTTGTCGAGGGTGCGGGTGGGGTTGTCGAAGATTTGGCGCACCTCGCCGGCGGGTGTGGGTTTGGCGGTGAGGGAGTCCCAGTCGACGAAGGTGCTGGCGAGGATGGTGGGATCCTTGGGCGGGGCGTAGGTGTTGAGGGCGATGGTCTGCGCCGAGGCCAGCGCGAGCGGAGCGAAGAGGAGGGTGAGCAGGAGAGGCTTCATGGAGCGGAACTATAGCAGGGTGAGGTGACCGCTGGGTACCGTGGTCGCCGGGCGCTAGGCCGCTTTCAGTTTGAGTTGGACTTTCCGGCCGAGGGCGGTGGCAATATTGACGAGCGCGTCGAGGGAGAAGCGATCGATGCGGCCGCGCAGGAGGTCGTTCATGCGGGGCTGGGTGACGCGGCAGCGTTTCGCCGCCTCCACCTGGGTCCAGCCACTCTTCTTGACGATTCGGGTGATTTGCATCATGAGCTCGGAGCGGGCGGTGAGGTTGGCGGCCTCTTCAGGGGTGTCGCATAGAGCGTCCCAGACGTTTGCGAATCGTTTGCTTTTCACAGCTTTGTCCTCGCGTCGATGAGTGCTTTCAATCGCTTTCGTGCAATTTCAATGTCGCGCTGCGCCGTTGCCTGCGTCTTCTTCTGGAAGGCGCGAAGAACGTAGACCGCATCTTGCAGACGGGCAATGTACAAGATGCGAAAAGTTCCATCACTATCCCAGATTCGCAATTCCTGAACGCCGGCGCCGACGGCAGGTATTGGCTTGCTGTCGCTCGGTTCAAGCCCCTGCTGCACCTGCCATAGCTCGAAACCAGCCTTTCGGCGAGCATTTTCTGGAAAGTCCTGGAGTTCCTTCAAGGAGTTTCCCAAGAATTCGACTTCTTTCATCGGAGCCAATCTTATATCAATTCCAATATAAGAGCAAGAGCCCGACGCTGGGTATGTCTCAGATTACTTGATGATGCCGCGGGCGGCGGAGGCGATGAAGTCGGCGAGGTAGCGGACGTGTTCGGTGTCGGCGGGGTCCGGTGCGGGGGCGGATGAATCGGAGGGGGCGAGGAGCGTGGCGCGGATGGCGGCGAGGGCGTCGGTGGTGTTGAGCTTGGAGGCCTGGAGCAGGCGGTAGGCCTGGCGCAGGGACTTGAGTTGGGCGGGGGTGAAGCCGCGGCGTTCCAGGCCGACCTTGTTGAGGCCGTAGGCGTGGTTGTTGCGCTCGATCGAGGTGAGCGAGTAAGGGAGGACATCCTGGGTGATGGTGGTTCCTCCGCCGATGTAGGCGTAGCGGCCAATGCGGCAGTGCTGGTGCACGGGACAGAGCGCGCCGACGACCGCGTAGTCCTCGACGGTGACGTGTCCGGCGAGCGTGGCGGCGTTGGCGAGGATGCAGCCGTTGCCGATGTGGGAGTCGTGGCCGATGTGTACATAGGCCATGATGAGGCAGCCGGAGCCGACCGTGGTGATGCCGCCGCCGCCAACGGTTCCGCGGGAGATGGTGACGTACTCGCGGACGGTGGTGTCGGCGCCAATGGTGCAGCGGGTGGGCTCGCCAGCGTACTTCAGGTCCTGGGGCGCGACGCCGAGGCAGGCGAACGGATGGACGGCGGCGCCGGAGCCAAGAGTGAGATGGCCGTCGAGAACGACGTGCGAGATGAGGCGGCAGTTCTCGCCGAGGACGACATTGGCGCCGATGGTGCACCACGGGCCGACGGTGCAGGATGCGGGGATTTCCGCGCCGGGGGAGACGATGGCGGTGGGATGGATGGGCATAGCTAGGCGTGCGGGAACGAAATGCGGGGATTCTTCACTGCGTTCAGAATGACAACATCAAACTGTGATGACACCATCATAATGCGGGCGGCTCGGGAGCGAGTGCGGGTTCGGGAGTGGGGGCGGCCTTGGGCTTGTTGCGGTTGGTGAGGGCGCACATCACGGTGGCTTCGCAGGCGACCTTGCCTTCGACGGTGGCAACGCCCTTCATGCGGACGGCGTTGGAACGCCAGTTGAGGACGGTGACTTCGATGCGGAGCTGATCGCCGGGAACGACGGGGCGACGAAACCTGGCGGAGTCGATGCCGGCGAAGACCGTCAGCTTGGAGTCGCGCTCTTCGGCAGTGTATTCAGTGAGCAGGAGCGCCGCGCCAGCCTGCGCGATGGCTTCCACCATCAGAACGGCGGGCATGATGGGAAAGTCGGGAAAGTGGCCGGCGAAATACGGCTCGTTGATGGTGACGTTCTTGAGGGCGACGACGCGGGTTTTGCGCTCCATTTCGACGATGCGGTCGATGAGGAGAAATGGATAGCGGTGAGGCAGGACGGACATGATTTCGAGGATGTCCATCGTGTTGGCGGTTGGATTTGGCTGATCAGTCATGCAGGGATGAGTATAAACAAGTTGCTAGTTGCTAGTTGTCAGTTGAGAAGCAAGGACAAATACCGAGATTCTGACCCTTCGGGTCAGAATGACGAACGATTTGGTTGGGAGTCATTTCTTCTTCAACACGGCGGCAGGGTCGAACAAGGAGGGGTCGGCGGGGACGTTGTAGATGATCTTGGTGAGGTAGCGCTGGCCGACCATGTCGCCGTTTTTGTAGCTGGTGACGGTGATGGCAGTGGGCAGGTTCTGGATGGTCTGGTAGTCGTCATACTCCTCGACGTACTCGTCGAAGTCCTTGAACTGGGGGTTGCGCCACTGGAAGGTGCGGCGCATGGGGAGGTGCGAGTTGACGTCGAGTTCGAGGGTGACAGCGTCGTTGTTTGCGGTGAGGACAGTGACTTTGTCGGCGAGGCGGCGGCCGACCATGCTGGTGCCTTCGGCGACGATCATGACGCCGGGCGCATTGATCCAGTTGCGCACGACCTCTTCGATGGAGTGGGCGCGGCGGAGGTAGAACTCGTCGACCTGGTCCTTAGGCAGGTCGGTGGCGCCTTTGTAGGTGACCTCGTAGCCGTGGCCGTCCTTCCATATCTGGACGACGTCGATCTTCTTGCCGGGCATGATCATGCCGCGCGGGGTGAGGAAGCCGACGCGCTGGGCCCAGGGCTGGCCCGAACCGGGGAGGCGCTCGGTCTGCTGAAACTCGATGATGTAGGGGTCGGGTTCGTTGTGGAAGAAGACGGAGCCGTGGCCTTCGGTCTCGATGCTGGCGCGGTTGAGCCAGAGGTCGCCGCCAAGCGCGGCGATCATCTGGTCGATGAGCGCTCGGCCGCGCTGGTCAGGAGTTCCGGCGACGGTGGGCGGCGCGCCGCTGGGGATGTCCGCCGCCTGGGAGCGGGCGAGTTGCGGCGCGAGGAGAGTGGCGGCGAGGGTGACGAGAGCGAGGCGCTTCATGCGGGATTTATTTTTCGGGTGCGGCGGATGCAGCAGAGGTCCGGTGGTTGGACGTTGGCGGCGGGCCGGTTGGGTGCAGCGGCGGCGCGGTTTGTCTGCCTGGATCGCTGCTATCGGCATGTACCCCCTCCCCCCTAAATGCGCATAATCTTCAAAACAAATGACTTAGGATGCAATATCTTGTAAACACATGGGTTACCTGCAAAGCGCTCCATCCATTGCAGTTAGACGCGGCGGCGGGTGCAGACGCGACTGATGCGTGGTGGAAATGTTTTGTGGAAGCCCCTGTATCTATTGTAGTCGGGGTGTCAAGGGGAATGGGGGAAATGGGGGTTGGGCGCGTCGAACCCTCGAGGGGTCAGATTGCGATGCCCTTCTTTTCGAACATCGTCAGAAACATCAGTCCGTATTCAATGGACATATTCCTGAGCAGGCGTGCGAACTCACGTTCGGCGATTAGAGGATGCACGCCTTCGTCGCTCAAAAGCGCATAGAGGCCTCGTGCAAATTTGTTCTGCTGCTCCGTCAGAAACCCGCAGTTTCTCAAGAAGGTGAGGGTTGGGTCCCATTTATCAACGACGGTCTGGCTCGTGCTCTTCGCAATCGCCGCTCCGGAGTCAATGTGGAGGTGCTCTACGAAGCTGCGTATGTGGCCGATGCAGCTCTTGAGGTCGAACGCATCAGACGAGACGGCATACAGCTCATCGGCTTTTTTCAGTGCCGCAGTAAGCAGTGGGTTGAACCCGAGGGTGTCGAGGAAGCCCTCGACTCTCAGTTTGTCGCTGTCTATTTCGAGGTTCGGCAGTTCCTGCAGGATTCCTTTAAGATAAAAATAGCGGCCCTTGCGGCATTCTTCCGTTATTCCGTCGATTGCTTCGACGATTTCTTTCCCGGTCTCCGAGTATCCCGGACGATAGTGCGGGTTTTCCTCCTTCGGCCCAGTGCGGAATCCACGCGTGTAACGAGCTTGCCAGGTTTGCCTTGCGGCTATCTCGCGGAGGTTGGCTAGTCGCTCAGGTATCAACACTAGTTCGCTATCGCTGAACAGATTGAAGTTAAGCGCGATCATCTCTTCGATCTCGATGAGCAGGTTCCCGAGAGCTGCGGTCGGCATCGTCGGAACGGTAGTTGCATCGAGCAGATTCTTTAGGTGGCCCGTGCGGATCATGAATTCGGTCAGAAGGGCAAGCGCCTTCGCGGAAGCGTGGTTTGGTTTGCGGACCAATTCCAGGAGTCGGTCGATGAGGATAAGACGGGAGTCCTCGGGAACTTGGCTCAGTATTCGAATAAGCAGGTCGAAATTAGTGCTTCGGAGCGCAAATTGCTTCGGGTCTTCATTGACGTGCCTTGGGCGGCGTTTCCGGTCGTCAAGCAGATTCCTTTGCGCAGCGACTCCGTCTGCGTGCCCGGCCTTCCAAACGTACGTATAACTTAGGGTCGGCGCGGCCTGTTCCTCCGCCAGGATCCTTGTGGCTTTCTCTAGCGCCTCATTTACGTCCATGAGCGGAAGGATATCAGTTGGCTCATGAAGAGGGCGGTCAAGCGGGGTTGATACTCCACCTTAGCGACGATGGGGCCGTCGCTAAGATGGGGCACCCGGATTGTGGCGATGCTGCGGAAGAAAGGGCCCAGATGTTGAGGTGATGCCGGCTTCGTCGGGGTCCTTCGACTGCGCGCTACGCTCAGGATGACGGCGATAAAAAGGGCAAGGCAACTACGGAGATTCTGACTCTTCGAGTCAGAATGACGAGCAATGAGGCGGGTCAGCCGGTGAGGACGGCGCCGCCGTTGACGTTGAAGATTTCGCCGGAGATGAAGCCGGCGAGCGGAGTGCAGAGGAAGAGGATGGGGCCGGCGATCTCCGAGACGTGGGCGGGGCGCTGCAGCGGGATGGTGGGATTGGTGCGGGCGGCGACGGCGGGATCGTCGAAGACGGAGGCGGTCATCTCAGTGTGGGTCCAGCCGGGGGCGACGCAGTTGGCGTAGATGGCGTGCGGGGCTAGTTCGGAGGAGAGCGACTTGGTGAGGGCGATGATGGCGCCCTTGGTAGTGGCGTAGTCGGCGTGAAAGCCTTCGCCGCGCTGGCCGGCCGCGGAGGCGATGAGGACGATGTGGCCGCGAGCGGTGGGTGCGGTGGGATAGGGAGAGCCAAGCGCGGTGCAGACGGGCGCGGGCGCGGGACGGGTGAGCATGTGGGCGGCGGCGGCGTGAACCAGGCCGAAGACGCTATCGAGGTTGGTGGCGATGGTGCGTTGCCACTGGGCGGAGGTCATTTGGGCGACGGCGGTGGGGGTGGGCGGCCAGATGCCGTGGTTGGCGATGAGGATGTCTAAATCTCCAAAGGCATTCAGAGTGCGAGAGACGAGGGCTTCGCCGTCCTCAGGCGTTTCCAGCGACTGCTGGATGGGAAGGCAGAGGTAGGGACCTCCGCAGGCGGCGGAGAGCGCGTTGGCCTGGCCGGCAGCCTGGCGATAGCTGAAGGCGACGCGGGCTCCGGCCTGGCGGAAGAGGCGGACCGTGGCGGCGCCGATGCCGCGCGAGCCGCCGGTGATGAGCGCGGTGCGGCCGGCAAGAGAGAGGGTGACGCCTGAGGTGGCGAAGGATGGGGCCTGCATGGATTCATTTTGCACCCTGCGGACGCTGCCTTACATCCGATGGGTGACATTCCAAGAGATTCCGGGAGGCACGAATGGCAAACGCAGCGGGAACGAAGGAAAAACCGTGGAAACTTAAGACACCGCCGGGCACGGCCGAGTTTGAGGCGTATCGGGACGCGGCGGCTGACCCGCCCGCGCTGGTGGTGCAGGTAGGCAAGACGCAGTTGAAGTATCAGCTACGGTGTATTGAGGACCTCCATGCGATGCTGAAGGCGCACGGCGACTGGATGCTGCTGGGCAGCGCGGACGAGCAGAAACCCGCGGCGGAGGGGACGGTCGAGGCGTGGGGACGGTCGGAGAAGAACCCGGTGGGCGGGTGGTATGGGTTGAAGAAGGGGCTGCGCGGACGGTTTGGGATGTACGTTCCGCCGGTACTGAAGGAACTGGGGCTGGCCGAGGTGGAGGCGAATCCGAAGAGTAACCGGATGCGTGCGAAGTAGGCGGGAAGTTGCGAGTTGTCAGTTGAGGGCGATGCTGCTTCTTCGATCTGGCCGCGAGGATGAGGGGTGGGCGGCGCGGACTTCGCGCTGTCAAGCGGAAACGTCGGCTTCGATTTGGCGTTGGCGGCGAATGCGCGTAGAAGGGACACATGGAAATATTGACCTCGGCGGAGATGGGTGCGGCGGACCGGCGGACAGCGGAGGAGTTTGGCGTGCCGCTGGAGACGCTGATGGAGAACGCGGGCGCTGCCGTGGCGGGGTTCTGCCTGAGACGGTATTCGGCGGCGGAGCGGGTGGTGGTGCTGTGCGGCAAAGGCAACAACGGCGGCGACGGGTTGGTGGCGGCGCGGGGGCTGGCGGCCGCGGGCGTTGCGGTTGCGGTTGTGCTGCTGGGCCGCGAGGACGAGGTGAAGGGAGACGCGGACCACCCCAGCGAGCAAGCTCGCCGGGGACCCCGGGCGGGAGCGCTGCGACGGTTGCGCGCGGAGGCTCCGGAGGTTTTGCTGCGGGTGGTCGTCGATGAGGCTGGGCTGGCAGCCGCGAAGCAGGCTATGGATTCTGCGGACCTGCTGATCGATGCGGTGTTGGGAACGGGATTCAAGCCGCCGTTGCCACCCCAGCGAGCGGAAGCTCGCCGGGGGCCCGGTCTGCGCGGGCTGGCGGTGGCGCTGCGCGAGCTGGTGGCGCAGACGAGTGCACCGGTGGTGGCGGTCGATCTGCCGAGCGGGTGGGACGCGGACTCGATGGCACAGACGGCGGAGGGAGCGTATCGCGCGGATGCGGTGGTAACGTTTACGCGGCCGAAGATGGCGCACGTGTTTGGCAACTTGACGGCAGGGCCGGTGGTGGTGGCGGAGATTGGGTCGCCGGCGGAGGCGGTGACTTCGGCGAGCGGGCTGCGCTGGGCAGGGGCGTCGAAGGCAATTGCCGAGCGGCCGCGGGATGTGAACTCGAACAAGGGAATGTACGGGCACGTGCTGGTGGTAGGCGGAAGCTATGGGACTTCGGGTGCGCCGGCGATGACGAGCGTGGCGGCGCTGCGGGCAGGCGCGGGGCTAGTGACGGCGGCGGTGCCGAGGAGCATTGTGGACGCGGTCGCGGGAGTTGCGCCCGAGTTGATGATGGCGGCGCTCGAGCAGGGGCGAGAGGGCGCGATATTGCTGCAGAACCTGGCGAGCGGCGGCCTGGAGAGGCTGATGCAGGAAAAGCACATCAGCGTGGCGGCGCTGGGGCCGGGACTTTCGACACGGGGCGAGGCGAGCGAGTTTGCGCGGGAGTTTGTGGCGAGGGTGAAGCTGCCGATGGTGGTGGATGCAGATGCGTTGAATGCGTTCGCAGGGCGCGCTGCGGAATTGAATGGCGAGGGGCGAGTGCTGGTGCTGACGCCGCATCCGGGAGAGATGGCGCGGCTGGCGGGGATGACCGTGAAGGAGGTTGAGGCGGACCGGGTGGGGCTGGCGCGGAAGTTTGCGACCGAGCACCAGGTGACGCTGGTGCTGAAGGGATGGCGGACACTGGTGGCGCATCCGGATGGGCAAATCGCGGTGAATACGAGCGGGAACCCGGCGATGGCGAAGGGCGGGAGCGGGGACATCCTGACCGGGATTGTGGCTGCGATGCTGGCTCAGTTTCCGGATGATGTGGCGCGGGCGGTGGAGGCGGCGGTTTATCTGCATGGGCTGGCGGGGGATTTTGCGGCGCAGGCAATGGACGAGCATACGGTGCTGGCGACGGATACGGTGATGCATTTGTCGGACGCGTTTCGCTACCGGGTGAAGGATGCGGGTGGAATGACGTGGATTTGTGGGTTGAACGAGACAAAGGCATAACACCGATTTGCGCCGACGGGCACCGATTTTATTTAGGGAAAGATGAAGGAGAGGAATGAGGGAGCGGCGGTTCAGGACACGGTCGGTGGAGGGGACGCTGGAGTTGGGTGAGCGGATTGCGGAGATGCTGCAGCCGCCAATGGTGGTGATCCTGCGCGGCGAAGTGGGCGCAGGCAAGACGACGCTGGTGAAAGGGATTGCGGCGGCGCTGGGTGCGGCGGCCGAGGACGAGGTGACCAGCCCGACATTTACGATCGTCCACGAATACGTTGGGACTTCAGTGCGGCTGTTTCATCTGGACCTGTATCGGCTGGAGACGGAGGAGCAGGTTGCGGTGCTGGGGCTCGATGAGATGGCGGGATATCCGGACTCGCTGGTGCTGGTGGAGTGGGGCGAGCGGTTCGAGAGCATCGTGAAGCGGGCGGCCGCGGAGATTTACATGGAGCACGGCGAAGGCGATGAACGCGGGCTGATGGTGAGGTTGAAGGAGTAAGGCGGGCAAATGGTTTACCTCCCGCATCAGGAGCGATGGGCCGCGCATGGCGAGCAGCCGCGCGGAGGAAACCGCAGGTCCTTCGACTCCGCTGCGCTCCGCTCAGGATGACAAATATTTTGGGAGTCGAGATCGTCCATCACCCACGGATTATGCGGCGGGGGTGAAGATGAGGCTTTTGGCGCGGCCGGTATAGCGGTAGATGGCGCACTCTTCGTCGCCGGTGGAACCGTATTCGCGCTGGCGGGCGATGGCATCCAGGTCGGCGGCGTGGTCCTCCGGGGACATCTTGACGTTGTCGAGGAAGAGCTGGACGAAGGCCGGGTTGCGATCGAGGACGCTGGCGCATTCCGCGTTGACGTAGATGAGGTCTAATGCGGGCTCGCGGGCCTGCACCCCAGCGAGCAAAGACCGCTCGCCGGGGGCCCGGGATTTGGGGCGGGCGGCGAACTGGGTCTCGATGCGGCGCAGGAGTTGGCGGAGGACGGGCGCTTCGAACGGGTGGAACAGGAAAAGGAGTGTGGGCGTGGCGGGGAGATCGAAGTCGAGCGCGTCGCCCTCGACGATCTGGATGGGTGCGAGGCGCGGTGAGGTTGGGTCTTCGGCGTGGGATGCGGTCCAGTGGGCGACGTTCTGACGAGCGATGGCGGCGAGCGAGGGGTTGAGTTCGATACCGACGACTTTGCGGAAGCGGAATTCGCTGGCGACGAGCAGGCCTCGGCCTTTGCCGGCGCCGACGTCGATGAAGGTGTAGCTGGAGATGGGGTGGGGCGGGATGGTCTCGCGCCAGTGGCCGATGAGCGCGCGCAGGATGGAGGGCGCGACACCATAGTAGGCGGTGACGTGCTCGTCGTTGGCGTGACCGGTGATGAGGTGCCTGGCGGGGACCAGGCCGCTGGTGTCGACGCCGTGCGCCTGGTCGAAGGGATGGATCGGGAAGTCGGTGAGTTGGAGCCGGTCGCGCGGGCGGGTGGGCGCCGCGACGAGACTAGGTTTTTGCGCGATGGTCTTTGATCTGGACGAGGGCATTCGGGGGCCGTTTCGATGTTAGATGATGGGCAAGGCGGGCGTAGCCCTCGGGCGAGATGCGATCGGGCGTCCAGACGGGATGGTTGAGCAGGGAGACTTCAGTGCGGTGGATGGTCTCGAACGCGGCGAGGCGGTTTTGAATCTGGGCGATGAGGGGGGCGGCGTCGGATTCGGTGTCAGCGAGCCGGAGCGGAGTGAGGGCAATGCGGACGCGCTGGCGCGGCGGAACGCCGGGGATGCCCGCGCCGGGAGCGTCGGGGTCGGGCACGATGGCGATGCTGTAGACGAGGCCGAGGTCGACGATGTTGAGGGGGCTTCCTGGGTCGTAGCAGTCGCGCAGCGCGGCGAGGACGTCGGCTTCGGTGAGGGGCGCGGCTGGGACGGCTGGGTGCATGGGCTGCCTGGTTCGATGGTACAAGGGCGGTGAGGTGCGCGGGGAAATGATGTTCCAGTGGCAGAATAAGTGCGTATAGCGTAGCGTTGCGGTATACGATGGTTGCGTGATCAAGAGTTTCCGGCATAAGGGCCTCGAGAAGTTCTTCCTTACGAAGTCGAAGGCGGGTATTCAGGCGCATCACGCCAAGAAACTGACGATCCAGCTCGGCGTGCTCCATACCATGGAGACCATTGATGAAATGGACGTATCGGGGTGGGGATTGCATCCACTGCATGGCGACCTGGAGCATCACTGGGCTGTCAAGGTAAATGGAAACTGGCGATTGACCTTCAAGTTTGAAGGCCGGAACGTGTACCTCATCGATTATCAGGACTATCACTAGGAGAACCACCATGCAGATGTATGATCCGCCGCACCCCGGAATGCTGATCGCAGACGTTTTGGAGAATGGAAACCTGAGAACAGGGAGCTCTGTGACCGCGTTGGCGAAGCATATGGGAGTTACGCGGGCGGCGCTGTCGCGCGTGATCAATGGGAAGGCTGGGATCTCGGCGGAGATGGCGCTGCGTCTACAGGACGCGCTTGGTGTGAAGGCCGACTTGTGGTTGCGCCTTCAGATTCAGCGCGACTTATGGGTGGCTTCGCGGAAGAGGCGAAAGAAGGTGCGGAGCGTGGTGCTGCCGGAGCGGCGGAAGGCGGCTTAGGGAGGCTGGTGGTAAATGCTGCACCTCATTGGAGTGAATCACCGCGCTCAGGTCCGCGAACGAGGCTATGAGGATACCCATTGCCAGAGGGAACTCGCTCGACGATTGCGTAGGGCCGTCAGCGATTTTAAGCTGAGCTTCGTTGCTGAGGAATACTACGAAGAGTTGCTGGTACAGCGGGGCGAGGAGTCCATCGCCAAGGAGATTGCGTTGGAAATTGGAATCGAACACAGGTTCTGCAATCCAAACAACGAAGAGCTATGCGAGATCGGTTGTCTCGATCTCAACACGATTTATTGGATGCTAAGAAGGCCCAATAACGGGTGCCTTTCCCTTAGCGAGATTAAGGTTCAGGCGCAGGCCATTTTAACGGCCCGATATTCTCCTATACGGGAGCGGTTTTGGTTCGATCGGTTGGGGGAATTGCGTGGCCGCGACGGAGTATTCGTTTGCGGTGATGCGCATGTCGAAAGTTTTGCTCGCTTTCTTGGTGCCAACCAAATTGCCACGAACGTCGTGGCGCGTGGAATTGGATTTGTGCCGGGCGAGGGCGAGGAAACTCGAGAAACGATGAAGTACCTATCGGAGCATCCTGAGCTCGCGAATTGGGAAGCGTGAGGCACCCGACTTTGGTAGGGTGCCCGGATTGGTGGCGCTAGACGCCTAGTTCGGAGCGGATGGCGTTGGCGATGGTGTTGGCGTGGTGTTGCATGAGGGGTTCGGATTCGGCTTCGATCATGACGCGGGCGAGGGCTTCGGTGCCGGAGTAGCGGATGACGACGCGGCCGGAGTCGGCGAGTTCGGCTTCAGCGGCGGCGATGGCGGCGGCGACGGCGGGGAACTGGTCGAGCGGGCGCTTCTCGCGGACATGCACGTTGACGATGGTCTGAGGGAAGGTCTTGAGGTCGGCGGTGAGCTCGCCGAGGGTGCGGCCGGAGCGGTGGACGATGTCCAGCAGCAGCAGCGCGGTGAGCAGACCGTCGCCGGTGGTGCTTCGACCGCTGAAAATAATATGGCCGGATTGCTCGCCGCCGAGGGCTGCGCCGGTGGCGAGCATCTGCTCGAGGACGTACTTGTCGCCGACCGGGGCGCGGAGCATTTTGATGTTGCTGCGCTTGAGCGCGGCTTCCAGGCCCATGTTGGACATGGTGGTGGCGACCACGGTCGAGTTCGAGAGCAGGCCGCGCTCGGCCAGGTCGCGGGCGGCGAGCAGCAGGACGGCGTCGCCGTTGACGACGCGGCCGCGTTCGTCGGCGAAGAGGGCGCGGTCGGCGTCGCCGTCGAAGGTGATGCCCATGGACGCGTGGCGGGCGAGAACTTCGGCGGCAACCACCTCAGGGTGGAGCGCGCCGCAGTTTTCATTGATGTTGCGGCCGTTGGGGCTGGAGTGGGTGAGGATGACGGTGCCGCCACCACGGCCGTTGAGCTGGTCGAAGAGCTCTGGTGCGATGGCGCTGGCGGCGCCGTTGGCGCAGTCGATGACAATGGTGCGGCCGTCGAGCGAGAGGCCGGGGACGGCGGCGAGGAGAAAGAGGACGTACTCCACGCGGGCGGCTTCGTTGACGAAGGGCGGAGTGGCCTCGGTGGTGAGCCGATGGCGGCGGTTGGCTTCCGATTCGAGGTGGCGGAAGATCTCGTCTTCGATGGCGAGTTCGGTGGAGTCGGGGAGTTTGTAGCCGTCGGGGCCGAAGAGCTTGATGCCGTTGTCGGCCCAGGGATTGTGCGAGGCGGAGATGACAATGCCGGCACTGCAGTTGTGAGCGCGCGCGAGGAAGGCGACCGCGGGGGTGGTGATGACGCCGGCGCTCTCGACCATGGCGCGACCGGCGGTAAGGCCGGCGGTGAGGGCGGCGTCGATCCAGCTTGAGGATTCGCGTGTGTCCTGCCCGATGATGACGCGGGGAGCCAGGTCCGGGGCGATCGGCGCCAGATGATGGGCGAGCGCCAGGCCTACGGCGTGGACGGTGGTGAGGTCGAGCGGGAACTGGCCGGCGACGCCGCGAATGCCGTCGGTGCCGAAGAGCTTCTTCATATAGGTACAGGGTACGAGGTTCGAGGGATGAGGGGCAAGGCGAGTGACTCGAATGCGGTACCTCGAACCTAAGGTTCGGTTTTTGTGACCTCGGCTTCGAGGGCGCCTTTGGCTAGGCGGGCACGGATGGTGGAGCCGGGGTTGGTGCCGACGGAGCTGTGCAGGAGTTGGCCGGAGGAGTTGTAGACCAGGGCGTAGCCGCGATTGAGGACGGCGAGGGGCGAGAGCGCGCCCAGACGGGCGGTGGCGCGGTCGAGGCGCGTGGCGCGGGCGGCGATGGCTCCGGCAGCGAGGCGGCTGAGGGACTGGTGCGCGGCGTCGAGCCGGCGGCCGACGAGAGCAAGGCGGACGGCGGGGTGGAGGCGCTCCAGGCGGACGGCGAGGGCGGCGAGTTGCGCGACGGGGGTGCGCAGGCGGCGGTTGGCGGTGACCTCGATGCGGTGGTGGAGGTGGTCGAGGCGCTGGGCACGGCGGCCGATGAGAGTTTGTAACCGATTCTGGATTTGGCCGGTGGAGAGTGCGGCAAAGTGCTGGCGAACCAGCATGAGTTGGTACCGGATTGCCCGCCGGACGCGGGCGTCGAGGGCCTGCACGCGGTCCTCGATGCGGTGCTGGGCCGCGGTGATGAGTTCGGCGGCGGCGGAGGGGGTGGGGGCGCGCAGGTCGGCGACGAAGTCCGCAATGGTGAAGTCGGTCTGGTGGCCAATGGCGGAGACGACCGGGAGCGCGGAGGCGGCGATGGCGCGGGCGAGGGCCTCGTCGTTGAAGCCGGCGAGGTCTTCAATGGAACCGCCGCCGCGGGCGATGAGGATGAGATCGACCGGGGCGGCGTTCGCGTTGGGCTGGCGCCGATTGGGCTGGCGCTGATTGAACCAGCGAATGCCGGCGGCGACAGAGGCTGCGCATCCCGGACCCTGGACCGTGGCAGGATAGACCAGCAGATTGAGGCGCGCGTGACGGCGGCGGACGACCTTGACGATGTCGTGCAGGACCGCGCCCGCGGTGGAGGTGATGACGCCGACCGAGCGAGGGAATGCGGGCAGCGGGCGCTTGCGGGCCGGATCGAAGAGGCCTTCGGCGAGCAGGCGCGCCTTGAGCAGCTCGAAGGCGAGTTGCAGTGCGCCGGAGCCACGCGGCTCAAGGGTTTCCGCGATGAGCTGAAGCTGGCCGCGAGGTTCGTAGACGGAGACGCGGCCACGCGCGAGGACGGCAAGGCCATCCTGCGGGCGGAAGCGGAGGAGCTGGGCCTGGCTGCGGAAGAGCACCACCGCAAGCTGGGCGTCACCGTCCTTAAGCGTGAAGTAGGTGTGGCCGGAGGGCGCGTGACGGCAGTTGGAGATTTCGCCTTCGACCCAGATGTCCTGGTGTTCGCGCTCGAGTTGGAGGCGGATGCCGGTGACGAGGTCGCGGATGGTCCAGATGCGGCGTTCGATGGGCGGCGGAAAGGGCGCGTCCGGCAAATCGGCGGCGACAGCCTTGCGGCGTTTGCGGACAGGCGGACGCGGGGACGGCGCTGAGCCGGAGGATTGCGAGGAAAAGAGCAGATCCAACTGGGATTCGGACGGGGGATGTTTTGCCGCGGAGGTCGCGGGCTGCGGTTCGGGGTTCGCGGGCCGCGCGGGTTTGGATTTCAGCCAGAGGCCGGCCAGGGTCGCCGGTGCAGGATTGTCGTCGCGCTCGGCCATATCGGATGAGTGTAGAGCATCAGCGGTAGAGGCGATGGGTCTGGATGTAGTCGGCGACGGCAGGGGGAAGCAGGCCGGGGCATGGATCTCCGGCGTGCAGGCGTTGGCGGAGTTCGGTGGCAGAGACGTCCTCGTGCACGGTGGTGAGGAGGTGGACGCGGCTGCGCTGTGCGGCGGTGAGGGCGAACTCGGGGCGTGTGAGGAACTCGGGCTTGAGGGGGAAGTCGGGGCGGCTGACGACGATCCATTCGGCAAGCTCGAGCAGGCGGTCGGGCGAGTGCCAGTTGCGCAGGCTGAGGAAGCTGTCGGCGCCGGTGAGGACGAAGAGGGTTGCGGCGGGAGCCTCGCGGGCAAGCGCGGCGAGAGTGTCGACGGTGTAGTTGGGGGCGCCGTCGGGGCGGGGCGCGTCGACGCTGGACACGGCGAAGCGGGGGTCGGCTGCGGAGGCGACGGCGAGCATGGTCATCGCAAGGCGGTCGGCGAAGGTGGCGGGGGGGGACTCGGCCTTTAAGGGCTGGCGGCCAACCGGGGCGAAGAGGACGCGGTCGAGCGCGAAGGCACTGGCCGCCGCGGAAGCCAGTGCCAGATGGCCGCGATGAATGGGGTCGAATGTGCCGCCGAAGAGGGCTACGCGCATTCTGGTTATGCTACGGCATCTACCGGCTGTGGAAGTCGAAGCGGTAGGCGAGGCCGGTACGCAGCGTGATCAGGTAGTTGCTGGACTGGGAGTTTGGATTGGCTACGCATGGGATGGCTACTCCGGCAAGGGTGTAACCACAGATAGCGCCTACCGGGCTGACAATGGTACCCGAATTGGAGTACATGCCCGCGCCGTAGTTGGCGAGGAAGCCGACGTTGACTTCCACCACGCGCCAGTCAAAGCTCTTGGAAATCTTGCGGTCTGCGCCGATGCCGAACTGATAGACGAAGTTGTTGGAGTAGTGGGTTGCGAAGGGAATCCTGGTGTGACCGATGCCGAATCCGCCCTCGACGAAGGGTGTGGTCTGCCAGAAGGCCCTTTTGCTGGCAACGCGAAGGCTGAAGATGCCGTCCTCGCGGTCAATCTGAGACCCGTAAATGTTGTCGCGGTAGACGTCTCCGCGGGCGTCGATGCCGACGACGATGGGGCCGGTGTTGAGCTTGCCGAGCCGGGGCAGATGAGTAACGTCATAGTAAACGCCATAGCTGGGCCCAAAGAGAAATGGACTGTCGACGTTGCCATGAGGCCCGGGATTTGCGTAGATGCCCGTCCGAGTGAATCGCTGGGCATCGAAGGTGACATAGACTCCGGATTGGGCATAAGCAGCGGCGGAAGCGAGGGCGATGGCGAGAACAGTAGCAATGGATCGCAGTTTCATCGGTGTTCCTTTTGCGAAGAGTTTGGGGCACCGATGAGCATATAGAACTAGAAGGGCAATGTCAGCAACAAATTTCTATAGCGGAAAGATTTCCGCGGCGGAAAATGGGCGGGGGGCCAGTTGTGGCGCGGCCTCCAACCGCTCCTTGCAGGAGTTTTCCGTTCTCCCGGGGCAGGATTCAAGCAGGCCCGAGGAGGCTCCTTTTCGGGGTCGGGGACGTGATGCCCGACCGGGCTTGCGGACGGGCCGAGACCCCGGCAATCTCCGAAGCGGGGCGATCGAACTGGTTGCCGGCTGCGCCCGCAGCCAGATTTGGAAGGCTAAAAGCGGAAGACGAGGCCGGTGCTGAAGTTAACCAGCTTCGACGGGGGGATGGCAACGGTTCCCCCGGCGCCCACTGTGGCGCTGGAGACCGTCGTCAGAGCGCCGTAGCCGATCTCCGCCACGCGCCACTCGACATGCTTCGCGATGGTGTAATCGACCCCGCCGAAAAAGGCATAGTCGACTTTGCTGATGTGCAGGGTTGCGCTGGGGGGCTTGGTGACACCTTCGCCGATGGTGGCCTCGAGGTAAGGCCGGAAGGGCCGGCTGAACGGCTTGCCGGAGACGCGCAGGCCTACCAGGAAGTTGCGCAGCATGGCGTTGTTGGCGTGCAGGTCGGAGAAGCGCACATCGAAGCCGGTGTCGAGCTTGCCGGAATGAAGGAAATCGTAGTATCCGCCCAGGTTATAGCCATAGAACACATTGGAGGTCGAGTTTTGGCCGAGGAAGGCATAGCTGTTGCCGTTGCCGTTGAGGTTGTCTCCGGTGTCGACGACCGAGTTGCTGACGCGAATGGCAATGGGGTTGAAGTAGAGGCCAACCTGGGCGTGGAGGGCGACCGTCGTCAAGGCGAACGCGACGACAGTGGCAAGGTACCGAAGCTTCATTAGGAATCCTCAAAAAGATTACGCTGACGCCGCCCACAGGACGGCACAGATACAAGTCTATAGAAAGATTTGCGAAAGCATGAGCGACTCCGGACGGAATCGCAGTTTACGGGCGGGGACAGGCGGATCAGGGCAGACGAAGAACGATGCCGGAACTGACCACGGCGCAGGCACAACGCGCGCGGGTCGCCGGGGCGCCAATTCATTGCCGGTGTCACGTGGGATGCGGCGCGCGACTCGAAGGGAGGCTTGCCTGCGCAGGATTTTATCGGGCGCGGCCGCGGGCGTTGGGTCTGGGCGGGGGATAGGCAGGTTTGCGCTTGGCTGGCTTAACCGAGGCGGCTCGGGGTTCGTCGAGGTCGACGGGCTTTGGGCGATGCACGGCGACCAAGTCGGCGATGGCGAACTTGAGCGGGTCGATGCCCTGGCCGGTGACGGCCGAGATAGGAAAGAACGGGAGCTTGCGGCGCTTGGCGAAGGCGGCGAGCTTCTTGAGCTTCGCCGGGTCGGCGACGTCTATCTTGGCGGCGACCAGCAGGGTGGGTTTGGCGGCCAGCGCCGGATCGAAGGACTTCAGTTCGGCGGTGATGATGCGGAAGTCGGCGACGGGGTCAGGGCGGGCATTTCCTTCGGCCCCGGCGCTTGAGTCGGAGACATCGACCAGGTGGACGATAACCGAGGTGCGTTCGATGTGTTTGAGGAACTGGATGCCGAGGCCGTGGCCGAGGTGCGCGCCCTCGATGAGGCCCGGGAGGTCGGCGACGGTGAAGGACTCGGTGTGAGGAAAGTCGCCAACCTGGACGACGCCGAGGTTGGGTTCGAGGGTGGTGAAGGCGTAGTTGGCGACCTTGGGGCGGGCGGCGGAGAGGCGGGAGATGAGGGTTGACTTTCCGACGTTTGGATAGCCGACCAGGCCGGCATCGGCAAGCAGACGAAGTTCGAGGCGGTAGCTGCGCTCCTCGCCGGGGCGGCCGAGCTCGTGTTCGCGGGGGGCCTGGTGGGTGGGCGTGGCGAAGTGCTGGTTTCCGCGTCCGCCGCGTCCGCCGCGGGCGATGAGGATGGTCTCGCCGGGGTGGGCGAAGTCGTGGACCAGCTCGCCGGTCTGGTCGTCGTAGAGCATGGTTCCAACCGGGACATTGAGGATGGTGGGCTCACCGGACTGGCCGGAGCAGTTGGAGCCGAGTCCGTGTCCTCCGCGCTGGGCTTTGTGCTCGGGATTGAAACGAAAGTGGATGAGGGTGTTGTGGGAAAGTGAGGACGACATGAGGATATCTCCGCCGTGGCCACCGTCCCCCCCGGAGGGTCCGCCGCGGGGAACGAACTTTTCCCTGCGAAATGCCATACATCCGTTGCCGCCGTCGCCGGCTTTGACGCGAATTCGAGCTTCATCGAGGAACATTGTTTTCTTTCCAGTGTAACGGAAGCAGGATAGGCTTAGCGCATACCTTGATTTGCTGCAGCGTAACCGGCGGGAACCTGTCCGCGAGGTGCGTATTTCCAATTTGGGCGATTTGAGCTCGATCGTAACCTCCTGTTGATTTGTAGATGCGAACATGGGATGCGAATTGAGACAGCGAGTTACGAAGCAGTGTTGTTGAAGACGAGTCGAATGGAAGTTTTGGAGGAAGCGATGCGAAAGAGTCTGTTGTTGTTGGTGTTCTCCGGTTTGTGTTTGTTCACGGTTTTAGCGAGGGGCCAGGCGACATTGGGCTCGCTCAATGGAACTGTTCTCGATCCTTCCGGAGCGGCCGTTCCCGCTGCCACAATCACCGTTACGGACGCCGACATCAATGTGAGTCGAACCACAAAGTCGCAGGGCGACGGGTTCTTCCAGGTCTTCAACCTTCCTGTTGGCACCTACTCGGTTCAGGCTAGTCATGATGGATTCGAAACCCTCGATTTGATTGGTATTAGCGTGCAGGAGTCGCATGCGAGCACGGTGGCGGTCAATCTGAGGGTGGGCAAGACCACGACTTCCATCGAGGTTACGGCCAATCCCATGCTCAACGCGACCGATACCACCAACGGCTACACGCTGGACTCGCAACAGATCGGACTGACCCCCTTGGCGACGGGCAGCTTTACGCAGCTTGCGGTGCTGTCGCCGGGCGCTAACGCTGAATTACTGAGCGGTGTCGACACCAACGCGGGCCTGGGCAATCAACCCATCTGGGCCAACGGCCAGCGCGACACGTCGAACACTTTTCAGGTGGATGGCGTGGATGCCAGCAACATCTTCAACGGCAAGACCTCCAGCAACGCAAGCTCGCAGCGCTACCAGTTCAACATCGGCCAGAGCACTGCGATCGGGGGCGAAACGCAGACCGGCACCTCGGCATACGGCTCGAACGGAAACAGTCTGCCGACACCTCCGCCGGAGTTCCTCCAGGAGTTGCGCGTCAACACCTCGATGTACGACGCCCAGCAGGGGGCAACCAGCGGGGCGCAGATCGATGCCAACACCGCAACCGGGACGAACAAGTTCCACGGCTCGGTCTATGGCGGATTCGCCAACAACTCGCTCAATGCCGACCCTATTTTCTTCAAGCAGGACGCCCTCCTCGCCCAGCAGGGTGTGGGCGCTTTTCCAAGCTATCTGGCGAACCCCGCGCTCCATCGTTGGAGCACGGGTGCCACGCTGGGCGGCCCGGTGCTGAGGGACAAGTTGTTTTTCTTTGTGGCCTATCAGCACCTCTACAACTCGGACCAGTCCACCGGCCTGAGCCAGATGAACGTTCCGATCGGCCTGACCAACGACCGCTCGGCCGCGGGTCTGACGGCAATGGAGAGCAATTACTACACCGAAAATGGGGCGTTGTATCCGCTTGGGACGCTGCCGAGCGGCTTCACATTGGACCCAACGGCGGCGGCGTTATTTCAGGCGACCCTGCCCAACGGCCAGTACCTGATTCCCACGGCTCAATCCACCGCGCTGTATGGGTACGGCGTTCCCGACGTCACGTTGGTCGGCACCTCTACGCTGGTCGGCGACCAGGCAACTGCGGCCTTGGATTACAACCTGTCCAAGACGGACCGTCTCTCATTCAAGTACTACTATCAGAACGATCCGCTCAGTAAGCCCTTTGGCGTTTCCTCCTACGTCGGCGGATTTCCAGGCAGCACCTACAACGGCTCCAAAGTGGGCGCTATCGACAATACCATCTCCATCGGTCCGCGCCTGAACTGGGAGCAGCGGCTGGGCTATATCCGCATGGCAACCTACAGCTATTACAACCAGACGATCACCAACCCCGCCGGCACCGGACCCACCTTCGGAATAACCAACCCGGTTCCCGGCGCACCCGCGCTCCTGCCAGCCTTTACCGTTTCCGAATTTGAGACCCCGGTCTCCGGCACGCCGACTATGCGCATCGGACCCTACAGTAACTTCGCCAACACGGGGTATTACCAGAACCGCCTGAATCCCTCCACCAACGTGATCTTCACAATTGGACAGCACACCATCGTTGCCGGGGGCGGATACAGCTATACGCAGATGAACGTCGAGAACAACCGCAACGGCATCATTCAGACTTCGGAATCCAACCTGACCAGTTTCCTCGAAGGGTCAGTGAAAAGTTCCAGTGTCCTGGAGACGATCGGCAGCGGACACAACCTTGCAGACCGCTACTATCGGACCAATGAGGGCGCGGCCTATGTGCAGGACAAATGGCAGGCAATGTCGAACCTGAGCATTACCGCCGGCGTTCGCTGGGACTATCACGGTGGATTTACCGAGAAGTATGGCAACTTCTTCAACTTCGATCCCAGCGCCTATAGCGTCACCGGGACGGACCCGGGAGTGGGCGGCAGCGGCTTCACCGTGGTCAACGATGGTCTGGTGGTAGCCGGCAACAACCCAACCGCTCCCACGCCCGGCACGAGTGCCTCCACCCTGAGCGGCCGCCAGTGGGGCATCTCGCCCCGCGTCGGGTTTGCCTGGTCGCCGGTGCGAGACCATGGAACCGTCGTCATTCGTGGCGGCGCGGGCATTTACTACGACCGTGGGGAGTATTTCACCTACCTCTCGCCCCCGGCGGGCTCGGGTGTCGGCGGGCCGTTTGGCGTCACGCAACAATCTCCGCTGGTTGCCGCAGTTACTGGAGCCGGTACCAAGACGCTGGAGAATCCCCTGGGGACGGCTGGCGTTCTCACCTCCTCAACAACCCCTCCCGCACCTGGAGTCAACCCAGCGATCCAACAGACTGCGCTGCAGAACGAGCTGAACTACATGACTCGAAGCGTAATCGTGAACCACAACAGCATCCTGGGCTGCGGCGGCCCCGGAAACCTTGAGGACGATTGCACACAGACGCCGCTCTACCTGGGCGCGTACGACAAGAACAACGTCCTGCCCTACACCATCAACTACACCCTGAACTTCCAGTGGCAGCCCAGGAATGACTTGGCGGTGACCATCGGTTGGACCGGAAACCGCGGGCGCCACGCTGTAATTCCGATTCCTTTCAACGAACCGCAGACCGCTACGCCCACCAATCCCGCGATGATTCAGGGAGCGCACCCGTACTCCAGCAACGAGACGTCGAGCTATGGCTATGACGTACTGAACGGTACCACCACCTGCACCGGGTCGTATCACGACCCGTGCTCCATCCAGTCGGAACCCTGGTCGACCTACGACGGCGGCAACTCGGACTTCCGCGCCCCCTATGTCGGCTATAGCCCGTACTCCGCGCTGTTCGAGACGGTGGGCAACTCCGCCTACGACGCGCTGGAAACGCACGTGGACAAACGCATGTCCCACAACTTCCTGGTGGGCGCGAGTTACACCTGGGGCCACTCTCTCGATGAACAAAGCGACCTCGGGATATTCTTCACCGGCAACGATCCGGCCCATTTGCGGAACTCATGGGCGTCCTCCGACTTTGACCGCAGTCAGGTGTTCTCAGCCAACTTCCAGGCGTTGATGCCCAACGTAATTCACGACCACTCGTGGATGTCCTACGTAGCCAACGACTGGAGCTTGACCGGCATCGCCATTCTGCAGAGCGGCGAACCGTTCTCGCTGTATGAGTTCAACGGCGCCGTTGCGAGTGCTCAACTCGGCTACTATCCCAGCCTGGTCAATCCGATTCTTCCAATCAAGAATCCCAGCAATCCGAAGTCGGCTTTGACCGGAAACCCAGGCAGGTTCCGCGGGACAGGCGGTGCCTATATCCCGGCGATCGACCCGAACCAGATTGCCATTCAGTACCTTACTCCGGGGCAGAATGGCGTTCCTACCGCAGCCATGGGTGGGGCAACCGATCCTGTTGACGCGTACGAGACGGCCTTTGCACCCGGCGACCAACGCAACATCTTCCGCCAGGCCGCGCAAAAGCGGGTAGATATCTCGGTCCGGAAGCAGTTCAAGGTTTCGGACAGGCTCAACCTGCAGTATGGCTTCAACGTCTTCAACCTGTTCAATACCACTAGCATGGATGTTCCCCAGAACAATACCCAGCTCGGTCAAGGAGGGGCGTGCGGGAACAATTACTTGACCGGAGGGTCTACGCCCAACGGGGACTGCACCGGTGGCTACGAGAAGTACGGCATGGTGGTTACCGACCAGACCGATCAGACCAAGGCGACGCTGGGACCGGTCGGTAGCGGAACTGCCGGTACGAATCTGTACCAGTTGCCGTACACCAATGGAACTTCAGGCAA
>PLUT01000293.1:0-2408 GCA_003162875.1 Granulicella sp.
GTCCACAACCCTCAAACCAAACAAGATCAAAAACTCCCCGACATGGCAGATGAGTTATGGTCCGCTTGGTATACTGGAAGTAGTAAGTAAGAAATAGAGAGAAGGCCCGGCTAACCGCTGGGCCTTTCGCGTTTAACCCAAAGGAGTCCACCATGAACGCATCTTGTCCACCTTCCTTCCTACCTGAACCAGTCCGCCTCAAGCCCGGACCTGCGGCCCTGACTTGTCCCCCCTCCTGTCCGTCGCCGGTCTCCAGCCAACCCCCGCCGTTCCAGGACATTAGGACCCGGTAGTCCGAAAAAGAAGGGAGGAGGAGAGGGGGGTGGGGGTGCTCGGCCGTTCAGCCGGAGACGGAGGCATGGCTGATCGCCGAAACCATGCAGACCGTGATGATGCCTACCCCGCTCGCGCCGCCTTCTCCAGCCGATCTCTCAGCGCCTCACCCAACCCACCGCTCATCGCCGGCACCGGACACACGATCACCTTCGCCCCGCGCTCATCCAGGTTGCGCAATCCGAAGTACAGCAGCCGTGCCAGCGTCTCCGCGTCACCCCACGGCCCCCAGCGAAACAGAATCTTCGCCGCGCCCTGGTCCCAATCGTCGGGCTGCATCACACCAACCTCCGCCGCGGGATGCTTTGCAATCTCTTCCAGCATCTCCTGCTGGCTCTCCACCAGCACCAGCCGCGCCCGCGGAGCATAGTGCCGCATCCCCATCCCCGGCGAAGGCAGCGCCTCCGGAGCCGCGTTTGCAGGCGTCTCCGCAGCGGTCACCACCCGCACCTCATCGCCAATTACCCGCGAAATCATCGCCGCCGATACCGCGCCCGGCCGATAGATCGCCCGCGCCGCCAGGTCCAGCACCGTCGACTCGACTCCAACGCTGGTCGGACCGCCATCCAGCACCGCGTCGATCCGTCCCGCCAGATCGGCCAGCACGTGCGCCGCAGTCGTCGGGCTGGGCGCGCCAAAGCGGTTGGCGCTCGGCGCCGCCAGCGGAATGTCCGCCATCCGGATCAGTTCCCGCGCCACCGGATGCGACGGCATGCGCACTCCCACCAGCCGCCGCCCCGCCGTCACCGCGTCGGGCACCTCCGCCGTGCGCGGCAGCAGCAGTGTCAGCGGCCCCGGCCAGAACGCCTCCATCAGCGCCTGCGCCCGGTCACGCAGCTCCGCCGGAACCGCCGCTACGCGCTCCAGCATCGCAGCGCCTTCCACATGCACAATCACCGGGTCCCACCCGGGCCGCTGCTTCGCCGCAAAAATCCTCGCGACGGCCGCGGGATCGAGCGCATTCGCCGCCAGCCCGTACACCGTCTCCGTAGGAAACGCGACCGTCCCGCCGGCGCGCAGCAACTCCACCGCGCGCGCCATTCCCGCCACGCTTCCAACCCCCGCCGATTTCAGCCGCTCGGTCTTCAGCCGCGGCTCCGGTTCCGCCTCGATCCCACCCGCGCCTTCGCGCGCACCCGCATCGCTCATTGCAAGCGTCACCTCCCTCCCTCATCCTACCCCGGCCTGCCCTCGCCACCGTATACTCTTCGCATGCAGAGTGCCGAGATCGAACTCAAGTTCCCCATTGACGATCTCGTCCGCCTGCAAGCGCGTCTTCCCGGCCTCGGCTTCCAGCTCGACACTCCGCGCACCTTCGAGAGCAACGTCCTCTACGACACGCCTGGCCGCGCCCTCCGCGAAGCCAAACAAATCCTGCGCCTGCGCCGCTATGGCAACCTGTGGACCGTCACCCACAAGCGCCAGCCGGCTGCCTGCGCCGGCGACGGTCAGGCGCGATACAAGGTGCGCGTCGAAACCGAGACCCGCGTCGACGACGGCCCCGCGCTCGGCGCCATCTTCGAACAGCTCGGATACAAGCCCGTCTTTCGCTATGAGAAATTCCGCACTGAGTGGTCGCAGATCGCCTCAGCCTACACCGCGCCGCTCTTCGCCGGGGACGCGTTTTCTGCTGACGTCGCCGCGCCCGCCCACCGCAGCCACCTCGTCATCGATGAGACCCCCATCGGCAACTACGCGGAGCTCGAAGGCCCTCCCGCCTGGATCGACGATACCCTCGCCAGGCTTGGCGTCGACCCCGCCACCTGCCTCACCGAGAGCTACGGCCGCCTCTTCCTAGCCTGGAAACAGCGCACCGGCAGTCCCGCCCAGAACCTCACCTTCGACGAAATCCCCGCACCCGCAACGCTGCAACTCCAGCCCGCGCTTCCCTAAGCAAAGAACTGGGTGCCCCATCCTTGTCGCCGTCTTTTTGGCGACAGGGTGGGCTGGGGGCAGCCGACCCGCTGACCCACCGACTCGCAGGCCTGCTGCTTCTAGCTGTTAGCTTAAAGCTGTCTGGCTTAGGGCTCGAGAATCGTTAGATCAGAACGCTTTAGAAAATCTGGAAGTTGACC
>PLUT01000293.1:2553-8558 GCA_003162875.1 Granulicella sp.
CCCGACCCATTGCCCGAGCCCATTCCCGAGCCGCGCCCGTTGCCCATCGAGTTCCCCAGCAGCGGAGAATTCGGATCGCCCAGGTTCGGCATATTATTGTTCGCCATCTTCAGATTGGTCTGCACTTCAAGCGTCGGGTCCGGCATGCGGATCTTCGGATCTTCCGGCGGTGGCGCCTTGGGCGGCGTGATCTGGATCTTCGCAAACTTCGGCAGTTGCCCCTTGCTCACCGGAGTCGGCCCACGCTGCCCGCCGCCTCCGCCCATCACGTCCTTCGCCTTCGGCATCTCCGGCGGAGTGTTAATGTCAGCCGTCATCAGCATCTTTGGAGGAGCCATGAATCCGGTCTTCACCGCCCCCACCCACAGCACCAGCAGGATCGCCGCAACATGCAGCAGCACCGCCGCCCCGGTCGACCGCGCATCCCGCTTCGGCGACATCTTCGCCAGGAACACCTCGGGCGCAAACACCGCCGGGGACCGTCCCAAAACTGGGTGCCCCATGTCAGGCTGATTCTCGCCTGACGTGGGTTTACCGGCCGCCATCTCCCGCACCCAAACCCGCGTCCGCACCTTCGCCCGCACCCGCTCGGGCAGCTCCGGGTTCGCCACCGTCCGCAGCACATCGTTCAGCAGCACATCGAACTCGTCCATCTCCAGCCTCTCCGTCGTCATCGCCTATCCCCCCATCCATCCGTTCCAATCCGTGCTTATCCATGCCGATCCGTGGTTGCCCTTGTCTTCCGCATCGCCTCAAACCTTCGCTTCAACTCTCCCCGCGCCCGCATCACCCGCGTCCGCACCGTGCCCTCGGGAATCCCCATCGCCATCGCAACCTCGCGCGACGTCATCTCCTCGATCGCCGACAGCACCAGCGGCTGCCGCAACTCCTCCGGCAGCGCCTCGATCAGCCGCCGCAGCAACTCCCGCTCGCCGTGCCCCACCAGGCTCTCTTCCGCCGACTCGCCGCCCGCTGCAAACTCCCGCCGAGCCTCATCCTCCAGCGGCTCTGTCCCGCGAGGCCGCCGCGCCACCACATCCAACCCCACGCGCCACACCGTCCGCGCCAGAAACGCCTTCTCGTCCTCCATGCGCAGCCAGCCGTCGCTGCGGTAGAGCTTCAGCAGCGCCTCCTGCACGGCGTCCTCGGCATCCTGCACGCTGCGCAGCAACCCATGCGCCACGCGGAACATGAACCGCGCCTGCCGCTCCGCTATCTCAACAAAGCGCCGGTCGTGCTCAACGGAATCGATCGCCACCACCTCCGCAACGCCGTCGGCTGCGCCATCCTCCAGATCGGTACTCCGCGGAAACTCCACTACGCCGCCCCCAACCCCCCGCGCCAAAGCCCGAACCGGAAGACCCATCGTGTTCAACCTCGTCGTCCCGCGAGCGCCGTCGACCTGCACTCGAAAAGTCCGTTCAATATCTAGGACCGGCCCGCGCGGAAGATCGTTCACTTTTCTTCGACGATCCTAAGGGAAAAAGCCGCCATTCGCCCGGTGCCATCTCTTGTATAGCCCCACCCCTATAGACGGGCTATTCTGTCAGCAGCCTCGCCATGCACCCTCGTCGCCGCGCCAACCCGCATCCCAGCCTTCGCCTGATCGCCGGCTGCATAGCCGTTGCCCTGGCCTCGGCCTCCACCGCAGCCCAAACGCCGGCCCAGGAGACTCCCCAGCCGAGCCGGACCGCTCCCTACACCATTGTCAGCCCACCGCCCACGCGCGCGCAGCATGCGATGGTGGTCAGCGTCCACCATGATGCCTCCGACGCCGGCATCGAGATCCTGAAAGCCGGCGGCAATGCGGTCGACGCGGCGGTCGCCGTTGGATTCGCCCTCGCCGTCGTCTTTCCCCAGGCCGGCAACCTGGGCGGCGGCGGCTTCATGCTGGTCCGCATGCATACCGGCGCGGCCCACTTCATCGACTACCGCGAACAGGCCCCCGCCGCTGCCACCGCAGCCATGTATCTCGACGCGCACGGCAACGTCGTCCCGGACGCTTCCACCCTCGGCTACAAGGCTATCGGAGTGCCCGGCACCGTCGCCGGCCTGGCCTACGCGGAGAAGACTTACGGCCGCCTCGGCCTCGCTCGTGTGATGGCCCCCGCCATCCGCCTGGCAACCGAAGGCTACATTCTCTCCGACGAGGAGGCCACGGACCTGGCCGCCGCCCGCAACCTGGCCGCGTTCCCTGCTTCCCGCCGCATCTTCCAGCGCGACGGCAACTTTTTCAAGTCCGGCGACCGCTTCACCCAGCCGGAACTCGCCGCCACGCTGCGGCGCATCGCCGCCGACCCGAAGACCTTCTACACCGGCGCGATGGCTGCCGAGCTGGCCGCATCCGTGCAGCAGGGCGGCGGCCTCCTCACCGCCGCCGATCTCGCCGCCTACCAGGCGAAGGACCGCGAGCCGCTGCTGGGCAACTACCGTGGCTACGACATTGTCACCGCGCCGCCTCCGTCCGCCGGCGGCATCGTCCTGCTGGAGATCCTCAACATCCTCTCCGGCTACGACCTGGCGCGTGCCGGCATGCAAAACATCACAGCCCCTGACATGCCGCTCTTGGGCGACCGCACGCCGCAACAAGTCCACCTCATCGTGGAGGCCTTCCGTCGCGCCTACATGGACCGCGCCGACTACCTGGGCGATCCCGACTTCGTGCCAATGCCCGTCCAGCAGCTGACCTCGCCCGCCTACGCCGCCGCCTGGCGCAAGTCGATCCAGCCGGTCGCACCCTCGCCCTCGGCTACGCTCACGCGCCCCGCCGGATTCCTACCGCCGCCGCCCTCCGGCGCGTACCTGCCCGCTGAATCCACCCAGACCACCCACTTCTCCGTCGTGGACGCGGAGGGCAATGCCGTCGCCAATACTTACACCCTCAACAACACCTTCGGCTCGGGCGTCACCGCCGGCGCGCTCGGCTTCCTGCTCAACGACGAGATGGACGATTTCACCGCCAAGCCCGGCGTCCCTAACATGTACGGCCTCATCCAGAGCGCCGCCAACGCCATCGCGCCGGGCAAGCGCCCACTCTCCAACATGACTCCTACCATCGTCGTCGGCCCGGAGGTCTGCCCTCCCGGCCCCAGCCTGCAGTGCAAACCCGGCAAGCCGCTGCTGGTCCTCGGTTCGCCCGGCGGCTCGACCATCATCACCACGGTCGCCAACGACATCATCAGCATCCTGGACAATGGCCTCAACGTGCAGCAGGCCGCCGACGCTCCGCGCTTCCACCACCAGTACCTGCCTGACGTCCTCCAGGTGGAGAAGGCGTTCCCGCTCGGCGTGGTGGAGAAGCTGCGCGCCAGCGGCTACACCGTCAGCCGCGCCAACCAGGCCGACGAGCACAACCCCGGCGTCTGGGGCTCGAGCGAGATGATCTACATCGACCCCAAAACCGGCACCCTCCTCGGCGCCGACGACCAGCGCCACCACTTCGGCAAAGCCGCCGGCTACTAGCGACCACCACATCGCTTAAGCTGCTAGCTCAAAGCTGTCCGGCTTAGAGCTCGAGACCCGTTAGCTGTTTTGTGTATCTCGAATTCTTCAAACTCGTCATTCTGCCGCAGACCCTTCAAGTTTGTCATTCTGAGCGTAGCGAAGAATCCCCGTATTTTGTTCGGAGCGCCAAAGAATTCTAAGCCTCAATTCTCCGATGGCATCTCCACGTGATCGACCACTGGAACCTCCAACGGAAGTTTCGCCGGCTCCAACTTCAGCCCAAGTTGGTCCTTCACCACCTGATCAAAGGTCGCTTCCGGCACCGCGGCCTCGGTGTCCCCACCTGCCGCCGGCGCACCTCGCGGCTCCGGCGTGTACTCCATCGAGAAATCGATCGCCCCTTTGATTCCCGTCCGGTCCACAATCGGCCGCATACGCCCCACGCTGCTAAAGAACGCCGCCATCGACTCGACCGATGTATTCCGTGCTCCCGCCAGAGTCACATTGTCCGGCTCATTCATTGCCATGTAAATATTGCACGGAAACATGTCGAAGGTCACCGGCGCACCGGGCGGGCGCGGCACAACCGCATCGCACGCCGGTCCATCCGCATGCAACCGCAGCCGAGGCCCGAGCTTTCCCGGCTTGGCCAGCGTCATCACCAGCACCTCGGTCTCCTGCGCTCATAATGCAGCACCAGCTTGAATCGCTCCGCCAGCAGCGATTGCATCATCAGCCGCATCTGGTCCTTGGTCGCGTTGGCCGGCGCCCGCGCCTGAATCTCAAACTGCTTTTTGCGGGCCCAATCTGGCAGATGCGAGAGCAAGTTGTACTGCTCGGGTAGCTTATAAGCAAAGTCGATGAACCCCTGCAGGGAAAGGTCCGCCGTAAACAGTCCACCCGTATTGGTAAAGCCATCATCCGCGTCCATGGAAAACGGCGGCGGGTGGAACTTGCCGGACAGGTCCTCCCGGACTGACGCCACCTCAAACTCCGCCTTCCCGCCCGCCGCCGTCTGCCATGCCGGCACCTTCTCCACTTGTGCGGAAGGCGTCTCCCGCGGCACCTGTGCGCGGGCAGGAGCGTTCCAAAGGTCCGAGTGCCCCAACGCCACGACCGTCATTACTGCAGCAGCGCTGATGAGCAGCTTATTCTTTGACTTCACTTTGGGGTGCATTCGTTATAGACGCAGGAGAAACGGAACCGCTCGGAGTTTATTGTGCTCATGATTCTCCGGCACGTCTTCCTGCCTCCTCCACACCCGGCTGCTGTACCTTAAGAACACACCATGCAACCCGGACTCTCCACCTACGTCTTCTTCCAGCACCGCCTGCACCCCGGGCTGCTGGACGCCCTCGCGGCCGCCGGCGCACCCCACGGCGGGACCATGACCATCGAGGTCTGCGCCGCGCGGCACCACTTCGACTACACCGACGCTGAATCCGTCCGCGAGATCGCCGCCTGGTTCCGCTCCAGCGACGTCCGCGCCGTGCTCCACCAGCCCATCTACCTCTCTGACCGCGCCGACACCCAGTGGTCCCGTCACGTCGCGGCCAACCTGAACCTGATCGCGCCGGAGAAGTCCCATCGCATCGCCGCCATGGACGAGGTCAAGCGCGCGCTGGAGTGCGCCGAGCAGGTCCCTTTTGCCGAAGCCGTCCTCCACCTGGGCCTGCGCGATTCCGCCTGGGACGAGCCCGCCATCGAGCGCTCGCTCACCGCTATCGAGCACCTGCAGGCCTTCGCCTCGCCCCTGGGCGTCCGCCTGCTGCTGGAGAACCTGCAGAACGAAGTCGCCACACCGGAGCACCTGCTCTACATCCTGCAATCCGGCCACTTCGACCGGATCGACATCGCGCTCGACCTCGGCCATCTGCACCTGGCGCAGCCCGTCGAAGACGCGCCCCGTGACTCCGGCGTCGGCGCGGCGATCGCACTCCTCGGCAAGCGCATCGCCCAGGTCCACCTGCATGACAACCATGGCCCGTTGGCGCCGCATGTCGACATGAAGGACGAGCACCTGTGGCCCGGCGAAGGCACCCCCGGAGGAGGAACTATTGACTGGGCTGCCGTCTCCGCCTCGCTGGCCGCGCTGCCCGCCGCAACGCCCGGCATCCTCGAAGTTGCCTGCGACCGTGACGAGCCCGCCGAATCCGTTACCCGCAAGGCCGAAGCAGCCTTCCGCAAGCTCGCCGAGTGGCAATCCGCGCCCAGCACGCCCAATATGTAACCATAGTTGATCGAAGGTAGCGCCCCATGAGTGCAAATAATCCAGAAATAGTTACAAATACAGCCGGCAGCGCGCCGGTAGCCGCCATTTCCGCCCTTGCCGCACACGAAGGCGAGCGCGTCACCCTGCGCGGCTGGCTCTACAACATCCGCTCCTCCGGCAAGCTGCTCTTCCCCACCTTCCGCGACGGCACTGGCACCATCCAGGGCATCGTCCCCAAAGCTGCCGTCCCGCCCGAGGTCTTCGACCGCGTCAAATCGCTGACGCAGGAGTCGTCGGTCATCGTCACCGGCCGCGTCCGCGCCGACTCGCGTGCCCCCTCCGGCTTCGA
>PLUT01000183.1 GCA_003162875.1 Granulicella sp.
TTGCACCACGGGCTGTTAAGCCTCTCCCTCACTTCACCGCCACCGGCTGCAGCCACGCCCCATCTCCGGCCGCATCCCAGACCGTCAGCCTCACCCACTTCTTCCCCGTCGCATCGAACGGAATCCGCAGCGTCTTCGTCCCGAACGCCGTCGTATCCGTCAGGCTCACAATCTTCCGGTCGACATTCGTCCCATCGCTCCACACCACCTCCGCGAAATCCAGCGGAAACGTGTACTCGATATTCGCCGTATACACGCTTTTCGCGCCCGAGCCCTCAATCTTCCAGTCGTGGAACAGAATCTCGCCCGTCGTCCCGAAGAAGTTGCCGTTGTGAATCCCCTCCACCACCGGAGCCCAGCTCTCGTTCCACGCCGGCACCTTGTCCATCTTCACGTAGTTGATCGCCAGGAACGGATACGTGTCGTCATCCGGCCGCTTCATATACGTATCGCCCTCGGCCAGCATGAACTTCGGTTTCGGCGCCCAGTTGCTCATCTCGTCATTCAGCCCGAAGCACCGCACCTCGCACAGCCGCTTCTGCGAGAGGTCGGCCGGCAGCGACTCCCACGACCCGCCGATGAATCGGTCGCTCAAAAAGAAGTCCTTGTCCTTGTACGTATCGGGAGACAACGCCGAGCTCTTGGTCCGCGGATGCGCGACCCAGATAATGCTCTTCGTCTCATTCACAAACCTCAGCACGTCAGCCGCCGAGCCCAGGTGATACACCGTCCCGTATCCCGGAACATCCTCTTCAAACGGCACGCCCGCCGCGCGTTCCCGCGTATGCGTGAAATAAATCGGCTTCGGATTCATGATGTACCAGTGCCCGTCCAGGTAGCTGTTCACCTCTTCCTCAGGCATCACCAGAAAATTCTTGTCCGACAATTTCCGCGCCGCCTCGAAGTAATCCTTCTGCTCCGGCAGCCGCTTCGGTCCCGCATCGCCCGGGTCCGAATCGTCGTGGAAGTCGCCGAGGTAAACCACGTTGATCCCCAGCCCGCGGAACACCGGAACCCACGTCGGCTGGAAGTCCGCCGTCCCCCGGTCCCGCACCATCTCGTTCAGCTCCAGGTGGAAGTGCCCGGTCACCGTCTTGAACCCCGGCACCGGCTTGTAGGTGTCGTCGTGCGTGTACTTCAGCACCGCCTCATCGGTCGCATGGCTCCCGGTTGCGCTCAGGTAGTAGTACACCGGCATATGCTGCATCGTTCCGGGAGGCGCGTTGTACAGCGCATAATTCAGCACCTGCTGCCGCGCGACTCTCTCGCGCCGATTCCACACCTCGTCCGTCACGCCCCACGGCTTGTATCCCTCGCCCTTCTCCGGCTGCATCACGCCCAGCGAAAACTCGCCCGCCGAATCCTTGCGGTAGTACACATAACCGAGATTGACCTCGTTCTCGCGCGCAAAGAAAAACTTGTGCGGCGCCGGAAAAATCCCCAGCGACCCTGCGCCCGACTCCAGAACCTCCAGCCGGTTTCGCGCCTGCACATTCACCGGCCCCTCATTCACATCGCCGCCGAAATCCTCCTCCTGCCACACCTGCGACGTGTCCCGCCAAACCACCTTGCTATCGTCCTTGATGGCAAAGCCCTTCAGCCCCGCCTTGTAGATGAAGGCCACGTCCTTCGCGTCCGTGCTCGCCACCGCCTCCTGCCGCAGCAGGTTCGCGCCCTTGTACGCCGTAAACTCCAGGTCGCCCGCAAACAGCCCCAGCGTCAGCCCGTTGAACGTCACCGTCACCCGGTCCCCATCCGTCTCCACCTTGCACGCATCGGATTTGTAACTCACCGTGGCACGTTTTATCTCGTCCTCCGTGCGTGCCGGCCCTACCAGGTGGCTCGAGTCGAGTCCCGGGACCTCCAGCGGCGCATCCCAGAACACGTTCCACTTGTAGCGCTCCTCGTTCTCCGGCGTGTCCTGGTGCAGCCGCACCAGGATTTCCTTCTCCGTCCCAGACATTCTTCTCCGCCCGGTCGTCACCTGGAACTCCGGCTGCAGGTCCTTGCCCAGCACCACCCACGCACCACCGGCCTTGCGCGCCGCCAGTTCCTCCACCACCGGCTGGCCATCGCGCAGTCCAAACGCCGCCCGCAGTTCTTGCCCTGCATCGCCCTGCCACGCCAGCGTCACTCCCCCGCGGGTCGCGGTTGCTTGCAGGCCGTCCACCGCCTTGTAACCCTGCATGTTGCAGTTCACACCCTGCGCAGCGCCCGCGGCGCAGACCAGTCCCAACCCCAGCACAACGGCAAATGTCTTCATTTGGCTTTTCCTTGTTCGCTCTGCGGTTCGTCTCAACCGAACCTGGCAGACAGACTCTGCAAAATCCCACGCCACCCTTGGCTCGAGTGACCCGAGCATGATGAGCGTAGAAAGAAGCAAAACCAATGTACGCTCCCGGAGCCGATCTTTGCAGCCTGTCACCCGCCGGATGGAAATCCCCTCCGCATCGGGCCTTCGAGGCCGCTAAAAAAGCGCCTGTTCTGAAACGCCGCAAAATCATCGCGGCTTTCAGCCGCTGAGGCACGCTTTTGCCCCTCGGATTAGCAGCGGGCTTTAGAGGATGCTGAAAAACTCGTGGTGCCGCCTTTCGGAGTAGCAGCGGCCTAGCCCAGGGCTTCAGCCCTGGGTCTGAAGCGGTAAAGAGCCAACAGAATCAAGGGGCTTTAGCCCCGGGCCTTCTCCTCCCCCGCTCTGATTCAGACGCGAATACATGCCCATCTGCCGGACGCACTAATCTAGAATCCCCCCTGCTACAATTGCATCAGCAACGAGACCCGGCTCCGTGCCGGGCCTTTGCGTTTAACCTTGGAGAAGGTCTTGACCCTGGCCCTTGCATTTCGCCCTTTCCCGGGCCTCCGGATCCGCGCTATCGCTATGCAACTCGCAGAAATCGACCGTCGCGCACGTCTCCTCCGTATTCCCTGTTCCCTGGCCCCTGTTCTCCTGCCCATCGCGCTGCTTTTCGCCGCCGGTCTCCCCGCGGTTCTTCCCGCGCAAGACTTCTCCCATCCCGACACTCAACCTGCGCCGCAGGCCGCGCTCATCCAGCGGGCCAACGACGCGCTCGCCGCGGGCGACTTCCGCGCCGCGCTTGCCGTGCTCACCAGCCTCAGCGTCCAGTCCCCCAAAGATCCCCAGATTCTGTACGACCTCGGCATGACGCTCGAAGCCCTCGAACCCGAGCCACCCAACCCTTCCAACCCATCCGCCGCGACGCCTGCGAATTCCACCCTGCCCGACCAGCCCGCCCCCACTCCCGAATCCTGTTACCGCCAGGCCATCGATGCTGACCCGGCCTTCCCCGCGGCGCACGTCGCGCTCGGCCTGCTGCTGGCCCGCACCAACCGGCCAGCCGAGGCCCGCACCCAGCTCGCGCTCGCCACCACTCTCCCCGGCGCTGCCCCAGCGCTCAAGGCTCGCGCCTTTCGCGCTCTCGCCCGTCTCGACCTTGATGGAGATGCCCAGCAATCCACGCCGGCAAACCTCGCCGCCGCGTCCGACGAGCTGCTCACAGCCGTCAAGTTGACGCCCGAGCAGCCCGACGACATTCTCCTCTCCGCCCAGATCGCCGAAGCTTCCCGCGACTTCCCCGGCGCCGAGCAGGCCTTCCGCCGCTACCTGGCCCTGCCCCAGGGCGCCGGAGACACCCAGGCCATGGCCGGCCTGGTCCACGTCCTGCTCGCCCAGCATCACCCCGCCGACGCCGAGGCCCTGCTCACTCCCGCCGTTGCCCGGCATCCGGACGATCCCACCTTCACCGCGCAGCTCGCCCAGGCGTACCTCGACTCAGGCGACCCCGCCCAAGCCTCCCAGGCCGCCCCACTGCTGCAAAAGCTGCGCAGCGCTCATCCCGCGGATCGCAACATCACTCGCCTGCTGGCGCGCGTCTACGTCGAAACCGGCCACCCCGACCAGGCCGACCCGCTTTACGCTTCCCTGCTCGCGGACCCCGCTGCTCCACCCGACCCCACCTTGCTCGACGACCGGGCGGAAGCGCTGCTCCGCCTGCATCGTCCCGCGGAAGCTGAGAAGCTGCTCAAGCAGGCTGTCGCCAACCCCGCCGCCTTCCCCACTCCCGCCGCCTTCGCCGACGCCGCCACCCATCTCGCCTTCGCCGCCGCTGAAATCGACGATCCCAGAATCACTTTGCAAGCATTGTCGCTTCGTGCTAAAGTGCTGCCACCCTCTCCCTCGTCACTGTTTCTGGAGGCAACGGCCAATGATGCACTGCATCAAAGCAGCAGGGCGGTCGAGCTCTACCGGCAGTTCCTGGCAGTCGCCGGAGGTAATTTTCCCGATCAGGAGTCGCAGGCGCGCCAGAGGCTCGCCCAGCTCGCTCAAACGAAGTAAGCACAAGATCACCTCGAGGTGAATCATGAGCTCTCTCCTTCGTCCGCTTACCCGCTCTCCACGTCGTTTCAGATCCACCCTGCCTCTCGCCGCAATCGGCCTGTTCTCCACTTTGTGCCTCGCCATCCCCGCGCACGCAGCCGCCAACGAGGAAGCCGTCCCCAGTCCGGAGGCGCTCGCCCAGCTTGAACTCCGCGCCAGCCAGGCCAGTCCCCGCGAGCAATGCTTCCTCTACACCGAACTGGTCCACTCCATGACCATAAAGGCCGGCCAGGAGCTCTCCGACGGAGATACCGATCAGGCAGCCGTCACCCTCAAACAGGTCAACCGCTACGCTCACCTTATCCATCTCAATCTCGCGCGCGACACCAAGCGCCTCAAGGACGCCCAGGTGCTGATGCATCGCACCACCTACCGCCTCGGCCAGTACCTGCACCTGGTCTCCGGCGACGACCAGAAAACGGTCCAGAACACGCTGAAGCAACTCGACCAGGTCAACGACGAGCTCCTGACCCAGGTCTTCAAACACTAGGTGCGTGTGTCCCAGCCAACCCTCTTTCGACGCCGCCTTTTCCCGCTCGCCATCGCCCTGCTGCTGGTCCTGCTCGCCCCACCCCTGCGCGCCCAGATTCGCGAGTCCGCCCTCTCAGACGGCGAAGCCGACGAGATCCGCCAGGCGCGCTACTTCCCCGGCGATTGCGTCCTCCTCTTCGTCAAATTCGACGATCTCCGCCTCAAGGAGATCCAGGACCTCTACGCCAAGCCGCTCCGCCCCGGCCGCGAACAAGACACCCGCGAGCTGCTCGGCCAGTTCACCTCTATCGCCGACGAGCTCTCCGACAACCTCGACGACTACGGCCCCCGCCACGCCGACCTGCGCAAGGCTCTTCCCAAGATCCTGGACGCCGCCGATCGCTGGTCCTCGGCCCTCAAGTCCGTCCCCGACGACGAGGCCTACGCCATCGCGCGCAAGCTCGCCCTCGAATCCATCCGCGACCTCCGCGAGGGCGCCACCGAACTCGCAGCGGAACAGGCAACCTGGTTCAAGGCCCACCCACCGCCCAAGGACGAAAAAGACGGCCGCGCTCCCCCCATCGATATCCCCCGCTGATCGCGCCTTCATCTTGTCATTCGCCGCGCCTTCGTCTTGTCATTCGTCTTCTCATTCGCCTTCTCATTCGCCTTGTCATTCTGAGCGTAGCGAAGAATCCCCGCATTGGCCTTTGCTCTTGCCCTTCCTTGTTTGTCATTACCAGACGTGGAAGAACCCATCTTCCTCGGTCACTCGCACCGGCACTCCCAGCAGCTCGCTCAGCACCGGCGCCGTCAGCAGCTTTTCCTTCGTCCCGTCCGCCACAATGCGCCCGCCGCGCATCAGAATCACCCGCTCCATCTCCGGCAGAATGTCCGCAATGTGGTGCGTGATCATCAGCATCCCGGTCCCGCGCTGCGCCAGCCGCCGCAGCATCTCGCGCAGTCCCTGCTGCGCCGCCAGATCCAGCGCATTCGAAGGCTCATCCAGCAGCAGCATGTCGCCCGAGCCCACCAGCGCCCGCCCAATCATCACCCGGCGCTGCTCGCCGGCCGACATCTCACCCACCGGCTTCTCCGCGATCCCCGTCGCGCCCACCAGTTCCAGCACCTCGTCGGCGCGCGCCCGCATCGCGGCTGTTACCACGAGATTTGGCCACAGCGTCGAGCTCGCGAAGAAGCCCGTCAGCACCGCATCCCGCCCGGTCGTCTTCAGCGTCGCCTTTCCCGGCAGTTCGGGCGACACCACGCCCAGCCGTTTCTTCAACTCCGTCAGGTCCCACCGCTCGCGCCCGAAGATGCTTACGCGTGTCCCTTCCAGCGCCACCGGATACAGCTCGCACGTCATCGTCTTGATCAGCGTCGACTTGCCGCACCCATTCGGCCCCAGGATCGCGATGTGCTCGCCCGCCTCCACCCGCAGGTTCACATCGTGCAGCACCATCGCGTCGCCGCGCGCCACATTCACATGCTCCAACTCGAGAAAACAAGCCATATCCACCAGCATAGCGGGTGCCCCATGTTCGACGAAGTCGACCATGGGGTTACTCACCCACGGCGAGGCGCCTCATCGCCCTCCACCAAACCCACCGCATATAATCGACACTCCCATGCTTCGCATCCCCTACACCGATCTCTACGCCGCCCTCCACCGCGCGACCGAGCACCTTGGTCTGCGCGGCGACCGCGCCGCCCTGTGCGCGCGTCTCTTCGCCGAGACCACCCGCGACGGCGTCTACACCCACGGCCTCGACCGCTTCCCGCGCTTCGCCGAGATGGTTGCCAACGGATCGATCGACGTCAATGCCGAGCCCACCCGCGTCGCCGGCGCAGCCGCGCTCGAGCGCTGGGATGGGCATCTTGGCCCCGGCAATCTCAACGCCTTCACGGCGATGGAGCGCGCCATTGCGCTGGCTCGCCAGTACGGTCTTGGCGCAGTCGCCCTGGCCAACACCAACCACTGGATGCGCGGCGGAAGCTACGGCTGGCTCGCTGCGGACGCCGGGGTCTTCGCCCTGTGCTGGACCAACACGCTGGCCAACCTGCCCGCGTGGGGCGCAGCCGCTCCCACGCTGGGCAACAATCCGCTGGTGATCGCCGTCCCCCGTCCTGCCGGCGCGCACGTGGTCCTCGACATGGCGATGTCGCAGTTCTCTTACGGCTCGCTTGCCGCTTACAGCGCCCGCGGCGCGCAACTGCCGGTCCCCGGAGGCTACGACCTGGCCGGCGAACTGACGCGCGATCCCGCCGCTATCGAAGCCTCCAAGCGCGCACTCGCCATCGGCTATTGGAAGGGTTCCGGACTCTCGCTGGTGCTCGATATGCTCGCCGCCATGCTCTCCGGCGGACTGGCAGCGCACCAGATTCCGCAGGAATCCACGCGCGAATCCGGCCTCAGCCAGGTCTTTCTGGCGATCGATCCCTCGGCGCCATCGGCTCCCTCGACCTTCGCCACGCGCCAGGAACTCGACCGCATCGCCGCCGGCATCCTCGACTCGCTCCGCGCAGCCGTTCCCGTCGATCCTGCCCGGCCGGTGCGGTATCCGGGCGAACAGACGCTGCGTCTGCGCCAGGAAAACATGAAACTCGGCGTTCCGGTCGATCCCGCAGTCTGGGCCAGGCTGCTGGCACTTTCGTTCTAGGTTGCAAACCACTCGCCGCTCTCGCCCTTACGGCGAAGGCGCTCCCGGATCGGCCTGCGCGGATGCGGTATCGACGCGCGGATAATACCCGGTGCGGGTCCGCACCGAGAGTTTGCTGTATCCCTTCTCCCGGGCCTCCACGTGCACCTGGCGGTATCCGCCGAGTGCGGGCGACTTGGTGGAGTGGTACGCGATGGTGTATTGCGTGCGGATGTCGTTCGCAACCTCTTTGGCAATGGCATCCACATCCTTCACCGACTTGGGGAAGTAGGCCTGCCCACCGGTTTCCTCGGAGAGAGTCTCCAGCACGCGCCGGGCGGTACGCACCTCGCCCTTGTTGGCGTCGTCGCCAAACAGCAGGCCAATGGAGTAGATGACCGGCCCGTCGAACTCCTGAATGCGGCGGATGGCGGCTTCCAGCGTCGCGCTGGACGCATTGTCCTCGCCATCGGTTACCACCAGCAGAACCTGCTTGGGATGCTTGGCGTTCTTGGAAAGGTAGTCGGCCGAGGCGACCAGCGC
>PLUT01000249.1 GCA_003162875.1 Granulicella sp.
GTGAAGGCCGGGCTGAGGTGGCATCTGGCGGTTAGCTGGCGGTAGCTGTTTATCTCACCCATTGCGATACGACCGCGATGAGGGAGGCACCCGGCGTGAGATACTTTTTCAATGTGTGCTACGTCCCGAAAATCGTCGTCACTGCTCGACACCCGCACGATCTNNCCTGCATCGACCTGATCTATATCGATCCGCCGTTCAACTCCAACCGCACCTATGAGGTCTTCTGGGGCGAGTCGAAGGAGAAGCGTTCCTTCGAGGATCGGCACGAATCCACGCGATCCTATATCGAGTTTATGCGTCCACGCTGCGTGGAGCTGGCGCGGGTGCTACAGGAGACGGGCAGTTTTTATCTTCACTGCGACTGGCACGCTAGCCATTATGTGAAAATCATGCTGGATCAGATCTTCGGAGAGAAGCAGTTTCAGAATGAAGTAATCTGGTATTACGGACCTAAAGCTACACAGAATGAAACACATTTTCAGCGAAAGCATGATGTCATTTTTTTCTACTCTAAATCTAAAAACTTTCAATTTAATACTCTACTTCAGGAGTATTCGGAAGGGTCGCTGGAGGAGCGCGACACTCGCTATAAGCATGAGGATGAGGAAGGCCGGTACAGGCTCACAACTCGAAGAGACGCGGAGGGGAACAAATACCGGGCCAAAGTGTATCTTCGGTCGGGTGTCGCCATGACGGATGTATGGGATATCGGCGTCATCAATTCCACTTCCAAGGAGCGTCTCGGCTATCCAACGCAGAAGCCGCTTGCACTTTTGGAACGAATTATTAAGGCTTCTTCAAATCCCAACGATATTGTGTTGGATGCCTTCTGCGGCTGCGGGACGGCGTTGGTCGCGGCACAGAATCTTGGTCGGCTGTGGATTGGGATCGATATTTCTCCGACCGCTTGCCGAGTGATGGCCAAGCGGCTGCGAGACGTATCCAAACTACCCGAAGATGAAAAACTTTGGCGCGCCGGTCGCGGCTTTGTGGTGCGCGATCTGCCGTGGTCTGAGAAGCAACTACGCAAGATTCCACCGTTTGAATTTGAGAACTGGGCGGTCATCGCGCTGGGCGGCATTCCCAACAAGGCGCAGGTGGGCGACATGGGTATCGACGGGCGGATTTATCCGGTCTCGTCCATGCCGACTCGGAGCGGAAAGACTGCGGGCGAACTCGACTTCATGGATGTCTGGTATCCGATTCAGGTCAAGCAAAAGGACAAGGTAGGCAGACCGGATATTGACTCGTTCGAGGCCGCAATACTGCGCGAAAAACGCACCAAGGGATTCTTTGTCTNNGCCGCGAGCACTGCATCATCGTCCCGCTCACGGTTCAGGAGATTCTTGAAGAGTCCCTGGCGATGAAGCTGGCATAGAGCGTACTGGCGCTGAAATCCAAGCAGATCAGTTATTTTTTGGTGAAGACGTCGCCCATGCGGCGGATTTGGGCGCCGACGTTGCGGAGTTTTTCTTCGAAGTGTTCGTAGCCGCGGTCGAGGTGGTAGACGCGGTCGAGGATGGTTTCGCCGTCGGCGACCAGGGCGGCGAGCACGAGCGATGCGGAGGCGCGCAGGTCCGAGCACATGACGGCGGCGGACTCGAGTGCGGTGCGGCCGCGGACGGTGGCGGTGCGGCCCTGCACGGTGATGTTCGCGCCCATGCGGTTGAGTTCCTGCACGTGCATGAAGCGGTTTTCGAAGATGTTTTCGGTGACGGTGGTGGCGCCGTCGGCCTGGGTGGCGAGGGCCATGAACTGGGCCTGCATGTCGGTGGGGAAGCCGGGGTATTCCTCCGTGGAGATGCCGGCGGCCTTGAGCGCACCGCCGGAGCGGACGCGGATGTTTTCCTTGCCGACGTCGAGTTTGACGCCGCACTGTTCGAGCTTGGCGATGAGGGCACCGAGGTGGGCGGGGTTGCAGTCGGTGACATTGAGGTCGCCGCCGGTGATGGCTCCGGCGATGAGGAAGGTGCCGGCTTCGATGCGGTCGGGGTTGATGCGATGGCGCGCGCCGTGGAGCTTGGCGACGCCCTTGACCCGGATGGTGGAGGTGCCCGCGCCTTCGATCTTTGCGCCCATCGCGTTGAGCAACTCGGCGAGGTCGGATACTTCGGGCTCGCGGGCGCAGTTCTCGAACACGGTTTCGCCTTCGGCGAGCGTCGCGGCCATCAGGAGGTCTTCCGTGCCGGTGACGGTGATCTTGTCGAAGACGATGTGCGCGCCTTGCAGGCGGCCCTGGCCGTTGTTGGGGCTGCGGGCTTCGAGGTAGCCGTGGTCCTGGGTGATGGTGGCGCCCATGGCTTCAAGGCCCTTGATGTGCAGGTCGATAGGACGGCCGCCGATGGCGCATCCTCCGGGCATGGCGACGCGGGCGATGCCGGTGCGCGCGATGAGCGGACCGAGGACCAGCGAACTGGCGCGCATGGTCTTGACGATCTCGTACTTGGCGACAGGGTCGGAGAGGATGCCGCACTTGATGCGCGTGCGGTGGTGGGCGCGGCCGTAGCCGAGCTCGACTTCGGCGCCCATGCTGGTGAGCAGGCGGCGCTCGGTTTCGATGTCGCGGACCTGGGGAATGTTTTCGAGGACGATCTCGCCCTCGGTGAGGATGGCGGCGGCCATGCATGGGAGCGCGGAGTTTTTTGCTCCGGAGATCTTGATGGTGCCCAGGAGGGGGTTTCCGCCGCGAACGACAAACTTGTCCATCTGGCTAGTTTACGGAAGTTGCCGGTGCAGGTGGGTGACGACGGTGGTGCAGAGTGCGATGTATGGCTGCGCAGCTATGAGTTTTGAGCTATGAGCTATGAGCTACCGGCTATCGGCTATCAGCTATGAGCTCTACTTGCGGCGGTAGATGGTGTAGTTGGTCAGCGTGCGGTAGGGAGTGAAGTCCTGTTCGAGGACATGGGCGATCTCGGCGAGGTCAGGGTGGGGCGGGCCGGTGAGCTGCGTCTGGCGGCTGACGATGAGCCAGCGGATGTTGCGCGTGCGGGCCAGGTCGCGGGTCTGCATGGGGGTGTAGGGGTCGGTGGCCGGGTCGATGAGCAGGATGGGAAACTGCGGGACACGGCCGGTAGCGAAGTAGAAGGGATCTTCGCCGGGGAGCAGGAGGATGCCGTCGTTGGCGGGGATTTCAGCGTTGGTGACGCGGACGAGCTCTTCGAAGCCGGGAATCCAGGGGCCTGGGGTGGTTAGACCGCGGAGTTCGGGGAGCGTCGCGGCAATGCGCGGGCCGTCGAGATAAACGTAGCTCAGGCGCTCGTGGCTGGTGGCGTAGAGGCCGCCGCAGAGCAGGAAGGTTGCGGCGATGACGACGGCCATCGGGCGCGCGATAGTGGGGACCTGCACGAGAAGGACTGCGAGCAACAGGGCGAGCAGAGGCCAGAGGGCGTATGTGGATCCCCAGAGCTGCTGGGAGAGGAACGCGCCGTGAATGGTGACCAGGAGGATGGCGGGAATAAAGGGCTGCAGCGTGGGATCTGCGGCTAGTTTCTGCGGGCGAAGGCTCCAGACGGCGAGCGCGGCCGAGAGGATCAGGATATGGGGCCAGAGAGAAAGGAGTTGGCCGGCGCGGTCGGCTGGATCCTCGGTGAGCGCGAGGCTGGCGATGGTCCAGAGGAACGGCGCGGCGAGCAGAAGGATGGCGAGCGGACGTGCCCAGCGGTTGGCGCGGCGGAGGAGGATAAGAGCAGCGATGGCGGCGGGAATGGTCCAGAGCAGCGAAGCCTGGCGGTAGGTGGAAAGCATGACTGCGAGGCCAGGCAGGCGGCGCTGCCGGGCGAAGGTGATGGTCCAGTAGAGGTAGTTGTGCAGGCCGACGGTGGCGTGGATGGCGAGGAGTGCGGCGGCGAGTGTGACGAAGGCGCCGGTGAAAAGCCAGAGTTGCGGCCAGATGCCGATGCGTTGCCGGCTGCGTGCGATGGCGATGGCGGCTGCCGCTGCAAGGGTGACGAAGAGGAAGGGCAGGCCGATGTTCTGCTTGAAGAAGAGCGGGAACACGCAGGCCGCGCCGGTGAGGAGGCCCAGGACGGGCCTGGCGGCGGTGCTGGATGTGGAGCGCCGGAAGAGAACCAGGGCGAGCAGGACGACGAGGATGGCGTCGCTGTCGTAGATAGGGTGGGGGTAGACGCCGTAGATGCCCAGGACGATGAGCGGAGCTGCAAGCAGCGTGGCGAGGAACCAGGCGCGATCGGACAGCGGTTTCAGCAGGGCGAGGAGGAAGCGCCAGGTGAGGAGGGTTGCGGCTCCAGCCTCGAGTGCGGCGCAGATGAGGTGGGGATAGTAGACGCGGCCGAAGAGGCGGATGATGAGGGCATGGACGAGAAAGGTGAGCGGCGCGTGGGCGAAGGGGAAGTCGCGGTAGGGGAGTTGGCCGAGCGAGATGCGGTAGCTGGTGTCAAGCAGGTAGGTGATGTCCCAGAGGACGGCAACGCGGGTGTTCTGCCAGAGGGTGAAGGCGGCAGAGGCGAGGAAGAGCGCGGCGGCGGCGAGGGTGTCGCGAAGCCGCCATGCCGAGCGTGTGGGCATGATTGACGGCGGCTACAGCTCGAGGCGGGAGTCGTCGATGGCGAGGCGGACGTTGCCGTCGGACTTGGCCAGGCGGCGGACGGCCTCCATCTTGTCGACATCGGCCTTGAGCATGACCACGGCTATGGGGATGGATTTTCCGGCCGACTTGATGGTGCGGATGGCGGCGTCGCGGTCGATGTTGCAGACCTTCATGAGGACACGGATGCCGCGCTCGACCAGCTTGGAGTTCTTCATGTGGACGTTGACCATGAGGTTGTCGTAGACGTAGCCCAGGCGGGTCATGGCGCCGGTGGTGATCATGTTGCAGATCATCTTCTGGGCGGTGGCGGACTTCATGCGGGTCGATCCGGACACGACCTCGGGGCCGACCTCGGCGACGATGGTGGTGTCCGCGACCTCAGAGAGCGGAGTGCCGGTGTTGCAGGTGATGGCCGCGGTCATGGCGCCGCGGGCGCGCGCATACTCGACTGCGCCGACGACATAGGGGGTGCTTCCGGAGGCGGAGACGCCGATGACAATGTCCTTGCGGGTGGGCCTGCGGCGGGCGACGTCACGCTGGCCGATTTCGGGCGAATCCTCATTGACGTCGGAGGCGGAGGCGAGGGCCTTGGGTCCGCCGGCCATGATGTACTGGACTTGCTGGGGCAGGGTGGAGTAAGTGGGCGGACACTCGGACGCGTCGAGCGCGGCGATGCGCCCCGAGGAGCCGGCGCCGACGTAGATGAGACGGCCACCATCGCGCAGCGAGCGGGCGACGATATCGATGACGATGGCGACTTCAGGCAGCGCCTTCTTGACGGCGGCTGCGATCCTGGCGTCTTCGTGGTTGATGATGCGAGCGATCTCGAGAGCGGATTTGGTATCGAGGCCCTCGGATGCGATGTTGGAGGTTTCGGTGGTGGGGTCGTGGGCTGCCTCGGGCTGATGCGCGGGAGGTTTGGACGCGACCGACTGTTCGAGCATAGTGATTGTGGCCATAGGTGTTTCGTCGCCTAGGGTGATGATATTTTAGTCTTCCAGGGTCGTTGGATGCCAGACAGCCCAGGAGACTGCCAGTTTTGAGCATACACCCCATTGTCGGCCAAGGGAATCCTGAAATAGGCGGCTCTGGCCTAAGCGGCCTGGGGCGGGGAAGGGTGCGGGCACCCCGCAGCCATCCCCGCCTGCGGCGAGCTACGAAAACAAGCTATGTCCGCAAATCCGAGCTTGAATGTACCATGCAGAGGATGAAAGTTTATGGGGTTTTGCTGGGCGCGGCGGTGGCAGTGGTTGCGTGCGGGACAACGGGCGCAGGGGTATGGGCACAGCCGCCAGGCGCGGTTGCGGCCGCGCCGGCGCGGGGCGAGGATGTTGCGCTGGAAGCGCGGCTGGGCGAGCTCGCCAGGGCCCACCACGGCAAGGTGGCGCTGTACGCGACCCAGCTGAATACGGGCAAGACGGCCAGCCTGGACCCGGACGCAGTGGTCCAGACGGCGTCGGTGATCAAGCTTACGATTCTGTTTGAGGCGATGGAGCAGGTGCGCGAGGGGAAGGCGCACTGGGACGACAAGATTACGCTCGAGCCGGGAGATGCGGTGAGCGGCTCGGGGCTGCTGCTGTTTCTGGACACGCCGCAGACACTGACGCTGAAGGACATTCTGTCGCTGATGATCGTTATGAGCGACAACACGGCGACCAACCTGGCGATGGACAAGATCGGGCTGGACGCGGTGAATGCGCGGATCGCGTGGATGGGGCTGAAGAACACGCATCTGTATAAGAAGATCGGCAAGCCGGCGACGGAGCCGATGCCCGAGGACCAGCCGAAGTTCGGCCTGGGCAAGACAACACCGCGGGAGATGGCCGAGGTGATGCAGCGGATCGGGCTGTGTGAGCTGGATCATCCGGGCAGGCTGCAGACCGGCGAACGGACGCTTGCCGCCGGCGTCCTGTCTGCGAACGACCAGGCGATCTGCGGCGTGGCGATGAAGATGCTGCGCAACCAGTTCTATCGCGATACGATTCCGCGCTACCTGGAGAAGCTGGATGCGACCGAGACGGGCTCGGGGACCGCGAGCAAGACGGGCAGCCTGAATGCGGTGCGCGCGGACGTGGCGATTGTGGCAGGCAAGACCGGGCCTATGGTGCTTTCTATCTTTACGTACGACAATGCAGACACGGGCTGGACGGCGGATAATGAAGGGGAAGTGACGATCGCGAAGCTGGCCAAGGCGATTGTCGAGGCGTGGTCGCCGACAGGGATCGACGGAAAGACACTGGTGCCGGGGCTGAGCCCGCCGCCGCCGGCCATTGGTGGGGCTGCTGCGTCTAATTGAGAGTGTGAGGAATCGAGGAATAAAGCGTGAGTGATGAGCGGAACGCAGCGGAACCGAGGTCCGCGGAGGTGGCTGCCAGACCGGAGATTGCCGGTGCGGAACTTGGACTCGGCACGGAGGGCGCGCGGTCCGCGAGCTGGCGTTCCTGGGTGCGCGACCTGGTCGTGTCGGTGGCGATCTCGGCATTCATCATCATCTTTCTGTACCAGCCGGTGCGGGTGGAGGGTACCAGCATGCTGCCGGTGCTGGAAGACCAGGACCGCCTGTTCATCAACAAGATTGCGTATCGCGTGGGGGATATTCATCAGGGCGATGTGGTGGTGTTCCAGTATCCGCGCGACCACGAGCAGAGCTACATCAAGCGCGTGATTGCGCTGCCGGGCGACCGGCTGCGAATCGACCACGGCCTGGTGTATGTAAATGGCAAGCCGCTGCCGGAGCCGTACGTTCCCAGCCGCTTCGCCGACGACCGGTCGCAGCCGGAGATGGTGCTGCCGCCGCATGAGTATTTCGTGATGGGCGACCACCGGTCGATCTCCAGCGACAGCCGCGAATTCGGGCCGGTGGAGCGCAGCCTGATCTATGGCAAGGCGGTGTTCGTTTACTGGCCGATGGAGCAGGTGGGGGTGGTGAGATAGGGCAGTTGTCAGTTGTCAGTTCTCAGTTGTCAGTAAAGACGAGACTGTGCGGAGTTTGGGCTCCGTGCAGTTTTGGTGTACCGCTATTCTGTGCGAATACTCGGCCGCGCATGCATCTTTCGGCATCTCACCTAATTGCTGGCCTACGTTGGGCAAAGCAGTATCGGGGATACAAATGAAGTTCCGAATGAGACGATGGTTGTTAGGATTGGTGATGTTGTTTGTGTTCGCGGGCTTCTACACGCCGCCACAGGCTGAAGCAGCAGTTGGAGTTGTGGTTGTGGTGCATGGGGGGCATCACAGGTATCACAGGCACTACTCTCATCGGCATTATCGCCGGTAACGTTTAGCGAAACACTTCTAAAGGCTGTATAGAAACGCCCATGCCGAGGGTTGGACTCGGTATGGGCGTTTGTTTTTTCAATTGCGGTGAAGCGGTGCGAGATCAGGCTGCGGAGTTGGCGACGATTTTGGCGAACGACACCGGGTCGAGGCTGGCGCCGCCGACCAGTGCGCCGTCGATGTCGCGGCAGGCGCAGAGGGTTGCGGTGTTGTCCGGCTTGACGGAACCGCCATAGAGGATGCGGGTGGAGGCGGCGAGCGCAGGGGAGAGCGATTTTGCGATCTGGGCGCGGATGATGTTGTGCGCCTCGTTGGCGATCTCCGGGGTTGCGGTGCGGCCGGTGCCGATGGCCCAGACGGGCTCGTAGGCGATGACCAGCGGCGCGGCGGCGGCCGGATCGATTCCGCTTAGCGCGATGGAGGTCTGGCGCTCAAGGACTTCGGCGGTCTGGTTGGCTTCGCGCTCGGCCAGCAGTTCGCCGACGCAGACGATGGGGATGAGGCCATGCGCGAGGGCGGACTTGAGCTTGAGGTTGACGCTTTCGTCGGTCTCGTTGAAGTACTGGCGGCGCTCGCTGTGGCCGATGAGGACGTGGGTGACGCCGAGGGCCATGAGCATCAGCGGCGAGGTCTCGCCGGTGTAGGCGCCCTGGTCCAGCCAGTGCATGTCCTGCGCGGCAACCCGGATGGGATGGTGGCGCGCGACGTCGACAACGGCGGGCAGCAGCGTGGGCGAGGCGCAGAGCACGACCTCGGCGTGGCTGTGGGGAGCGGCGAGCGGGAGGAACGCCTTGATGAAGGCGACGGCTTCGTCGGGAGTCTTGTACATCTTCCAGTTGGCGGCGATGAGTTTTTTGCGTGGATTCGTAGGCATGATGACAGTATTTCATTCGAGGGGGTTGGTGGGAAGGTGATGAGTGTCACTGGTTATTCCGGGGTTGGAACGATGGCTCATAGCTCACACCTCATGGCTCGCGGCTGATAGCCACGAATCCTACAGATGCTTCAGCAAGCCAGACATCATTTTTCGAACCTCGACTATATCTCTACTGAGTTGATCGTGCACCTGTTCAGGCAAGTTTCCCAAGTCTCGACAAAGGAGAAGCAGGTGACTCGAGTTCGGAAGCTGTGGCCCTTGCTTTGTGCAGGCAGACGGCTAGGGCGTGTTCACACTAC
>PLUT01000368.1 GCA_003162875.1 Granulicella sp.
GGCTGGTAGCCCATGGCTTCAGCCTTGGGTCTCCGCTGAGGTCACCCTTCGCGTTTTTGCGACCAACCCGATTCGTCGGACGCCGCTCTAGTCGCATGGAGGCAAACTGGGCGCCGGCTTCGGCCTCCACACTGCCCCGGACACCGTCTTGAACAGCACGTACAGCACTGGGATGAAAAACAGGTTCAGGATGGTCGACACCAGCATCCCGCCCACCACCGCCGTGCCGACTGAGTGCCGCCCCAGCGCCCCGGCCCCGCTGGCGAAGTAGAGCGGCATCACCCCCAGGATGAACGCGAAGCTGGTCATCAGGATGGGCCGCAGCCGCAGTTCCGCCGCAACAATCGCCGCGACAATCACGGACTTGCCCATTTCGAGCTGCTGCTCCGCGAACTCCACAATCAGGATCGAATTCTTCGCCGAAAGCCCGATCAGCATCACCAGCCCGATCTGTACGTACACGTCGTCGCTGATGCCTCGCGCCGCCACCAGCCCCAACGCCCCCAGCACCGCCATCGGCACCGCCAGCAGAATGATGAACGGCAGGAAGAAGCTCTCATACTGCGCCGACAGCGTCAGATACACCACCAGCAGTCCCAGGCCGAAGATCAGCAGCACCCTGCCCGCGGACTCCTTTTCTTCCAGTGCCAGCCCCGTCCATTCGAACTTCATCCCCGGCAGCTTGTACTTGTCGAACAGCTTCTCCATGTTGGTGAGCCCCTGCCCGGAACTCAGCCCCTCCGCCGGCGACCCGTCGATCTCCGCCGACCGGAAAAGGTTGTAGTGGTCGATCACCTGCGGCCCGGCGATCTCATTCAGCGCCACCAGGTTATCCAGCGGCACCATCTGCCCGGCATTCGACCGCACGTAATACTGCCGCAGATCGCTCGCGTTGCGCCGGAACTGCTGGTCGGCCTGNNGTGATCTGCGACATGGGAACGCCCATCGCCTCCGCCTTCTCCCGGTCGATGGTGACGTTCAGCTGCGGATCGTTCGCCGTAAACTGCGTGTTGAGATTCACCAACCCGGCGGAGGGATCGCTCGCTGCCGCGCCGACCATGGTGTGGGCGATGCGGTCGATGTCGCCGAAGGTGTTGCGGCCGCCGTCCTGCAGGATGAACTGGAAGCCGCCGACCGAGCCGATGCCCTGGATCGCGGGAGGTTCGACGGCGAAAAGGATACCGCCCGGAACGCCGAAGAGCTGAGGCGCGATGCGCGCGACGATGTCGTGGGCCGTGTGGCCTGGCCCCTTTTTGGTCCGGTCGTCGACCAGCTTAAGCGGGGCAAAGATAAGGCCGGAGTTGGGCGAGCTTCCGCCGGAGAGCGAGAAGCCCATCACGGAGAACGTGCCGTAGACATCGGGGTCCTGCTGCACGATCTTGGTACCGCGGTCGGCGAAGTCAGTGGTGTAAGCGAGCGACGCGCCGGGCGGCGTCTGCACCAGGATCATGAAGTAGCCCTGGTCTTCCACCGGGACGAACGCCGTGGGCACGTGGTTGTAGGTGTAGACCGTCGCGCCGAGACCGGCGACGAAGAGCACCAGGAACGCGTAGCGCCACTTGACCACCCACGTCACCGCGACGACATACCCGGCAATAATGCCCTGGATTACCGCCTCCACGGGATTCAGCAGCAGACCGAGCAGGCCCGTGGGACGCGTCTCCGGACGGAGAAAGACGGCGGCCAGCGCAGGTGAAAGGGTGAGCGCGTTGAACGCCGAGATGGCGATGGAGAAAGCGATGGTCAGCGAGAACTGCTTGTACAGGATGCCGGTTGTACCGGGGAAGAAGCTGACCGGGACAAACACTGAGATGAGCACCAGCGATGTCGCAATCACCGCGCTGGTGACCTCGGCCATGGCCACGATGGTGGCCTTGTGCGGGTCGTGGGCGCAATCCTCCTTGCCCACGATCACCATGCCTTCCAGGTGGCGCTGTACATTTTCGATAACGACGATAGCGTCGTCGACCACCAGGCCAGTGGCCAGCGTGATCCCGAACAGCGTGAGCGAATTGATGGAAAAGCCGAAGAGCTTGATGAACGCGAAGGTCCCGATCAGCGAAACGGGAATGGTGATGGCCGGAATGAGCGTGGCGCGCCAGTCCTGCAGGAACAGGAAGATGACGATGATGACGATGACGATCGCTTCGGCCAGCGTCTTCTCCACTTCTTTGATGGAGTCGGAGACGACGGTGGTGGTGTCAACAGCGATGAACCCCTGCAGTCCCGGCGGGAACGACTTCTTCAGCTCCAGGAAGACCGCCTTGCAACGCTTGTCCACGTCCAGCGCGTTGGCGTTGGAGAGCTGCTGCACGCCGATTCCGACCGCGTCCCCCGAGCTGAAGGTGCGGTCGCCGTAGCGCAGGTTGGTGTCGTAGCTTTCCGCGCCCAACTCGGCGCGGCCAACGTCCTTCAGCAGCACGATCCCCGACCCGCTGCCCGGCGCCGCAACTCCCTGGCTCGTGTTCTGGCTGTTCGACTTGATGATGATGTTCTCGAACTGCAGCGGGTCGGTCAGCCGCCCCTCCACGCGCACCGCCATCTGGTAGCTCTGCTTCGGGTCGGACGGGGGAACCCCAAGCTGCCCTGCCGGAACCTCGACGTTCTGCTCTTCGAGCGCATTGGTCACGTCCAGCGGTGTCAGGCCGCGCGCCGCCAGCTCATTGGGATCGAGCCAGATCCGCATCGCATATTTGCGCTCGCCGAAGATGATCACCGCGCCCACGCCCGGCACGCGCTTCAGCGCGTCCGCAACGTACACATCCAGGTAGTTCGAGATGAACGCCGGCGACAGCGAGTGGTCGGGCGAGACGAACCCCGCCGCCAGCACAAAGTTCGAATTCGCCTTGGTAATGGAGATTCCGGTGGCATTCACCGTGGCCGGCAGCCGCCCTTGCGCCGTGGCCACGCGGTTCTGCACGTCTATCGCGGCAACGTCCAGATCGTAGCCGGTCTGGAAGGTGATGGTGATCTCCGAGGTGCCGTCGTTCGACGACGCCGACGATATGTAGCGCATCCCCTCCACGCCGTTGATCGCCTGCTCCAGGATGATCGTCACCGCCGACTCGACGTCCTGCGAGTTCGCGCCTACGTAGTTGCAGGTCACCACCACCTGCGGCGGCGCCAGCTCCGGATACAGTGAAATGGGAATCGTCGGCAGCGTGACCGCCCCGGCCAGCACGATCAGCAGCGCGCATACCGTGGCGAAGATGGGACGGCGAATAAAGAACTCAACCAAGACGCTCTACCTTCCTCCAGCTACCTTCCTTCAGCTCGGCGAACTTGCAAAAGCAGCCTTCTCGTTAAGGGCACGGATTTATCCGTGCCGTAAGAGCCGCAGAATAATCGCGGCTGGTAGCCCATGGCTTCAGGCTTGGGTCTCCGCTGAGGTCACTGTTTGCGCCCGAGACGACTTTTTCGGCACCCTCTTTAGCCTTGCGTCTCCTGCTCGACTCACCGCATTTGTGTCTGGGCCTCATGTCCTTTTTCAGGTCAGCTGCCTGTCCCCGCTTTCGCCGGCCCCGGTCCTGGCGGTGGCTCTATCGGCTGCACCGGTGCGCCGTCCTGGAGCATTTGAATCCCTGACAGAATCACGCGATCGCCCGTCTTCAACCCCGCCAGCACCGGATAGACATTCCCAATCGGCTCGCCCAGCGTCACCAGGACTTGATGAGCGATGGTTCCGGAATCCTTCGCCGCGGCAACATACACAAAGCTCTGCCCGCCGATGCGCGTCACCGCCAGCACCGGAATCGTCGCCTGCTTGGAACTGCTCCAAGTGATGCGCGCGTTCACAATCTGACCCACTCGCAGCCGCTCCGCCGACTTCGGAATCGGCGCCTTCGCCAGGATGCCCTGCAGTCCGTTGTCCACCTCGGGCGACACGAAGTAAAGGTTCGAGTGCGCCAGCACCATTCCGTTTTCGTCCAGCAAATCCACCGCCAGCCCGGTTCGCACCTGCGCGGCCCGCTCCGTCGGGATGTAGATATAGGCCTCCAGGCCGCTGTTCTCATCCACCGTGGTCAGCGTGGTCGTCGCAGACACGTAATCGCCCAGGTGCATCGGAATATCGCCGACCGTGCCCGCAAACGGCGCGCGGATCTGGTAGTAGGCAAGTTGTTCGCGCTGGGTCTTGGTCTGGCCCCCAGCAGATTCCAGCGCCGCCTTCGAGTTCTGGAACGCCTGCATCGCCTGGTCGTAGGCCTGCTTGGAAATGATGCCGTCCTTGTAGAGTTGTTCCTGCCGCGCCAGGTCCGCCTGGTTGTAGTCGAAGGTCGCCTTCTGCTGCTGCTCGGCCGCCTGCTGCGCCTCCACCGTGGCCACCTGTTTCAGTGGGTCGATCTGCATCAGCAACTGGCCCGCCTTCACCTGGTCACCGGATTTCACCAGGATCTTCGTCAGGTTGCCATCCACCTGCGGCTGTAGCGTTGCCGACCGCAAGCTCTTGACGGTGGCCACATAGGTGTCCGTGCTGGGAACGCTGTTCAGCGTCACCGGCTGTACCATCACCTGCATCGCCTGGGCGCCACCCGCGGCGGCGGCGGACTGCGGCGCCTTGCTGCTGCATCCCGCCAGAAGCACAAACGGCAGTCCCGCGAAGAACACACCACTCCGGAATCGTTGCCCCAAACGCACAGCTTATCTCCTTCAGCTACATGCAGATGCAAATCCTTCTTTTCGACTACAGCCTATCCAACCGAAACCATCTCCGCCGTAATCAGGTGTTGGTTTGATGATAGGCGATTCTCCCGCGATGCGAAAAGGGCACGGAAAAAGCAGGTCCGCCCGTCTCCCACTTGTCGCGCACAGAATTACCCACTCTCCGCGTCGCTCCTGCCCATGTGAAACGGGTTGAAATCCTCGTTGCGGTCATAGGCATCGGCGTGCTCGCTTGCCTTCAGCCAGCCGACCACCAGGTACGTAAGCGGCGTCGCCAGCACCTCGTACGCCACCTTTAGCAGGTATCCCGTAAAAATCATGTTGACCAGCGTCAGCGGCGGATACTTGCCCGCAAACGTCAGCACGATCACCAGTGTTGTATCCACTCCCTGGCCAACCACCGTCGATCCGACTGTCCTCGTCCACAGCCATTTGCCGTTGGTCAGCAGTTTCATTCGCGCCATCGTGTAGGAGTTGGCGAAGTCGCCCGCCCAGAACGCAATTAGCGACGCCGCCTGGATGCGCGGAAGAAATCCGAACACCACCTTGAACGCCTGCTGGTTGTTCCAGCCCGGCGCGCCCGGAAGCGCAATCACCATCTCCCCCATCAAATACAGCAGCACCGTCCCGAAGGTGCCCAGCCAGATCGCCCGCCGCGACGCGGAAAACCCGTACACCTCGGTGAACACATCCCCGAAGATGTAGGTGATGGGAAACAACAGCACCGCGCCGCTCACCGCGAACGGCCCGATCATGCAGATCTTCTGCGCCACCAGGTTCGACACCAGCAGAATCACGACGAACATCGTGGTCAGTATGTCGAGATACTTGTAGCGCCGTGCGCCTTCGCTCATCCAGGAAAGCCTTCTCAAAAATGGATAGTGGGTCAGTTTGCATTTGCCTTGAAAGGGCGTGGCTTCAGCCGCGCCGATAAGTGCCGCGAATTGACAGGGCTTTAGCCCCCGCGGGAAGACTCGCTTGTCAAACTGACCCACTACCCAAAAATGCAGCGGAGTATGGGTTGCCCTATCTAGTATGCCGTGTGCGGCGCTTTCGGGGGCGAGCCTGCCCACTTTGAGGCAAATGGTCGGATCGACGCCCGCCGAACCCCTGCGCCGATACAGTGGTCGCAATTTCTCTGTAGAATAAGCGACATAACTCCGGCGGGAATGCCCGCGCCGCCCCGATCTTCCTGCGAAGCCGTTTCGCGCGCGATCGCCGCCGCCGACCATGCTCACTGAAGCCACCGTACTCGCACGAAGAAAGGTCGGATTCGATGAGCGTTCACCTGGTCAATCCCAGCGACAATTCTTTTGGCACGGCCGTCATTACCCCAAGATGGCTCTTCGTGCTCGCTGCGGCGACACCGCGGGTCGTGGGCGACCCGATCCTCGTCGATGAGTCGCTCGAACAGATCGTCCCGGAGAGCATTCACCCCGGAGACATCGTCGGCATCAGCGTCCACACCGGCAACGCGCTGCGCGGATACGCCGTCGGCCGCATGGCGCGCGAGCGGGGCGCCTGGGTGGTCTACGGCGGCATCCATGCCACCCTGTATCCGGAAGAAGCGCTCGAAGTCGGCCAGGGCCACGCTGTCGTCAAGGGCGATGGCGACGTAGCCTGGGGCCGTTGCGTCAACGACTTTCTTGCCGGCACGCCAAAACGCATCTACGAGGGCGGCCGGATCGAGGGCAGCGAATTCCTCGCCGCGCGCTGGGACCTGATGCAGCCGGACAAGTACATGTGGGCCTCGGTGCAGACCATTCGCGGATGCCCGAAGCACTGCTCGTTCTGCAGCGTCTGGCGGACCGACGGACAGAAGCCTCGCCAGCGCCGCTTCCAGAGCGTGATCGACGAGATTGTAGATCTGCGCCGCATCGGCTTCCGCTACATCGCTCTCGCCGACGACAACTTCTATCCCGTCACCCTGACCGACCTGCGGCTTGCGCGGGAGCAGAACAATCTCGCCAAACTCGAAGAGCTGACCGCGATCCGCGCCGAGCGCTACCAGCTGATGGAAGAGTTGGCGAAGCTGCCCAAGGACATGGTCTTCTACACCCAGATCACCATGGAGGCAGGTGAAGACGGCGAATACCTCGACGCCATGCGCCGCGCCAACATCAAGGGCGCTCTGGTCGGCGTCGAGGCGGTAACACCCGAAGGCCTCAAGGCGGTCTTCAAGGACTGGAACTACTCCGGCGAGGCGCTGGCAACCCAGTTGCAGACGTTCAAGAAGCACGGCGTCCATGTGCTCGGCTCATTCATCTTCGGCCTCCCAACCGACACGCCGGCAACCTTCGATGCAACTGTCGAGATGGCGCTGAAGGCCGGCGTCACCTTTGCCCAGTTCGTGATGATGACGCCGTTTCCAGGCACCGTGGACTTTGCGCGATGGGAGAAAGAACAGGATGCCCACCCCACGCTGGTCGGCGACGTGCCGATCACCCGCTACTGGCTGATCCCCATTGAAGTCAGGCCAAAGATGTTCACACCGCATCCGTCCATGAGCTCCGACGAGATTCGCGAGCGCACACAGAAGGTCTGGGACAGGTTCTACAACTGGAGCGCGATCTGGCAGCGATCCGCCTGTACGCCAAACTTGCGCGCGCGGGTCGCCTTCATGTTTCTTTCCAAGCTGTACCGGCAGATGTATGCGGGAACGGGGATCTCGACCGACAGCGCGCGCCGCAAGAAGTCGAAGAGCTGGGCGCGCTGGACCGCCCGCCAATGCAAGAAGCTCTTCCACGCGAACCCCATGCCGGAGTTGCAATCGCCGGTTTGGGATCTCGCCTTCAGCCCGCCCGGACGGCTCCCGGCGTTCCTGAACAACGCGCTTCCGGTTGATCGAAGCCCGTTCTCCGTTCTACCGGAGGGCTGAGCTTATTTGCGCGCCGGGGGTGTCAGCTTCAGCTCCGCCATCACCATCTGCAGGTCCTTCCAAGCCTCCGCCTTCTGCCGTGGGTCGCGCAGCAGGAACGCCGGGTGATACGTCACCGCCAGCTTCGCTCCGCGGCACGTATGCCAGGCGCCCCGCAGCGAGCTCAGCGACCGCCTGACCCCAAGCAGATAAATCGCCGCGGTCGACCCCAGCGCCACAATCACCTCCGGCCGCACCACGTCGATCTGGCGCAGCAGGAACTGCGAGCAGGTGTTCGCCTCCACTGGCTCCGGCACGCGGTTGCCGGGTGGCCGGCACTTCACAATGTTCGCGATGTAGACCTCGCTGCGTGCCAGCCCCATCGCCGCAATCATGTTATTCAGCAACTGCCCGGCCTTGCCCACGAACGGCAATCCCTGCGCGTCCTCGTCCGCCCCCGGGCCTTCGCCCACGAACATCAGCCGCGCTGTAGGCGAACCGTCCCCGAACACGATCTTGTGCCGCCCCGCGTAGGCCAGCGGGCAGCGGGTGCAGTCGCCAATCTCTTCCTGGATCGCAGCCAGCGCAGCCGCTCGCTCTGCCGCGGGTACCGGCGCAGCAGGCAGCGGAGCACGCTGGTTGAAGGAGATCAGCGTCACCAGTGAAGGGGCCGGATTTGCTAGAGGACTTGCCGGCGCGGCAGGGAGCGGCTGTGCGCGCTGCGCTGCGGCGGGAACATCCGCCCCGCTAGCGATGCTGGCACTTAAAACAGGAATTGTGGAAGCTCGATCCAATGCGACCGCAGCCTCATTCGCCGCCTCATTCACCGCTTCTTCCGCCGGCTCCGCGCCCAGCGCCGCAGGCTCACCGCGCCGATAGAAATCGTGGATGCCGAGGTCGCGGAAGTAATCCACCCAGGCGCGCAATTGCGTTCCGGCTTGGTCCGGCATTTCGTTGGCTACACGTCCCCGAGCGGCTCAACGACCTTCGGCTCGTGCGTTACCACATAGGTCACGCGGCCCTCGCTGATCTCGTCCTGCGCCACCCGGCACGCCTTCATGCTCTTGGTGGGCATCAGCGGCTGCGCGCCCGACTGCAACTGGCGCGCTCTGCGCGCCGCGCCCTTCACAAGGCTGTACTTATTGTGGAGAGGATTGTCATTCGACATATTCGGCACCTCGGCGGATGCTTCCAATCTACTCCATTCCACCGCGTTTGTCCCCGCCCGCCACCCGTGGATAACCGGTCCCGTCCGCCGTCATTCTGGCGCAGCCAGAATCTCCGTATTTGTCTTAGCTTTACATCGCGGCGCGGCTTCGCAATTTGCATTTGCTTTGAAAGGGCGCGGCTTCAGCCGCGCCGATAAGCGCCGTAAATTGACAGGGGCTTTAGAGCATTTTCGCGTTA
>PLUT01000313.1 GCA_003162875.1 Granulicella sp.
ACGTGGATGTGGCTGGCGACGCTGGGCAGAAACTCCGTGATGAGGTTGTCCTCGGGTTCGGTGGCGTATCCGATCATGATGCGCTCGGCGGTGGAGGGGCCGTCGCCGGCGACGCCGGGCACGTAGAGGTTGCTGATTTCGGCGCAGATGGGATTNNATGTTGCCGTGATCGTTCTGAGCGACGAAGGTCTGGCCGACGGCGTGGAAGATGCGGCGCGGGATGCTCCTTTTCGGCCAGCGATGGTAATGCGGATCCTCGTGGGCCAGGGAGGAGATAAGGAAGGTGCCGAAGAATTCGCCGGTGGCGTCCTGCAGATAGCTGTAGCCGATGTCCTCGCCGAAGCCGCGCCAGGCGGGTCCATAAGCGGTGTGGGCATTGCTGCCGATGGTGTAGCCGGCGGTGCCCACAATGGTAACCGCGTTGTAGAGATTGGTCAGGTTGCGGAAGGCGAGGCGGGCCTTCTGCTCCGGATTAAGCGGCACCACAACGGGGGTGTTGAGGAAGCGCTTGTAGGGGTTCGGGGCGGGAGCTGCGGCGGTTGGTGCAGGAGCGGCGGCGGGAGCGGGAGCATTGGGCAGCGGCGCCGTTGGGGTGGGTGGCGGCGAAGGCGGCGTTTGCGACGCGGGCGCCTGAGGCGCCGGCGCGGCGGGGGACTGGGCCGGAGTTGCGGCGGGGAAGACGGAGAACGCCGAGAGGACGAGAGACAGCGCCGAGGTCAACAGAATTGTGCGCAAAGGCTCGGCTCCCGTCAAGACCCCTAGCGTCAAGACTCTACCGTCAAGGCCGCTACATAGTTCTATACACGGGCGCGACAGAGAAGTCTTGCCTGCCTGCGCAGGCTGCGGATTACCAATCGGGCACAACGCGTTCGATTCGTACGATTTCGGGATTGACGTGCAGTTTTTTGCGTCTCAATACTTGAGAGTGGAGAGGTGCGGGTCTGATGGCAAACGACGAATCGAGAGGTTGGGAGCAGCAGGTGCGGGATGCCGCNNGAATTGCAGAAGCTGGCGCAGCATATGGACGATCGCCGCGCCGCCGCGGGACAGGCGCCGCCGGCTCCTCCGGGCGAGGGCAAAGACGGGGACAAGGCGAAACCTTGAACAGGTTTATCCATCGCCGGAGTGTCGGACTGGCCGCGCTGATGCTGGCGCTGGGGGTTGCGGGTTGCCACCACAAGACCGTGACGGCCAACTNNCCGCCGCCACCGCCGCCCGCGCCGGAACCGAGCGGTAGTGGAGCGGTTCGGCCGACGCCGAGTCGTCCCGCTGCGAGTAACGGAGGCGCGCCCAGTGAATCCGCCGGTACGGCGCGGGCCAATTCGCAACTGGAGCCGCGGGGAAAGCCGATATCGGTTGAGGTTGGGGTGGCGAGCTGGTATGGGCCTCCCTACACCGGCGCTAAGACGGCCGACGGCAGCGTCTACGACCAGAACGGGATGACGGCTGCGCATCGCGAGCTGCCTCTGGGAGCGATCGTGCGGGTGACGAACCTGTCGACCAACCAGTCGGTGGTGGTGCGCATTAACGATCACGGGCCGTTTGTGGACGGGCGAATTATCGATCTGTCGCTGGCCGCGGCAAAGGCGATTGGTGTCTATCGCGCGGGAACCGCGAAGGTGCGGCTGGAGGCATATGCGCCGCCGGCTGGGTACGATCCCGCAGGCAAGTGGTGTGTGCAGATCGGCGCGTTTCTGGATCCAGCCGACGCGATCCAGTTGAAGAACGATCTGGTGCGGCGCTACGCGACGGCCAAGGTGATCGAGTTTCAGGGGCCGACGGGATACTGGGTGCGGATTACGCCGGGCAGCCAGGACCGCGCGACGGCGGACAGGGTTGCCGAGAACATTCACATCCCGGACCCGGGCGCGCAGCCGTACCTGGTAAGGCTGAATTAGGGCGCGGTGTCGTGGCGGCGCAGGAAGAAGGCCCGGGGCTAAAGCCCACGTTGATTCGGGCGGGTTATTCGTGGGAGGCCCAAGGCTAAAGCCTCGGGTTACCAATCCCGCGCTAATCCGGAAAGACTTCTTCAGCACCCTCTGAAGGCGGATGCTACTTCATTGCGTGCCGAGCGGCGGCGGGCTGTAGTAGGGCAGCTTCTGCTGCTCGGTGGTGGCGCGCTTGACGCCGATGTCTTCAAGGAGAAGGCTGGGGGCGATGGTGGTGGTGGGTATGGTGCCGAGCGAGTTGGCGACGAATTCGTCGTCGCCGGCGGCGATGATGCCGGAGCGCAGGCTGCGGTTATCCAACTCGTCGAAGACCGCGCCGCGCACCAATTGCCGGCTGCCGTCGGGATGCACCAGGTAGAGCAGGCGCGGCACCAACTCTCCGCCCAGGGTTTCGACGGCGTAGACATCGCGGCCCTGGTCCTTGGCCATGGCGAGCAGGCGCGCGTTCATGGCTGCGGCGTTCAAGGGGGCATTGGACTTGAAGATCATCACTCCGGACTGCGAACGCGCAGCCTGGCCCACGGCGGCGCGGCCATGGCCATTCGACTCGGGGAAGTCGCGGATGGGCGTGCGCCCGATGAGGTAGTTCTGCAGCTTGCCGTTCACCACCACGTTGACCGCCTGCGCAGGCACGCCTTCGTCGTCCACNNCGCTCATGAAGTCAGGCAGCACGCTGGCGTGGAAGCTGGAGGTGTATTGGCCCTGGGTGCGCGCGGTAGTGCCCAGCTCGGGCCGTTCCGCTTCCACGTTGGGGATGAAGAGCCGGTCCATGACGTCCGCGGCAGCGTCTCCGCTGAACAGCACGGGGCCGTGGTAGTCCTCGGTGGAGACCACGGGGGCGTTGCGCAGCGCCTGCAGACTCTTGATGTCGTCGAGGACGCGGTGGCGGAATACGGGCCAGGATTCGAGATGGCTGGCGGTTACCGCTACGGTCCCATTCTCGCGGGCAAGCGGCATGCCGTCGGGAGCCTGTCCGCCTACGCCGATGTTGGCGGAGTAGCCGGCATAGCCCTGGCGAACCGCGGTCCCTTCGGTATTGACCAGATAGCGATTGACCGCCAGGGCGCGCAGGCTGGAGGAGGAGTACTGCACATCGGCGGCAAACGAACGGACCTCAGGGTCGGAGGCGTAGAGCCCGCTCGCCTCCACGATGCGGCGCTTCCACTCCGTGCGGTCGATCTCCAGCGGGACCAGCGGGCCGATGTGGACGATGGGCTTGGCAGGAGCAAAATCCTTCTCGGTGGGCGGGGTTTCGAAGCGCTTCAACTCGGCCTGTTTGGCGGTGTAGGCGCTCAGAGCGTTCTTGTAGGCCTCGTCGGTGGCGGCCCACAGGCAGTAGCGGATGGCCTCGGGATTGTTGTCGGTGGGGGCGAGGGCGACCGAACCTTCGCCGCGGGTGCTGCTGGAGTCGGTGGTGTAGCTGCCGATGCGCACGGTGACGCGCACGATCCGCTGGCGGCCGGATTCTTCGCGCACCAGCGCGCCGAAGTTGGCGACCGCCTCGTAGGTGGTGAAGTCGTCCAGGCGGTACTCAATGAAGTAGGGCCGCTGCATGCCGGGAAGCAGCAACTGGGCCTGCTCGCGGTCGAGCTCGGCCTGCATGGCGCGCAGCACCGGGTCGTCGGCGGGCTGGCCCGGTGCAGGCGCGGCATAGGTAATGGAACAGGAGCCAAACAGGACAGAGGCGAGGAGAACGAGTATCCACGTGCGCTTAGGTTGTAATGGAGTAAGGAGCATATCGATCAATTCGCTCCCTTTCCGGCGTCCGGGTTCAGGCCGGCGGCCGACGGCGGGGGCAGAATCGGCGGGCGGGCCGTTCCCTGCGCCTGGCGCTGGGTCTCAATCTGGCTGACCAGCATGGCGGGAGCGACCGCGCTGACGGGAATGCTGCCGGACTCCGCGCCGCAGATGCCGTTGAAGATGTCCATCTTGTCACCGGTTGCCAGGATGCTGTTGAGCGCGGCCTGGGGCGTGCCCACAATGCTGACGCCGCGCACCAGTTCGTCCGGCCGCCCGTCTACGTATACCCGGTAGACCACCAGCGGAATCACCTGGAAGGCCTGCGGCGAACGCCGCGTAGTGACGGCGAAGCCGGAGGAGATGTCCTCAAAGTACAGCCCATAGGGCTTGCCCTGCTTCTTCGCCTCATCGATCAGCATCTTCCTCAGTTCGCTTTCAGGCACGGTTTTCGACGAGGTGACGATGAGATTGCCCTGGCGTCCGGTGGGCATGTGTCCCGCTTCGGCGCGGCCGTGGCCGTTGCTCTGGGCGACGCTGGCGATGGGCAGGCGCGACATCAGGAAGGTCTCCAGCACGCCGTCCTTGATGAGATCGACGCGCCGCGCGGGCTGACCCTCGTCGTCAAAGTCGTAATGGCCGCTGAGCGCAGTGCCCTGGAACGCGGTCAGCTTGGGGTCGTCGGCGACGCTGAGGAACGACGGCAGAATGGGTTTGCCGAGCATCTTGGTGAAGGTCTGGCCTTCCTCGTCGCCGCGCTGTCGCTGGCCTTCGAGCCTGTGGCCGAGCACTTCGTGGAAGAAGACCGCGGCCGCGCGGCCGCTGAGGATCGCGGGCCCGTCGAATGGCTCAGTTACCGGCGCGGCACGCAACGCCTCCAGGCTCTTGGCCATGGCGATGGTTTTGTCGGCGATGGTCTTCCGGTCGGGCAGGCCGGCGGGCGAATCGGCCTCGAAGGTCTCCGCGCGAAACAGGTCCATGCCGTCCGCGGCGCGCGTGCGGGCAACCACGATGAGTCTTGCGTCCTGGCTGGGCGCAGCCACGCGGGCGCCTTCCGAGGAGACGTAGTAGTCGGTCTGATCCTCCGCCTCGAACTCGACCTGGTCGGCGAAGACGTCAGGGAATTGCGCAAACAGGCTGGAGATGTCGCGCAGGCGCTGCTCCCATGCGGCGCGGTCCACCACCAGGGCGGGCGAGGGCGGCAGCACGTCGGTCTGCGGCTTCTCCAGGCTGAAGTCGGCCGACGCGTCCTCTTCCTTGGCGCGCACCTGCTGCTCGGTTTTGACCTTCAGGTAGCCGTCGAGCGCGCGCGCATAGCCGNNCGTCGCGGTCGTCGGTGAGGGGAAGCGGCATGGAGGTCAGCGCGCTGTTGCGGTGGTCGCCGTGGGTGTTGTCCTCAGCCGGGCTGCCCAGGCGGATCTGCACATCCACCAGGCGGATGGGGCTGTCGCGCGAATTGGTGATGGCGCCGTATTCCGCGGTGATGTCGACTATCCTGGCTTCGGATACGTCGTAGCTGAGGAAGTAGGGCCGGGGCTGTTGCGCGCCGGCGGCGCCGTCCGACCCGAGCGAGGACATGGCGCGCTTCAATTCCGCATCGAGCGCGTTCAGCAGAACGGTCTCGCCCGCTGCCGGGTTGAGGGCAGTGGCGGAGGTTGCAGGCGCGGGGCCGGTGGCCGCCAGCGCGGCGCGATGCGGAGCGAGCGTTCCTGCCAGCAGCAGCGCTGCAAGGGACGCAAGGGCGAAAGTCGGAATTCGATTGCCGCGACGGATGCCGGCTCGGGAGATGCGTTGTGCCATGCGGACCTGTTTCTGGCTGCGGAGTTGCGATAACAGTGTAACGGAATGTTGCGCCGGGTTCCGCAGGAGACCTGCTTTGCGCCGGGGCGTATCGATGCGGCACACTGGAGTGCACGCTTCCGGAGTGTAACGAATGCGCTTTAGCAGCACCCTGCTCCTGATGCTCGCGCTGGCCGCCGGTCTGATATTTGCCGCCGCGCGGCTCGCCCGGACAACCCCCACCGAAGCCGCGGCGGAACGGTTTGCCGCCCACGATTCGACCGCCTACACGCTGCCGCCGACGAAGCTGGCAAAGGCAGTCGCACTCGACCGGACGCGCATCGTGCTTACGGTCGCGGCCAGCGTGTGGTGGCTGCTGCAGTTGTGGTTGTTGCTGGGCACGGGCGCGGTTGCGCGGATGCGGGACTTCGCCGCGGGTCTCTCAAAACGCCGCTGGCTGCAGTGCTACGTTTTCCTGGGTTGCCTGCTGCTCGCCGTTGCCCTGCTCAATCTGCCACTGGGAATCTATGGGCACTGGGTTGCGCTGCGCGACGGCCTGTCGGTGCAGGGCTGGGGCAGCTGGCTGGGCGACAGGGGTAAGCTGCTGGGGCTTGAATGGGGCTTCGGCGGGCTGGTGGCGATGCTGATGTTCTGGATCATCCGCAAATCGCCCACGCGCTGGTGGTTCTGGTCCTGGATTCCGGCTGCGGCCTGCGTTGTGGCCGGCGTCTTTGCGGCGCCGTACGTCCTGGACCCGCTGTTCAACAAGTTTGAGCCGCTGGCCCAGTCCGATCCGGCGCTGGTGCAGCAACTGGAGCAGGTGGCGGCGCGGGGAGGCATTTCGATTCCGCCGCAGCGGATGTTTCTGATGAAGGCGAGCGCGAAGTCTACCGAGTTGAATGCCTATGTCACCGGCTTTGGGGCGTCCAAGCGGGTGGTGGTGTGGGACACGACGGTGGCCGCGGCGACGCCGGACGAGATTGCCATCCTCTTCGCCCACGAGATGGGGCACTACGCGCTGGGCCACGTAGCGCTGGGCACGGCACTGACGTGCGTTGCGCTGCTGCCGTTCTTCTGGCTGGGCTATCACGGAGTCGGTGTGCTTTTGCGGCGCTACGGCGCGGCCTGGCGGATTCCGTCGCAGCAGGATTGGGGCGCGCTGGCGGTGCTGGTGCTGGTGCTTTCGACGCTGGCGACCATCGCCCAGCCGTTCACCAACGGCGTCAGCCGGTCGATCGAGCACAACGCCGACGTGTACGGGCAGGAGGCGGTGCATGGCATCGTCGCCGACCCGCAGGCGACCGGGCGGCGCAGCTTCCAGGAGTTGGGCGAAACGTCGCTCGAGGACCCTACGCCGCATCCCTGGTTCGAATTCTGGTTCGACACCCATCCGCCGATCGGGTTTCGCGCCGCATTCGCCGAGGCGTACGATCCGTGGGCGGCGGGCGAGGAGCCGAAGTATTTTGCGAAGTGAAGGACGTAACAACAAGGCTTAACACGGATCAATGCGGATGAAGCACCGATTTATCTATATTCAAAATGCGATGACAACCTGTTTCAATCGGTGTCGTCGGTGTGGATCGGTGTTAGGTTTTCTCTATGAGCGCTGATTGCCTGTTCTGCAAGATTGTCGAGGGAAAGATTCCGGCCAAGCGGATATTTGAGGATGAGCTGTCTTTGTGCTTCGCGGACATCAACCCGCAGGCGCCGACCCATCTGCTGATCATTCCCAAAGTGCACATTGCCTCCACGGCGCAGGCGGAGCAGGAGCATGCGCCGCTACTGGGACACATGGTTGCCAAGGCGGCCGAGCTGGCGCGCGGCGCAGGGCTCGATGGGGGATACCGCATCGTGATCAACACCGGCGTCGACGGCGGCCAGACGGTCGACCACCTGCATCTGCATCTGCTGGGCGGAAGACACATGACCTGGCCGCCAGGATAGATAAGTCCGAGATTTGAGAACGGATAAGGGATAATGGCGAAGGGCGTACGAGGAGCTTCCTTGGAATCGACGCAATCGCAACCCGGCCAAGCTGTAGCGGAAGGCGCAGGCCCAGGTACGGGGGGCACGGTGGCCGAAGAGTTTGCCGTCGCGAGCGTGCCGCTGTGCGTGGACCTGGACGGCACACTGGTGAAGTCGGACACGCTGCTGGACACGGTGATCGTGCTGGCACGGCAGAGTCCGCGCTGGCTGCTGCAGTTTCCCCAGTGGATGGCCCAGGGCAAGGCGGCGTTCAAGCGCAAGGTGTCGTCGCTGGCGGCGATCGACGTAACCCACCTGCCCTACAATCAACCGCTGCTCGGGTATCTGCGGCAGCAACACGCAGCCGGGCGGGAGATTTACCTGGCTACCGGGGCGGATACGCTGCTGGCCGAGCGGGTGGCTGCGCATGTGGGCATCTTTGCCGGCGTGTTCGCCTCCGATGGCAGCGTGAACCTGACCGGCCACAACAAGCTCGCAGTCTTCCAGCAGCGGTTCCCGGCGGGTTTTTGCTACATCGGCAACGCCCGGCCGGATGTGCCCTTGCTGACCCATTGTGTCGATCCCATGGTGGCGAATCCGGATTTTGCCTTACGCGCCGGGCTGCGCTCCGCGGGGATGGTGCCGGTACGTACCTTTCGCGACTCGCCTGCCAAATGGAAGGCCTGGCTGCACGCCATAAGGCTGCACCAGTGGGCAAAGAATACGCTGATCTTCCTGCCCGTCCTGCTGGCGCATGTGCGCGCTGCCGGGCCGTGGGCGGCGGCGTTTCTGGCCTTCCTGAGTTTTGGGCTGACGGCGTCGGCAACCTATATCGTCAACGACCTGCTGGACCTGGAAGCGGACCGGCACCACGAGCGCAAGCGGCGCCGGCCGTTTGCCTCGGGCGATCTTTCGCCGATTGCGGGCGCGGCCACGGTGGCTGTGTTTCTTTGCCTGGCGGTGGCGCTGGCCTTGCTGCTGCCGGGCGTGCTCAAGGTCCTGTCCCCGCAGCTTGCGCTGGCCCAGCCATGGGGGTTTCTGGAGTGGCTGGGGGTCTACGCCATTTCGACGACCGCGTATTCGCTGCGTCTAAAGCGGATGGTGCTGGTGGACGTAATTGTGCTTTCCGGCCTGTACACGATCCGGCTGCTGGCTGGAGGCGCGGCGACCGGATCCGCGGTTTCGCCGTGGCTGGCGGCGTTCAGCATCTTTTTCTTCCTGTCGCTGGCATTCGTCAAGCGCTTCTCCGAACTGGAAAGCCGGCGCCTGCATCATTCGGACGCGGCGTCGATCGCGATCAAGGGCCGTGGATATCGCATCTCCGACCTGGAACAACTGCGCAGCTTCGGCACGGCAACCGGATGCGCCTCGGTCGTCATCTTCGCGCTCTACGTGCAGAACGAGGTGGCGAAGAGCCTGTATCAGCACTACATGCGCCTGTGGCTGCTGTTCCCGGTATTGCTGCTGTGGCTGTTCCGGTTGTGGTTTCTGGCCTCGCGCGGCGAACTGCACGACGACCCCGTGGTTTACGCGATCACGGATAAGCGCAGCCTGCTGCTGGGCGCCGTGGTGGTGGCTATTGTGCTGTCGGCGCTGTGAGCCGCGATACACTGACCGTGTAGGCATTTGCAGCGTATTCATGAACGAAGACATCCCCCAACTTCCCAACTACGACGAGTCCTCCTTGAACGCCGCCTTCGCTACGCTGGCCGCGGAAGTTCGCGGCGAGACGGTGGACGGCATGGATGCGGAAGCGTTTCGCTTGCGCTGGCTGGGCCGCAAACAAGGCCGGCTGAAGCTGATCAGCGACGCGTGGCTTAAGTCCGCCCCGGCCGAGGCGCGCAAGCCGCTGGGCATTCGCTTCAACCAGCTGAAGCAGCAAATTGAAACGGCGCTGGCGGAGGCTGAGGCTGTCCCGGCGGCGCGGGCGGTGAAGGCGGCGATCGATATCACGCTGCCGGGTACGGTGCGTGCGCCGGGGATTGAGCACCCGCTGCTGAAGACGATGAACCAGATTGTCGCGGTGTTTCATCATCTCGGCTACTCGACCGCGCTGGGCCCGCAGGTGGAGAGCGACTTCTACAACTTCGAGGCGCTCAACTTCCCGCCCAACCACCCCG
>PLUT01000017.1 GCA_003162875.1 Granulicella sp.
CGACCCAGCCATAGAAGCGGTTGAGCTGAGAATTGATGCTGATGTCCGGGTACAGATCGTGATATCCCACCGGAAACGAGTACGACGGTGGAGCAGGCGGAGTTAATTCCCGTTCGGCCGTCTTGACGATGACGGGGAGACTCGGATTCGTTTTCACTCCGGCTATGGCATTCAACGCATCCTCCTTCAAGAGCTCAATGGGATCTGAGAAATGGTGCATCAGCCATCGCCTTCCTTCGCTTCCTCTGCGTCAAACCCTCCATGACCCGCGAGATGATCCGTGGCATCAGGCCGTTCGCACGATAGAAGATCTCGGACGAGGCGTCACCGAGGATCAGAAACCGGTCCCGCATCCCGATGGCTCTAATTATGCTGCGGACAACTTTCTCCTTCTTTGCGAAGGGGAATACGTCGTAGAGTGCGGGCCGCTGGGCACCGAGGTTCTTCACCATTGGGGTGTCGACGGCCGGCGGGCAGATCACAGAGAGGGCGATGCCCAGGCGTTCGAAGTCGCCCCGAAGGGCCTCGCACAGTCCGAATACAGCAAACTTGCTGGCACCATNNGGTACCGAAGTAGTTGACCTCCATGTCTCGCCGGCATGCTGCGGCGGTAAGCGCGTCGAGGTCGCCTACATCGAGTACGCCCGCGGCGTGGAAGATAAGCGTGGGTCGGCGCCCATCTTGCACCAGGCACTCAAAGGCCGCTTCGACCTCGGCCGGCTCGGACAGGTTAACGCAGGCTCGCGCGCAGCGCGCCTTGGAGCACANNAGGAGTTCTGCAACACTCTGCCCCAGGCCCGACGCAGCTCCCGTCACCAATGCAATACCCATGGCATCCTCTCGGCAGTAAATCGCTGGCCGTGTCACAGCGGACGCGTTTCCTACCTAATTCATCGTCACGAGCAGTGCGTCGAGCCCGTCGTTGCCAACGTTGGTCAGGTCTATGTTCGAAGCCTCGCCAAGCCATGTAACGCCGCCCGCGCCCAATTCGGAGCTAGAGGCGAAGTCGTTCCCTATGCTCAAGCGGCCGCTGCCCGTGGTCATCACCAGCATGCCTGGCACCGGGATGCGGTGACGTCCAGTCGCGCTGTCCGCGTCCAGGCGAACACGATAAGCCGTGAACTCGGGATCGGTGTATTCCAGCGCGAACCCAGATGTGTCGATCGGCGTGTCGTTGCGACGACCGGGGTGGCGGAACACCTCGATGCCCATCAACTCCATCGGATGGCCATTCTTGGAAGACGCGCAGATCCGATGGATGAGGGGAAAGTCCCGGTGATACTGCATGACCATTGTTGAGGTCGGCAGATCCACCGTACCGAATACGAGCCGCCTCAACAGCCAAGCCAATTTTGTTGCGAACCGTAATGATCTTGGTAGCCCAATGGACCTTTGCTTCTGCGCGCCGGGCACATCGTTGTGATGGATGCCACCTTCGATGGCTACGTACAGCGTGTTCTCGCGGTGTCGATGGTAGAGTGTCTTCGCCCCCGGCGCGATCGTCGCCATGTAAACGCGCACCCAGTCGTTTTTGAACCGTTCGATATGATTGGGCTCGTCATTGACTTCTACGTACTCGACGCCGAGCTTGGCATCCGTATGGGTGTGCGCGCCTAGTGCGGGTTCGTTTACCTGCACTTCTTCCGAGCCCCTCCGCGGCTCCTCGTTTGCAGGGCTCTTCTCCACCAGCAAGTGCTCGTCGGTGAGCCACCGGATGCTAGCCTGAAGCGTGACTCGCAGCGGTGTAATCTTGAAGCCGAGATCGCGAATGGCCTTTTCGGAGCTGCACGAAATATGGCCGACCGCGCGCTTGTACCGCTGGGCAGTGAGAGCGGGTTCCTTGCCGTCGACCTTTGACTTCAGGTCGGATACCATCATTGCGAGCCAGAGCACCGCCTTGGGCGTGACTCGAGTCGACAAAGGCTTGCTCAACTGGCGCTGGATCTCGTTGATCACCTCTTCGAACGAAGCCTCGTCGCCGCCCAGCAGGTAATTCTCGCCGGCCGCACCATGATCGACGGCCGCGATGTGCGCGGCGACTGCGTCTTTCACGTAGCACCACATCCCCTTGCCCGGCGGGACGATGCGCATCTTCCCCTCGAAGACGGGTCGAATCAGCTGCTTGGTCCAATTGTTGACATCGTAGGGCCCCAGGATGTTGACAGGGTTCAGGATCACAGTGGAAAGACCGCGCTGCACTGCTGCCTTGACGAGCTGCTCCGCCTGATACTTGGTCTTGCCGTAGTTGTAATGGCCGCACGTCATCACATTCGATGGTGTGCTCTCGTCAAGGCGGACGCCCGGTTGGTAGCCATACGAGCTGATCGACGACGTGTATACGAATCGCTTTGCTCCCTTCTGAAGGGCGACGTCGAGCATGTGTCCCGTCCCGACGACGTTGTCTTGATACTGCTGCGCGTCGTGTGCGGACCACATGTTCGTGTTCCCGGCGACGTGAAACACCGCATCCGGAGAATCTGGCATGGCCCCGACCAAGGACTCTCGGTCGGTGATGTTGCCGATGGCTATAGTGGCTCCGAGTCGATTCAACCACTCGGTCTTGTCCGTCGGAAGACACAGCGCAGTAATGTCCCAGTCTTCACGTACGAGTTCCTCGATAAGATTTCGGCCAAGAAATCCCGTTGCTCCGGTAACGAATGCATGTCGCTTCATTGGTTCGTACTCTCTTTCCATTCGGCTGTAGCCGAACCATTCGGATCGATTGGGCCAAGTCCAGCCATCCAGTCGATCATTGTGCGGAACGCGAGGCCCAAATTGCCCACTTGACAGTGGTTCTGAGCCTGTTCTGCGCGCGTAAACAGGCGCGCGGTCAGCGAGCGCACATGCGTCAGGGTCGCAATCTGATCGGGCAGTTGGTGCACCGGAACATAGTGATCCTCGGCACCTGCCATCAGGAGCACGTCCTGGGTAAGCCGGGACGAGATGCTAGCGGTTTCATATTTCTGATAGTGCTTGAGCAACTCATACGGTGTCTTAAGGCTGGTGTTGTGCAAACCCTGTTGAATTGCCCAGGTCAGCAAGAGGCTTTTGGCCATGGCGCCGGCGACGAATGTGTTGATCGCGCCCTCGTTGCCAGAGTCGAACCATTCGAGGAGTTTTCCCCGCTCTGGTTGCGGCACGGAGCGCAGCTTCCACTCGAACATATTCGGGCAGACGTCGTAGGAAATAGCTCTCCGAACGCGCGGCTCGAAGGCGGCGGCGCGAATGACCATCCCGCCGCCAAGGGAGAATCCCATTA
>PLUT01000135.1 GCA_003162875.1 Granulicella sp.
GCGGAGAGCGGGCCCGGGGCTAAAGCCCGTCGGTTTATGTGCGACTTACCGCGGGCTAAAGCCCGCTGCTACTCCGAAAAGCGCACGGAGCAGAGTTTCTCAGCGTCCTCTGAAGCGTTTGGGCGACAGCGGGCGCGATCCGCTCAGGGTGACGAGCAGGAAAGATGCGGGGCTAAACTACGGCCGGAAGGTCCAAGTCGCTGGGGCTATGCGGAGGGGGCAGCCAGGCAGGCAGTTGGTTGCGTGCGTCCTTATCGCCGGTGTGACTTCCGGTGGTAAGGAGCCGGTCGAGCAGCGGCACGGTTGCGCGCTGCGTCTCAATGAAGTCAACGCCTTCCACCGTCAGGGTGAAATCCGAGTTATCCGCCCTGGTGATGAACCTCTTTTTCGTCAGATACCAGGTGGTAAAGTCGAGATAATCGCGTGGGAACCCCATGCGGCGCTCGATTTCGGGGAGAGACACTTCCGGGTCACTGGGATACATGCGCCGACGGTAATAGAGGATGGCAAGAACCGCGAGCCGGCGGTTTTGGTCACCCTCCACCTGGTCCATGAAGTCAATTGTGGTCGACAGCGGGTCTTGAGCCGCAGCCGGATGCGTCGCTCGCTGGGCATTGTATTCCGCTCTTCGAGCAGGGTCCGAGAGAACCTTGTAGATCGCCGATAATTGGGCGAACTTATCCAGGTCGCCCGTCCCCGCGCTGTCAGGATGATACCGAGTCGCCAGATACCGGTAGACACGATGAATCGTCTCTTGAGTAGCCTGAGGGCTGATCTCCAGGAATTCGTAGTAGTCGGGAATTTCCGTTTCAGTCATCGGTAAGTTGAACCTCGTGCCATCCATTAGACCACCTTCCGCTGGTTTCAGCAGGTGAATGGCGCCCCGATGGCAAATGGGTTGTGATCCGCAAAAGCCAACTGCTTGACGATCTTTCCGCACGCGGACTCCGGGTGCGACCCCCTCGAAGAAGTGCCCCCGCGCGCGGACCCAAGAAAATCGAAGCGTACAGTCCACAAGCAACCGCAGATAATCCCTCCAACGCGTCAGCAGATACAACCGAGGTGTTAGTTCGCTTAGGGCCGGGCCTTCGAGTTTGTCCCAGTCAACGGCCGGGCGGGTTGCGTTTGGCCGGTGCGTGTCTGCTGCCATAGGGCAACAGCCTGTAAAGTCTCGTTTTGAGCGAGTTCGGGTCGGCGCGTTTCCGGGGCGGTGAGCTTGGCGAAAGCCCCGTAGATGATCATCCAGTTAGCTCAGGGGGGCTTGTGGATAGCTCTACGCGGATTTAGCGCGGGCCTTCAGCCCGCCGAATCCTCGGTTGTTCGGCACCTGGGGCGTTGCCCCAGGCTACGATAGATCGCGCCTTCAGCGCGCCAATGCCGGTCACCGGGGCTAACTGGATAATCATCACCCCGTATTTCGGGAGGTTGACCAAGGGACTAGACTGATCCGCATAGAGCAGTTGAGGTAACAACGTGCGAAACCGTTCTGGCGTTGCCTTTGTAGTTGGCATTTTCGTTGCCGCAAGTGCAGCCTTTGCGTCGACGAATGCACAGGTACCGCTTAGCAACCTCTCTTTCGACACAGCGACGATCGAGCCATCATCAGCACATTTTCCGGTTGACTTGAAGCAGGTCATGGCTCGCAAGATTGGAGTTTCCTTCGCGGGATCGCGGGCGGAGTTCAGGTACATGTCGCTTCGAAACCTGATCCTTTACGCCTACGGCGTGAACTCCATGCAGGTGAAATGGCCGGAGTGGCTCGCGGACGACGGAGATCCTTACGACATCGTAGCCACAATGCCCGCCGGCGCGTCCAAAGCCGACGCTCCGGCGATGTTGCAGGCGTTGCTGGAAGACCGCTTTGGGCTGGTAGCCCACCGCGAGAGCAAGAGCCAGCAGGTGATGGCACTGGTGGTCGCCAAAGGGGGACCCAAGCTGGTGGAGTCCGCCAGCATTGTACCACCAGCCTGGGGCACACCTGTCGCCCAGTATGACCGCGTAGTCGGCACCAAGGATGGACCGGTCTACATCTACTGGAACGGCCACGAAGGTTCTACGCTGAAAGCAAGCATGACGATGGCGGGGTTCGCCGACCTGCTAACGAATATCCTGAATGCCGGTGACAGTCGCGGCAAATCTGCTTCGGACATGCACGAGTATCGGGGCGACTGGCAGACGGTGGTCGATCAGACCGGACTGAAAGGCACCTATGAGGTCGCCGTTAACTCATCCCTGTCGCCGGGCTTGATTTTCTTACGAGCTGCCGCCGGCAGTGGGATCGTTACTACCCGGAAGGGTCAGATCTCGCCGGATATGCTGGCACTCATCTCCCCGCCGCAGCCTGGCGAGGAGCTCGATCCGGCGATCTTTGCCTCGGTGCAGAAACTAGGCCTCAAGCTGGAGTTGGGCAAAGCCAAAACGGAGCAACTGGTAGTGGATCACGTGGAAAAGACTCCCACTGCAAACTGACTCGCGGTAGTGCTTGAGAAGTCGGGTTTTGAGCGAGTTCGGGTCGGCGCATTTCCGGGGGGTGAGCTTGCCGCAATCCCGTTTCTGCGTTCGCTAGTTTTCCGAGGGCTTCTCGATAACCAGACCGCGACGGGCTGCTCCATTCCTGGGGACCGTGAGAGGGATTTCCAGGGTGCCGACTTTGTTGGAGGTGCGGTCGAGGATGCCGACACGGAGATAGATCGATCCCGAGGGAAGGTCGAGTTGCTGGGAGAACTGGAAGGGCTGATCGAGATACTGCGGGTCCTGGTCGGCGTCGAGGGGCAGCTTGGTAGTCTGCTTGAGGGTGGTGACGAGTTTGCGGTGGTTGTTGTAGGCGGCAATGTCGAATTCGAGGGAACCGTTGTGGGTTCCGCCGGGGCCGTCGGCAAAGGCGAGCTGGTTGGCTTCGAGGGTGTAGAGGAGGCCGAAGCGGGTGAGGGGAGCATTCCGGTACTTGTGGGCGAGCGAGCCCTGAACCGGAGGATCGGGAGGGCCAACGGGGCGTGTGCCGGGCTCTACCTGAACGTCAAACAGCAACTGGGTGGCGTTGGGCAGCTTGGCTTCGAGCGAGGCCTTCATAAGGGATGGGCCGGAGGTCGGCAGGCGCAGCTGAGGCAGCTCCGCGTTGTATCCCTTGCGGTAGACCAGGCGTAGGCCGGGAAGGTCGACGGCGACGCGGATGGTGTGGAAGTGGCCGTCGTCCTTCTTTTGCGGAGGGAAATAGGAAAGCGTGTAGAAGTGGGAGCCATGGTCGATGGCGCTGGCGATGGCCGAGCCGAGATCGTTGGTGTTGTAGTAGGCCACGCCGCCGAGATCCTCGGCCACGGCCTCGGCCTTCATGGTGGCCATGCCGAGACCGCCGACGCCGCGAGGGTCGACCGGGTAGACGGCGATCTGTTCGGCGGTGAGCAGTTCATAGGCATCCATCAGCCTGTAGACCACGCCCATGTCGGGCGCGGTCCAGCCACCGCCCACAGTTGGATCGCTCCAACTGTAGCCTCCATCGCGGACGAGCGGGATCGGCATGCCAGGAGTAAACCAAAGGAGGTTCTTGCGGCCTTTGATCCTGGAGACGTAGGCTGCGAGCTGATCGATCGCATCGACCGTATACCAGTCTCGCGTCCACTTTTCAATGTCGGTGCCGAACTCGAACATTTGGGTTTGGACGGCGCGGCGCAGCAGGGATGCCTCGGAGGTGAAGGGCTGCAGCGTGTGCAGGCCGCTGGGGGAGAGCAGAAAGATGGCTATCTGGGTGCCCGGGCGCATCTTGCCGAGGTAGTCCATCACCGCTTGCTGTTCGTGGACGACGTCGCTGGGCTGCTGGGAGTTGAGCGTGTCGAGCAGGAGGATGTTGACGGGGCCGGTCTCGGGCAATGGCCGGTTATTGGTGAATTCGTTGGCAGCGAGTTCGGGCGCAGGTTCGGGCGGCGGAGGGGCCTGGTCGAATTCCGCGAAGCTGCGGATGGCCTGCGGCTTGCCATTTTCTTCGACGGTGAAGTCGGATCGTTTGAGGCCGCGGACGGGAGCTCCGCTGGCGTCCGTGACGAGCACGTCGACGATGGTTTCGCGGGAGTAGACCTTGATGGTGGGCGTGGCGGAGGACGGCTGTTGCCCTGCGCCGAGCATGGGCAAGGTTAGGACCGCGGCACACGAGAACAGGGTCAGCTTGCCGAGACGCATAGTGGGCTCTTCGCGGACTGGCTAGACTGCATTAGCCGGGATGATTCTAGGATATCCTTCGAACTGCCCGCAATGACTACTTTTGAGCAAGGTCAGCCATTCAGTTCATCTTGACCCGCTGCCGCGGGCGACATGCTTCGGCTTTGCGCTCAGAGCGCAGGCGCCAGCCCGCGAGAAACCCGAGGCTAAAGCCTCGGGCTACCAGCCCGCTGCCAATCCGTGAAGCGGGGAAGTACGTAGGATGAAATCAAACCATGAGACCACAGCAACCTAGAAGCAAATGCGAAATACGGGGATTCTTCCAGCCCCAGCCAGCGAGCTGGCCGGGGACCCCGTTCGCTGCGCTCAGAATGACAAATCTTTTGCTGTCCTCTCTGCTGCTCTCGTTTATTCCTGCAACCGCGCAGACCCCGCGGGCCGCCTTTGAAGTCGCCACCGTAAAGCCCGCACCGCCCGAGGCCGACCCGAAGAGCGGCAGCTGGAGTGCTCCGGGCACAGGTCGATTCAGCGCAACTCACGTATCGCTCGCGCTGCTTATCCAACTCGCTTACGGCATCGACGACAGCCAGATTGTGAGCAAGCTCGGCTGGCTGGAAACCAATCTCTACGATGTTGCTGCCAAGCCCGAGGACGGTGTAGCTCTCACCCGCGACGAGCTCAAGCCTCGGCTGCAGGATCTGCTGCAGCAGCGCTTCCACCTGGTGGCGCACAGCGAAACGCGCTTGAGTCGTGGATATGCTCTTGTCGTCGCGGAAGGAGGCGCGCACCTGACGGCCACCAAGGGAGATCACTTCCCCGGCTTTCGCATCCACGTTGGGTCCGGCGAGATGCGCGGAGTCAACTGGTCCATGCCGCAACTGGCCAAGTACCTTACCTCCGCGGCGGGCTTCCCCGTCGTCGATCAGACTGGCATCAGCGGCAGCTACGACATCGGGTTTAGCTATGAGCCCAAGATCGACGCCGACAGCGCTCTTCCCTCGCTCGACGTAGCGCTGAAACAGGCGACGGGGCTTCTGCTGAAGCCGGAGAAGGTTCAGGTTGAAACGGTGGTTGTCGAGTCTGCGGACAAGGTGCCTATAGCGAATTAACCCCACGCGTAGCGATGGAACAGTCACGAATGGAGCACGGCATAGAGCAGATACGGAGATTCTGACTCTTCGAGTCAGAATGACGACGTATTGAGAGTGGTGGGGTTGCTAGACGCGTTTGGTGATGAGGGTTTGGTTGTTCATGTAGGGGACGAGGGCCGAGGGGATGCGAACGGTGCCGTCGGGTTGCTGGTAGTTCTCGAGGATGGCGAGGTAGGTGCGTCCGACGGCGAGGCCGCTGCCGTTGAGGGTGTGAACGAACTCGGATTTCTTCTGGCCGGCTGGGCGGAAGCGGATGTTGGCGCGGCGGGCCTGGAAGCTCTCGAAGTTGGAGCAGGAGGAG